>NZ_JASPJP010000021.1:0-20610 GCF_030232615.1 Corynebacterium sp. MSK035
TCAATCGGCATCCAGAAAGGCCAAATCTAACCCCCGCGCGACACGCCGAGCCAGACACACATTTTGTCGTTTAACCCACAAATTTTGCCACGAAAGTGTCATAAACCTGGTCAGTAACTATGTGGAGTTTAAGCCAGTGCGCGGTTGACCGCGCTGGTGACTGCCTTCAGCGACGCGTAGGTGATGGAACCAGCGATGCCGGAGCCCCAGACCTTGGTGCCGTTGACATCTGCGAGGACGTAGGCCGCAGCCTCGGCGTCGTCACCTGCGGTGCGAGCGTGCTGGACGTATTCCTGAACCTCGACGTTGATGCCGAGCTTCTCCAGGGCGTTGGCGTAAGCGGCCAGCGGGCCGTTGCCGACACCCTCAACGGTCTGCTCCTTGCCCTCGTAGACGATGTGAGCCTTGATCTTGGTGGCGTCCGACTCGTTCTGAGGGGCATCGACAGTCAGGGCAATCTGCTCGAGTGGAGCCTCGCGGTCCAGGTACTCACCTGCGAAGATGTCCCAAATCGCCTTGGAGTTGACCTCGCCGCCCTCGGCGTCGGTGACTGCCTGCACGACGGAGGAGAACTCGACCTGCATGGAGCGCGGCAGGTTCATGCCGTGGTCCGTCTTCATGATGTAGGCCACGCCGCCCTTGCCGGACTGGGAGTTCACGCGAATAACGGCCTCGTAAGAACGACCAACGTCCTTCGGGTCGATGGGCAGGTAAGGAACTTCCCAGGTCACCGCGCGCAGGTCCTCGTCGGAAAGCTCCTTGACGGCAGCGCCCGGGCGGACCTTGTCTGCCATTGCGTCGAGGCCCTTGTTCACGGCGTCCTGGTGGGAACCGGAGAAAGCGGTGAAGACCAGGTCGCCGCCGTACGGGTGGCGCTCCGGAACGCGCAGCTGGTTGCAGTACTCGACGGTGCGGCGGATCATATCGATGTCGGAAAAGTCGATTTGCGGGTCGACTCCCTGGGTCAGCATGTTCAGGCCCAGAGTGACCAGGCAGACGTTACCGGTGCGCTCGCCGTTGCCGAAGAGGCAGCCCTCGATGCGGTCAGCGCCGGCCATGTAGCCGAGCTCAGCGGTGGCGATGCCGGTGCCGCGGTCGTTGTGCGGGTGCAGCGACAGAATGATGGAGTCGCGGCGGTTGAGGTTGCGGTGCATCCACTCGATGGAGTCTGCGTAGACGTTCGGAGTGATCATCTCCACGGTCGACGGCAGGTTGATGATGATTGGGTTGTCCGGAGTCGGGTCGATGACATCAACCACGGCGTCGACAACTTCCTTGGCGTACTCAACCTCGGTGCCGGTGTAGGACTCCGGCGAGTACTCCCAGCGCCAGTTGGTGTCCGGGTAGTCCTTCGCGATGGTCTTAATCAGCTCCGCGGCGTCGGTGGCAATCTTCTTGATTGCGTCCTTGTCCTTACGGAACACAACATCGCGCTGCAGGATCGAGGTGGAGTTGTAGAAGTGAACGATGACGTTCTTTGCTCCGGCACATGCCTCGAAGGTGCGGCGGATCAGGTGCTCGCGAGCCTGAACCAGAACCTGGATGGTGACATCGTCCGGGATCATGTTCTTCTCAATGATCTCGCGCACGAAGTTGTAGTCAGTCTGGGAAGCGGACGGGAATCCGACCTCAATTTCCTTGTATCCCATCTGGACCAGCAGCTCGAACATGCGGCGCTTGCGCTCCGGACTCATCGGATCAATCAGTGCCTGGTTGCCGTCGCGCAGGTCGACGGCACACCAAACCGGTGCCTTAGTAATGCGCTTGTCCGGCCAGGTGCGGTCCTTCAGCTGGAAGTCCTGAACTTCCTGGTCGTAAGGCAGGTAGCGGTTGGTTGCCATCTGGGAGTTGCGCTGCTTATTCCAAGCAGGCTGTCCTTCCGGAATCTCGCCAGCAGGAGTGGAGATTACAGAAGGAGCGGAAATAAAAGCATCGGAAGGAGACATGTTGTGGGCCTTTCTAATTCGGACTTTTCTTGTAGGCCGGCACAACTTACCCCGCGACGGGGAGCCGGCCTTAAACCCAAGCCCCGCCGCGGCATAGAAGCAGTAGTCCGCGTTGCATGTGATGTACCTTACCCCGATGGTTATATGAATTTCATCATTCGGGGGTTTTAGTGGGGGAAATATGCTCAGCCATCCACACGCCACCCACCCCGCCCATCGATAGTTCTAAAGCTAGGACCAATGTATTTAGCGGGGTAAAGATGATAGCGTCCTTAAGGTGCAAACTAGCTGGTCTATTCTGAAGCGAGACTTGCGCCGTCTCCGCAATAGCCCAAGAGTGTGGGTGATTATCATCGGCGTGATGATTACCCCTGCCTTGTATTCCTGGTTCAACATCCCGGGCTTCTGGGATCCGTACGAGCACACCGAGAACATCGGTGTGGCAATTGTGAATGAGGACAAGGGCGCGAGTTCCTCGGTTACCGGAAGCCTCAATATCGGTAACCAGGTGGTCAAACAACTAAAACAAAATCATGAACTGGGCTGGCAGTTCCCCGATGCCGAGAAGGCAGACCGGGACCTAAAGCGCGGCAGGGTCTATGCCGAAATCACCATTCCGCCGAATTTCTCGCAGGAAATGGTTGACCTGATTCAAGGGCAGGGGCATCCAGCAAAGCTGAAATACCGCGCTAACCAGAAGATCAACGCGATCTCGCCGCACATCACGGCGCAGGGCGCGTCCGGTATTGATGGTCAGATTTCCGCTTCCTTTAATAAGGAGATTGCGAAGGCGGTCACCGAGGAGGTTAAGGAAGCTGGCGGCCTGCTGCAGGGCCGGTTCGATGCGGCTCGTCTCAATTCCGCTGACGCTTTCCAGGATGTCGCCGATGCGGTTGCCAATAGCCGCGATGAAGTCGGTGCTATCCAGGAGCAGATTGGCAATCTGCAGCCGACGATTGCGCAGATCAAGAAGACTCTCGGCAGCGTGGACACGGCCCTCGATGACGCCCAGGATGCGTTGACGCAGGTGCAGGCGATTACTGGTGAGCTCAACAACGAGGTCCTGAATTTCTCCGCGGATCTCAACGACGCCTACTTGCAGGGCAGCACCGCTCTGGTGGAGGGCACCGGTAACGCCAACGCCGCGATTGGCGCGATGACTGGCAATCTGCAGGGCGCAATTTCCCGTTCGGATTCTGCGACGGCTGCGGCGGAGGACATCGTCAACCAGGCGGATCAGGTCATTGGTGGGCTGAATTCCCTGCTGGAGGCCAACCCGCTCAATGGCCCGGATAAGCAGGCAATCCAGCGCACCATCGATGCGCTCGACGAGAGCAACGCCACCAATAAAGAGCTGGTGGAGGGCCTGAAGAACGTCTCCGGCTCGGCGCAGGGAACTCTTGACTCCCTCAACGCCACCAGCGAGGCATTGGCGCAGGCCACTAAGGACGGCAAGGCCGCCTCGGATCAGATTCGTCAGGCGTCCCAGGACGCACTCCCGCAGTTGAGCAAGGCGCTTAATCAGCTCAACGCGCGCGTGGGTTCGTACGCGGCGGCGCTGGGCGCGCAAAAGGACACCGTCAAGGAAACGTCCGCGCTTCTCGACGCTACGAGTGGGCAGCTTTCCGCTGCGACTCAGGTCCTCGAGAGCTTCAAGGCTGACCTTGATGGCGTACGCGATGGCCTGGAAACCGCGCGTCTCGATGTTCTTACCCTGGGTACCACCGAAGAGCGCGAAGCCATGAACATGGTCAATGACCTCGACCCCGAGGGAATTTCGCAGTTCCTGAGCGATCCGGCCGAGATCCAGACTGAGGCCGTGTTCCCGGTGGATCACTACGGCTCGGGTATGGCGGCGCTGTTTACCAACCTGTCGTTGTGGATTGGTGCGTTCATCCTGATTGTGATTTTCCGCGTGGAAGTTGATGCGGAAGGTTTCAAGGAAATCACGGTCGGCCAGGCGTACATGGGCCGCACCTTGCTACTGGGCATCATCGCTATTTTCCAGGCGCTGATTGTCTCCATTGGTGACATTGTCATTGGTGTGCAGAATGTCAGTGCGGTTGCGTTCGTCCTCACCTGTGTCGTGGTGGAGTTGTGTTATCTCGCCATTATTTACAGTATGGTGGCGGCATTTGGGCACGTGGGACGCGGTATCGCCGTGGTGCTCGCGTTTATTCAAATCCCTGGTGCCGCCGGTCTCTATCCAATTGAGATGACACCGGACTTCTTCCAGGCACTGAATCCGTTCTTGCCGTTGACCTACGGTATTGATGCTCTCCGCGAGACAATTGGTGGTTTTTACTCCAATTACTACCTGAAGAACATGCTCACCCTAATGGTCATGGCAGCGATCGCCTACGTGGTCGGCTACTGGCTGCGTCGCAGTCTGTCCTCGGTCAACGTCTTGGTTAACCACCAGCTTGAAGAGGGCGGTCTGGTCAACAACGAAGAAGTCCACCTGGTCGGTAGTGGGTACAAGCTCAGTGACCTGGTCTTCGCGCTGCGCAACCGCGAGGAGTACCAGACGCGAGTCGACGAGCGGATGGAGAATCTGCGTGGCAGCTACACGCTGTTCATGCGCATGGCCATTGGCATCGCCGTGGCCGCCCTGGTGGTGCTGGGTATTTTGGCCCGTAACTACCCGGATCAGAAGGCCCTGTTCTTCGGTCTGGCTTGCCTGTTTGTGCTGCTCTGCCTCGCCTACATCGCGGTGCGCGAGTACGTCAAGCAGTCTGTGATTCACGCCCAGGAGCTCAGCGAGATGTCGGAGGAGGAGCTGCGCGCCTACATGGAGCACCAGACTTCCCATCCGCATGCGTACTCGTTGGAAAATGCTGGCGATACGTTTGAGCCACAGACGAAGGTGTCGTCGGCAAGCGTGAAGACTTCCCCAGAAGGTGAAGCCTAATGAGAAACGTTCTTGAAATTGTGCGGAACGACTTTCGGGTGATCCGCCAGAACACGATGACCGGCATCATGGTTTTCGGTCTGGTGCTGATTCCGCTGCTGTTCACCTGCTTTAATGTGCTGGCCAGCTGGGAGCCGTTTGAGAACACCGAAAAGCTGAAGATTGCGGTCGCCAGTAATGACCGTGGTCATCGCACGGATATCGGTGCGATTGACGTCAACTTGGGCAATGAGGTGCTGTCGAAGCTGAGCCGTAACCACGAAATTGACTGGCAGATTACGGATTCTGAGGACGCCATCGACGGCACTAAGTCCGGTGACTACTACGCGGCAATCGTGCTTCCGGAGAACTTCAGTACTGAACTGATGACCTTCTACGTCCGGGGCACCAAGGCGCCTAAGCTGACGCTCTATACGAATGAGAAGAAGAACGCGCTTTCGTCAATCATTACGAGTAAGGGCGCGAGTGGCGTTATTCAGGAGATTGACAAGAACTTCACGCAGGTCGTCGCCAGTGTTGGGCTGGGCGTGATCACCTCGCTGGATGAGTATCTAAACACCTCCGACTCCAAGCAGGCACTGACGCGCGTGCAAAACCGCGTTGATGACACCGCCGCGCGGCTGCGCTCCGGTGCGCAGACTGCTCGTTCGCTGTCCACGCTGGTGGAGACCACCGTGCCGCTGGTGGAGACCGCGGATTCCATTTTGGAAAACGCTGGTGCGCGGATGGACATTCTGCGCAATGGTTCGGGTGACGGCAACGTCGCAGGCGATCTGGAAGCCGCGGTCGGCAATGTTCGCGACTCGGTTAGCACGGCGCTCGACGCAACGCAGTCGAGCTACGAAGGCGTGCGCGACCGCGTCAACGAGCTTGTCGACGGCACCCAGGCCACCAGCGGCGCGACCGCGGATACCTTCGATGCGATGGCGGCCAAATTCGGCCAGCAGGCCGACGGTCTGACTGCGATGCGCGACCGCCTGGAAGACACCGTGGGGGCAGTGGTTCCGGGTGTCGCTAAGCCGGGCTATGACCGCGCGATTTCCGATCTGAACACCTCGATTGCTCGCACCCGTGGGCTGCAGGAGAGTTTCTCCGCCGTGGCGGCGGATTTGCGTGGTGGCCGGGATACGGGATCGTCGATAAGCCAGGCGAAGGACGCTTTCACGGCTGCGATTGCCGCTGTGGAAAATGCCAAGAACTCCTACGAGCAGAACCTGCGCCCGCAGATCGACGCACTGTCGGAGCCGGTGTCGCGACTGAGCACCGACATCGAGGTCATTGGCGAGGACATTCGTGGCATCCGCGGTACCCTTTCCGGCTCGCCGGTGGATACGCTTCGTAAGACTAGCGCCGCCACAATGGGCCTGAGCAACCGTTTTGATGATCTGGCGGCTCGCTTCGACGAGATTCACAACGCGCTGGAAGAGGCGAAGGACACCGGGGACCTCTCGCGAATTGCTGAGGCCGTCGGTGATGACCCAAGTGCCCTGGCAGCGCAGTTGGCCGCGCCGGTGCAGGTCGAGGAAGACCCCGTCTTCCCAGTCCAGAGCTTCGGTGCGGGCATGGCGCCGTTCTATGCGACACTCGCACTGTGGATCGGTGCGCTGCTGTCGTCGGTGCTGATTCGCACCACAGTGCGTAGCCGCGGCGCTCAGAAGGTCGGTGCTGATGAGGTCGAGAATGTGGTCAGCGATGCAGTCGATGATGCGCAGGGCGATGCAGCCAGCGATGAAATCGACGAGCCGACCAGTGACGCACAAATCAACGCTGCGCAGGCCGAGGACTACACCCGCGTCGAGAAATACTTCGGCCGGTTCGCCACCTTCGCCAGCGTGGGCCTGGTTCAGTCCACACTGATGGTGTTGGGACTCCAGGTGTACGTGGGCATCGAGCCCGCGCACCGATTCCTGATGCTGCTGGCCGGCTGGGTGATTTCGCTGGTGTTTATGATGATTGTCTTCTCGTTCGTCTTCACCTTCGACAACGCCGGCAAGGCCATCTGCGTGCTGTTGCTGGTGATGCAGGTCTCGGCCGCAGGTGGCGCGTATCCGCTGCCGCTGGTGCCACAGTGGGTCCAGAACATTAGCCCTTGGCTGCCGGGTACCTACGCGATCGATATGTTCCGCAGCTCCATCGCCGGTATCTATGAGGCAGACTACTGGAAGCTGATGTTCATGTTGGCGCTGTTCATCATCCCGTCGCTGATTCTGGCGCTGGGCCTTCAGCGCATCTTTGAAAAGGGAATCAACGAGATCAAGAATGCAATCGAGGAGACGAAGGTGATGGGCACCTCGTAAGGAGGCCTAATCCTCTGCCTCGTCATCCTCGCGCTCGTTGCTCTCGCGCTCGGCTTCCGGCTCGCCCTTGCCGTCGCGCGAGAGCTTCCGCAGCCACCAAATCAGCAGCGCAATGATCACCGCCGCTGCTGCCAGGATGGCCCACATCCACCACTGCCACTGCGAACCGCTGCCGTCGAACACGGACTCCTCGTCAGGATCCATCGGCACCTGATGCCCCGTCACCAGCAGTCGGTGCGTGTTAATGCCGTAAGGCGTGCACGTAATCAGGGTGATCAGGTCTTCTCCGGGGACGCGTCGTAAAGCATCGGTTTCATCCGGCTTTACGACGGTTACGTCGTGGACCTCATACTTCAACTTGTGACCCGCGACTGCGATGTAGAACGCGTCGCCCTTCTTGACCTTGTCGAGGTTGTCCCACAGCGTCGCATTCTGCAGACCCGTATGCGCGGACAGCGACGCGTGACGACCTTCACCCTCGCCCACGCCGCCGACCGGGAAGTCGGTGCCGTAGAGGTGACCGACACCGCGCGAAAGCGACTTTTCCGACGTGCCGTGGAAAACGGGCAGGTCAGAGTTGATGGACGGGATGACGATGCGGCCGAGCGCGTCGGTCTCGCCAAGCACGTCGAGGTAGTGACGGTAGCGCTGGTACTCCGGGGAAGACTCGTCATCGGAGGTGGTCCAGGCATCGCCGGGATTGACCTCGCCGAGACTGGCGTTGTACTCGTGGGCCTCGTTCCAGGCGGTGTCCAAGACCTCGGGAGGAGCGGATTTCTCCAGCTTGGAGTACTCATCTGCGGCGCGGGCCTGCAGGAAGTTGTTCCACTGCGTTGCGACAACCGGGTACAGCAGCACGCCCAAACCGCCAATGATCAGCAGCAGGGCGATGATGGTGTTCGAGTTGAGCTTCTTGCCCTTTTGGGGCTTTGCTTTGGTGTTGGTTGCGGCGGTTTTGGTTGCGGCGCTGGTGCTGTTTGCGCGTTCGGACTTCCGCTTAGATGTCGGTTTGGATGCCCGCTTGGAAGTTGCCCGCTTGGAATGGGAATGACGCCCCATCGAGTCCTACCTTTGGTGACCTTGTGCATAGCGGCCACGGGTCTTTCTCACCAGGGATAATTCCCGGGCAGGGATAGCCAGGCCGACAAATCGCTAACGACTTAATAAGTGCAAATACCAATTTATGTCATGCGGCCCGGGAGAGTTGAACTCTACTTACCGCGCGGCGGCATCGGTGGAGTCTGTGGTGGTGATTTCGGTGCTTGGGGCGTCGGTGTTTGCCGTGCTTGCGGTGCTTGGGGTGTCGGTGTTTGCGGTGCTTGGGGCGCTTGCGGCGCTTGTGGAGGTGGCCTCTGCCGGCCGAGCCGCCAGGGCAATAGTGGCAGAAATCATGGTTACCAGTGCGATAAACAGCGCTACCCATTGCACACCAACTGCCTGGAAGCGCTCACCAAGAACGATGTATCCCAAGCTGAAGGCAACGATCGGTTCCACGACGGTCATAGCTGGCAGCGAAGCCTGCAACGGCCCCGCGTTAAAAGCCGCCTGCTGCAGGCCGACGCCAATAACCGCCAGTGCCACAAGCAGCCAGAGTTCCCAGGAGAGCAGGAGCTGGACGAGCCCGTCATTGACATAAGTATCGACCACCGACTTAGACAGCAACGCGACGAAGCCGTACAGCCAGCCGGTTGCCATGCCGAGCAGTAGGGCCTTCGGGTTCTGGCGCAGCACTCCGCGCTGTTTGGTGTCTGAGCCGCCGCCGGCGCCGGTGCCGGTGTTGGGCCACTGAACTGCAGCGGCGTAAAGCCCGCAGGTGACCACGCCACCGACGGCAAGAGCCCATCCCCACAGGTAGGTGGGGATATCGGTGGAGCCGGCAGTCGGCTTGCCGAGCAACACCAGCGTCGCCACCGCAAAAGTAAGCGCCACGGACCAAATCATCTCTGACCGCGAAATCCGCCGACCATTGACCTTCGCCGCCAGCGGGAGCGTGAGCATCAGCTTCATAACCAACAACGGCTGTACCAGGAGCAACGTGCCAAATGCCAACGCTGCGACCTGAAATACATACCCGGCAATCGCCAAAGTCGAGCCTAGCCACCAGCGTGGCAGCTTCAGGGTCTTCGCCACTCCGCGAAGTGTGCTGGTGCCCTCTTCCAGTGTTCGGGAGAGGTTGTGGCGGATGACGGTTCCCCACGCGATGCTGAGCGCGGACAGCAGTGCCAGTATCGCAGCGAGAAGGTCATTGTTCACGTAGGAAATGCTAGGCATGCAACACTTGTCATGTCCACTTCGCAGGGGTTGGGCGGGGCAGTGTTTTGTGCCCGCAGCGCCTCGGGGAGTAGCTGGCGGATTAGCTGGTTCGGCCAAGATGCTGACTGAGCCCGGGCCGGGGAGCCCGGAGTGGAGCTGACTGAGCCCGGGAGTTCCTGGCGCAGTACCGAGAGTTACTGACCTAGTTTATGTCAGTTTTGACAAGTTTCAGGGCTTATTTTTGTCATAAACCTAATCAGTTTCACATTTGCAGCCCGCTGGCAGCCCGCAGCCGCGCCCGATTCACACCCAACCGACACCCAACCCACAGCCCAAGCACCCCAAACACCCCAGCCGTCACACTCTCAACGCGCAGCCGCGCTCACCCCACGCCCAACCACGACTCCACGCAACCACGATCCCGCAAACCCCCACGCAACCCGCCCCAAAACCCCCACGCAACCCCCACACAACCCCCGCAAGCTACGTTTTGGTAACCCACTATGTAATTACGAATGCGACTCAAGTAAATTGAGTCAATAATAGTTACGTGCATATAGTTGCCTAGTTTTTGGAGGTTGCCGACCATGGCACTGGTTGTGCAGAAGTACGGTGGTTCATCCCTGGAGAGCGCCGAACGCATTCGTCGTGTTGCAGAACGAATTGTGGAAACCAAAAAGCAGGGCAATGACGTCGTGGTTGTGTGCTCCGCAATGGGCGACACCACCGATGAGCTTCTGGACCTCGCTGAGCAGGTCAACCCGGTCCCGCCGGGACGCGAGATGGATATGCTCCTGACCGCCGGTGAGCGTATTTCTAATGCACTGGTCGCTATGGCGATTGCAAGCCTCGGCGCCTCGGCTCGGTCTTTCACCGGTTCACAGGCCGGCGTGATCACCACGGAGCGCCACGGTAACGCCCGCATTGTCGAGGTCACTCCAGGTCGCGTCCGCGAGGCCCTCGATGAGGGCCATATCTGCCTAGTGGCCGGTTTCCAGGGGGTGAACCGCGAGACCAAGGATGTCACTACGCTGGGCCGTGGTGGCTCGGATACCACTGCGGTCGCGCTCGCGGCAGCTCTGGAGGCAGATGTCTGCGAGATTTACTCCGACGTGGACGGCGTGTACACGGCGGATCCGCGCATTGTGCCGGATGCACAGCGCTTGGACAACATTTCCTTCGAGGAAATGCTGGAAATGGCTGCGGTTGGCGCGAAGATTTTGCAGCTGCGAAGTGTCGAATACGCCCGCGCGTTTAATGTCCCGTTGCGTGTGCGTTCGTCGTATAGCAATGAACTTGGCACCCTTGTTGATGGATCGATGGAGGATATCCCTATGGAAGAAGCAGTGTTGACCGGTGTGGCGCATGACCGCTCCGAGGCGAAGGTGACCGTGCTGGGCATTCCGGATGATCCGGGCCAGGCGGCGAAGATGTTCCGTGCTGTTGCGGATGCGGAGATCAACATCGATATGGTGCTGCAGAACGTCTCGACCATCGCGGATAACCGCACTGACATTACTTTCACGTGCCCGCGCGAGGACGCTCCGAAGGCGATGGCGTTGCTGAAGAAGCTGCAGGCTGACAATGACTGGAACGACGTGCTTTACGACGATCACGTGGGCAAGGTCTCCTTGGTCGGTGCTGGCATGAAGTCCCACCCGGGTGTGACTGCGACGTTCTGTGAGGCGCTCGCTGATGAGGGTGTGAATATCGACCTGATTTCCACTTCTGAGATTCGTATCTCGGTGCTGGTTAATGACCAGGATGTCGATAAGTCTGTGAAGGCTCTGCACGACGCTTTCAATCTCGGTGGCGACACTGAGGCTGTTGTTTACGCTGGTACGGGACGCTAAGGAGTTCTCAATGACCACGATTGCTGTTGTTGGTGCCACTGGCCAGGTTGGTCGTGTGATGCGCACTCTTCTGGCGGAGCGTAATTTCCCGGCCGATAAGGTTCGTTTTTTCGCTTCTGCTCGTAGTGCGGGCAAGGAGTTGGAGTTCCGCGGCGAGAAGATTGTTGTCGAGGATGTCGCGGCTACTTCTGACGAGGATCTGAAGGGCATTGATGTCGCGGTGTTCTCCGCTGGCGGCACGCTGTCGAAGGAGCAGGCTCCGCGTTTTGCGGCTGCTGGCGCTGTTGTTGTTGATAACTCGTCGGCGTGGCGTAAGGATCCGGAGGTCCCGTTGGTGGTCTCCGAGGTCAACCCGGATGCTTTGCAGGACATCCCGAAGGGAATTGTCGCTAATCCGAACTGCACCACGATGGCCGCGATGCCGGTGCTCAAGCCGCTTCACGACGAGGCCGGGTTGCAGCGTCTGCGTGTGTCCTCCTACCAGGCCGTCTCGGGTTCGGGCCTTGCTGGCGTGAATACTCTGGCTGGCCAGGTGCGCGAGAACATCGACAACCTGGAGAAGCTGACCACTGATGGTTCGGCTCTGGTAGCGGAGGACTTTGGTCCGTACGTCGCACCGATTGCTTTCAACGCGCTGCCGGTGGCCGGCAACTTTGTTGATGATGGTTCGCTGGAGACCGATGAGGAGCAGAAGCTCCGCAATGAGTCCCGCAAGATTCTGTCTATCCCCGAGCTGGCTGTTGCTGGTACCTGTGTGCGTGTTCCGGTCTTCACTGGCCACACGCTGGTGATCCACACTGAGTTTGAGAATGCTCTGTCCGTGGAGAAGGCTACTGAGCTGCTGGAGTCCGCGCCGGGCGTGAAGGTCGTCGACGTTCCGAATCCGCTCGCTGCCGCTGGTGTGGATGAGTCCCTGGTGGGTCGTATCCGTGTCGATCAGTCGGTTCCGGAGGGGCGTGGCCTGGTGATGGTTGTCTCTGGCGACAATCTGCGTAAGGGCGCTGCTCTGAATACCATCCAGATTGCGGAGTTGTTGGTCGCTGACCAGTAGTTGAGCGCAGTACTTGAGAGCGCAAAAAGTTAAGCCTTGGCACTTAGTGAACTTCGTGCTCTCAATGACAACTACTCCCCACTAGTCGGTAACTGATTTCTCAGTCCAACTAATGGGGAGCAGTTCACATTGTTGCGGTAGGGGGGCCTATTTTTTCTTATTGACGCCCACGCTTTCCGCTTGGCTGCAGCGCCAGCGGAATGTGAGATTGTGCGAGCGCAGTGCTGGGGGGATTGCGTGACGGGAGGCGCCGGCGCCCTATTTGGTGGCGTGAGGATGTGCAGATGTCGCTAGACCGGGAATGCGTGGCCGACGGCGCCGTATTTGGGGCGCTAGCAGGGGTGAATGTCGCTAGAACGGGAATGCGTTAAAGACACTGATTTGCAGCTCCGCAAAACTGCAGGTCAGGGAATTGACGCAAAATTCGGAGGCGCGCCTGTGCTGACAGATTCCCGTTCTAGCGACATTTCGACCTTCGAAGTGCAACTTTTCCGACAGTTGGTGCCACGAGTTGCAATAGCGCGAGCATCTCGGCATTGAGAGCCAGGGTGGCTAGGGTGGCCAGGGCGGTGACAGTGGCCAGGGTGGCTAGGGTGGCCAGCGTGGCGACGGTGGCCAGGGCGGCGATGGAGTCGGTAGCGGCCGAGCAGGAAGCGGACTAATTTAGGGTAGCCTGTTGTGTGGTTAGCCTTACCTGTGTAATATAGGCTCGATTGCTGTGTTGGCCGTAGCCGAAAGAGGCCATCAGTCTCTTGGGGCTACGGGTACTTTACAGCGTTTCAAAGAGTTCCTTACGCGTTAGGCTTTCACATGTTTCGAAACAATTCGCTGACCCGTCGAGCGGCGCTGAAGACCGCCGCTGTCTTGGCAGCATCCACTCTTGTTCTGTCTGGTTGCTCCCGAGGCGACGACGCGGCGGCGTCAAAAAATGAGGGCACCGGGGACGAGCGCATCGCCGCAGTTGGCCTGGGAGACAGCGATACCTTGCTCGCTCTAGGCATCCAACCAGTCCTCGTAGCGCCCTGGGGTGCTGAGGGAGATGTTGATGCATCTGGCGTCGGCCCATGGGCTACCGAAAAGCTCGGCGACAACAAGCCTGAAGTGGTTTACGGTACTGCCAACGGATTCACTGCTGAAATCCTGGAGAAGATCTCCGCCGCTGATCCGGACAAGATCATTGCGGTGAACTCTGCCGTAGACGCGCAGGCGAAGAAGGCGCTTAATGACATCGCCCCAACCACCGTTAAGCCAGACGGTGCCACGGACTGGCAGATCCCCTGGCGGGATCAGGTCAACCAGATCGCCGGCGCTGTAGACAAGCAAGAAGAAGGCGACAAACTCGTCGAAGAAACGCAGAAGGCCTTCGATGATTTCCAACAGCAGCACCCTGAGCTCAAAGGCAAGCGTGCGGCTATCGTCATGCCTTATCAGGGAAAGATCGGCCTGTACACCTCCGGTGACGGTCGCGGGCAGTTTATCAAGAGTCTGGGCTTCGAGATCCCGAAGGAGCTCGAAGGTAACGGGGGCGAGTTCTACCGCGACATCGCACCTGAGAACTACAGCGACCTCAACAACGTCGATTACCTCTTCATCCTTGATTACCAGGGTGCCGCCGATACCTTGAAGAAGGATCCAACATTCAGCAAGCTGGACGTTGTTCGCGAAGGCAAGGTCCGCTGGATGGACGAAAACGTGGGCAATGCAATGAGTATGCCGAACCCATTGACCATCCCCTGGGCAGTCGACAAGTTCTCTGACGCAATTTAATTGAAAGTGTCCGTTTCAAGAGCTCGACATTCTTTGGTGTTTTCCCGGCGTTTGCTTACTTCGGCCGCACTCGTTGGCTTGGCTTTGCTGCTGCTTGCCTCCCTGTACTTGGGTTCCAAAGATCTTTCCATTGGCGAAGTGACCAGCATCCTCATGCATGGTCCGCACCCATCTACGCAATCCGGCATCATTTGGGACTTGCGCGTTCCGCGCACCCTCTTGGCTGTGATCACAGGCGCAGCCCTGGCTATGGCGGGTGCCATTGCTCAGAGCTGGACCCGCAACCCCCTGGCAGATCCCGGCATTATCGGCGTGAACGCTGGAGCAAGTTTCGCAGTCGCTGCGGCACTGACCTTGGGCTGGGCAACGACGGTCGGGGAGCGGACACTTGTAGGGCTCGTCGGGGCGGCCGTCGCTGCCTTAATCGTGCTGTTGATTTCCCGCGTATCGCGTAACCCGCTAACTCTGGTACTCGTGGGCGTGGGAGTTACCTTCGCCCTGCAAGCGGCCACGAATATGCTGAGCCTCTATTCTTCCGACACCCTGGAAGGGCTCCGCCGCTGGACCGTTGGCTCTACAGCTGGGCGGGGTATGGAAGACGTGGCCTTAGCTGCTTTAGGTCTAGCACTAGGTGCTCTATGTGGTGCGCTTGCAGCACGCCCGCTGGATCTACTTGCGATGGGAGAGGACTCCGCCCGTTCCCTTGGCAGCTCGCCCACGAGAACCCGCTTGTTGGCTGCCGCAGCGGTGATCATCCTCGCCGGCTCGGCGACAGCCACTGTGGGGCTTGTGACATTCGTGGGCTTCGCCGTGCCACACCTACTACGCCCGTTTACCGGCCCGTCCCTGACTCGCCTCTTGCTGCCGACCGGCATTGTTGGTGGCGCGGCTGTGTTGCTAGCCGATATTGTGGGCCGCTTCGTCCTGCAGCCTAACGAGCTGGAAATGTCCATTGTCTTAGCTATTGTCGGTGCCCCAGTGATGATTCTGGCGGTGCGACGTAAGAAGAGTTCACCGACCTCGAATGACTCGGAGCTGACGATATGAGCGATATGACGTCTATCCGTAGTATTAAGCGTTCACGAAGCAGACGCGTCCTGGCGGCTTCGGCAGGGTTCGCCCTCGTAGCGGCTCTTTGTTACTGCTTAATCCTGGGGCAAGGAGCGGTGAAGCTCAGCCCGATGGAAGTCATCGAGGTTCTCACCGGTGGGGGCACACAGCAAGCAATCAACGTGGTGTGGGATCTCCGCCTGCCTGTAGCAATCGCTACCGTTCTGGTCGGCGCGGCTCTAGGGCTGGCAGGTGCGTGGACTCAGACCATGGCCCGCAATCCGCTGGCCAGCCCGGACATTCTCGGTGTATCCGGCGGCGCGGCGGTTTTGGTTGTGGCGGGCACCGTAGTTACCCGCCCTGCATGGAGTGAGGGGGTGCCGACGTTCTGGTGGCGTGCTGCACTCGCTTTGCTTGGCGCACTAGTGATCGTTGGTTTGCTCGTTCTACTCGGTGGCTTCGGGACGTCGCAGCGCGTAGTGGTCATCGGCCTGGCACTGTCTTTCCTCACGCAGTCTTTAGTGCAGTATCTCCTGCTCCGGGCTGACTTAACTCGTGCCACGGATGCCCAAACTTGGCTCGCTGGGTCTACCGGCTTTGTGCGTATGGAAGCTTTGTTTCCTATGGTGTTGGGCCTGTTGCCCTTCGTAGTTTTAGGCCTCTGTGTTACGCGCGATGTCCCTCTTCTTTCTCATGATGACGCCACCGCGTCCACACTTGGGGTAAATGTCACGAGGGTGCGCGCTATTTTGCTCATTGCCGCAACGGGCATTGTCGCGGTGGTGGTTTCCTTTGTCGGCCCAATTGGATTCGTGGCACTATTGGCTCCTCAGCTGGCCAAGCTGGTGGCCGGAACGCCCACGCCCCATCCGTTGTGCTCTACTTTTGCAGGCGCTGCTCTATTAGCTGCGTGCGCCGTCGTGGCGGGCGCACTGCCATTTACATCCCCTGTGGGTTTGGTTACCGCCATCATCGGTGGCCCCGCGTTGGTGTTGCTTGTGTGGTTGGCGGCCCGTCGCGGAACTCTGAAAGGAATGGTTCAATGAACGTTCAAGTTGATCACGTCACCGTGGGCTACAACGACGGCCCAAGCATTGTTAAGGACGTGTCTTTCACTGCAGAGCCCGGGAAGGTCACCACGCTCTTAGGCCCCAATGGTTGTGGCAAGTCGACGTTGCTCAAGACGCTTTCTCGGCTGCTTGCTCCCGCCGAAGGACGGGTTCTTGTAGAGAAAAAGGACGTGCATAGTTTGCGGTCGCGCGAAGCCGCCCAACTAATTGCGCTTTTGCCACAACACCCGCTGTGTCCGGCGGGATTGACCGTTGGAGAACTTGTGGAGCGCGGACGGCACCCTTATCGTCGATCGCTCTGGGGTGGGGGAGCGACGGCGTCAGAAGATAAAGAAAAAGTGCGCGAGGCGCTGAAGAAGACGAAGGTTGACCATCTTGTTGCCCGCGACGTGGCGGAGCTTTCTGGCGGCCAGCGGCAGCGGGTCTGGATGGCGATGGTGTTGGCGCAGGATACGCCAATTGTGCTGTTGGACGAACCGACTACCTACCTAGATCCGGCACATGCGATAGAGATTCTAAGTATCGTGCGGGAGCTCGCTCAAGAGGGCAAGACGGTGATTACCGTACTTCATGATCTTGGCCTGGCGGGAGCTTTTAGCGACGAGATGATCGTCATGAAGGAAGGGGAAAAGATCGCCGAGGGTTCTCCAAAGGAGGCTCTGACGGTGGATGTGTTGCGCGAGGCATATGGCCTGAATGCCGAGGTGTGGGAAGATCCCCGCGGTATGGCTCCGATTATTGTGCCGCGAGGGATTGTGGCTAATTAAGGCCGTGCCCTGCCTAGGAACCAATAGGGGCACCACTGCACGGATTCGCTATTGAGGCCCCAGGTGTGAATTGCGTGGCGCCGTACTTCCTTGCAGAGCTGTCCTTCACCCGCGACCCAGACGTACTTCGACTGTGTTGCGGGGTGTTCGGCACGGTCCAGTTGCTGTAGGTGGGACATCACTGCCGTGCTGAAGTCCGTTGTAGCGCTAAACAGCACTTCTAGGCTGCCCAGCTTGCTCTCCCAGTCGGCGACGAGGGATGGCTCGAGGTCACCATGGTTCTCGGCGACCACTACGAGGTGTATGTCGCGCAACTGTTCCGGGGCAAACGCATCCGCGTAATCCAAAATGGCGCGAACGGAAGGTACGGCAGATGGGTCTGCGATAAGTGTTTGTGAACTTTGCGCGCGGTGCCAGAGGCCCTGGCATGTCCAGATGCCTACCTGGTCGCCAACACGAGTTGCAAGAGCCCAGGCGAGCCCTGGTCCGACGTGCTCATCTTTTGGATTTTTGACGCCATGTGTCGCCACGTCGAAAGTTATCTGTCCGCACTCGGGATCGAGTGAGCGTACGGTGTACCAACGTAAATTTGGGCGTTGGGTCTCCGGCATGGCTGTAACGCTTGCGCGGATATTGGCGCCACCTCCGTGGAGGGGTAAATGGAGATTCTCGCCGGGCTTAGCCGGCATAAAGAGGCCAAAGAATTCGTCCGGGCCGGAAAGCTGAAAGCCGACTAGCTCGGGGGAGCGGATGACAATCCTCTGCAGGTTTTCTGCCGGGGCGCTGACGTCATAAACAGTGGCGCGGATGATTCGATGGTGCGGTTCAGAAGGGGCGGCCAAGAGTAGGTGGTCAGAAAAGGCCGCGCGGTAGGCGGAAGTGTTCGTCGGAGTGTTCAGGGTAACTGGGTTCGAGGTCATAGTGGGAGTTAACTTACCCTTACCTAAAGCAAAAGTGAAAGGGTGAGGGGCAGAAAAAGCCCCGCGGGGATCCGAGGTGAACTGGTCCCCGAAAGTTGGACTGGTTTAACTCTAGGCGGTTAGGGCTTCAAGGGTCTGATTTCGATATTGCATCGGGGTCAGGCCCTTGAGTCGTTGTTGGACGCGTTCGGTGTTGTACCACTGGATGTATTCGTCGATTACTTGGTTGAACTCTGCGACAGTGTCGAAGACTTCTCCGTGGTACATCTCGGTTTTCACGTGGCCGAAGAAGTTCTCCATGACCGCGTTGTCGTAACAGTTGGCTTTACGCGACATCGACTGAACACCGCCGTTGTCGCCGATCAGGTCACGCCACGAGGCATGCTGGTACTGGAAACCTTGATCGGTGTGCATCATCCACCCGGGTTCAGGTGCCCACGCCGCGATCGTCTTGGGCAAAGAATCGGTGGTCAACGCTGTCGACGGCGATGTAGCCACGGTGTGGGCAACGATTGAGCGGTCGAACAAGTCCATCACCGGTGACAGGTAGACCTTGCGGCCTGCGACCCTGAACTCGGTGACGTCGCTGACAAAGACGGTATTTGGCTTATCTGGGGTGAATTTGCGGTCAAGCTTGTTGTCGGCAATGTGGCTGATCGTCCCGGTGTAGGAAACATAAGGTCTACGTTGGCGGATCTTGGCTCGCAGCCCCATCTCGCGCATGAGTTTGTAGACGAGTTTGTGGTTGACCACCCAGCCCTGGTTGCGTAGGTCAAGTAGCACTCGTCGGTAGCCGTAGCGATGCTTGTTACGCTCGAAGCTTTCCCGAATCGCTTGCTTGAGCTCGGCGTGGTTATCTGGCTTACTGAGTCGTTGTTGGTGGTAGAAGAACGTCGACCGTGGGATACCTGCTGCCTCTAGGAGGTACTCCAAGCGGTGGTGCGACTTGAGGATGACAATCGCCTGGACTTTCAGGCGCGTCCCTGATTCCTCAAGTCCCGCATTTTTTTAGATAGGCATTTTCGGCCCGCAACCGTTCGTTTTCGCGACGCAGCTTGTCTTCCTCCGACAGCGGCTTCGGCGTGACCGATCCTTTGGGTCTGCCCTTCGGCTTTGGTTTCAACGCGTCATCGCCGTCTTTGCGCCATTTCCACGTCCACCCGCGGACCAGCTGCTGTGATGACAGGCCAAATTCACGTGCAAGATCCATCGCTGTCTAGCCAGCAAGGTGGCGTTGGACAACTTCCTTCTTGATCTCGAACGAGTACTGCTGCTTAGTCGGTTTCTCCACAAGACATAGCCTGCATGCAGCTTAAACCGACGACAGAGCATACGGGCGGCATACTTGGAGACACCAAGGGCATTGGCAGCGGCTGTATAACCCATGCCTTGCTCAAATAGTTCAACCAACTGCTCGCGCTGATATTCACTTAGCGAACTTCGTGCTCTCAATGACAACTACTCCCCACTAGTCGGTAACTGATTTCTCAGTCCAACTAATGGGGAGCAGTTCATTAGGTGCCGAGGCGTTTCTGCTGGAAAAGGCGAGCCTGGTTTGGGGTGACCAAACGGCTAGCAATGTGACCCGTGACATGCGACGTTTGGGCATAAGTGCAGGTTAAATTTTGCCGTTATTCTGTTTCCAATTTCCTGGCTGAAGTGGGTCGAATTTCTATATTGTGACCGTTTTTCATCACCGGTACGGTTTTCGTGTGAGCACGGCAGTGGCCGCAAAGGAGAAGGCGAGAAGCCCTTTACCTTCAGCTCTGGGCATCGCGCCACACCATTTATCTACACTTCATTTTTCTAAAGGATCATCATGGATAACCTGTGCAATATCTGCGAACTGATTTCCTCCTTGCCAGCACCGGCTCCGCTGCCGGTACCTGAGTTCAACGTGAACTTCCCGGAGGGCCCACTGGTTCAGGTCGACTCTCTGTTCCCGAACTTCCACTCTCTGACTGAGGGCGGCAACCTGGGTCTGCAGAACGTTGGCGGCGATCAGGACAACGCTCTGCAGAATGTTGGCGGCAACCAGGGCCTCCAGAACGCTGGTGGCGACCAGCTGAACGGTGGCGACCAGATTGGCGGCGACAAGCTGGACAAGGGCGACAAGGTCGGCGGCGACCAGGTTAACGACAAGGGCCAGATTGGTGAGCGTCAGTCCGGTTTCCAGACCGGTGGCCAGGATCAGAGCCTGCAGAACGTCGGTGGCGACCAGGGTCTGCAGAACGGTGGCCAGGAGCAGGGCCTCCAAACCGGCGGTAAGAACCAGAATGGTCTCCAGACCGGCGGCCAAGAGCAGGGCATGCAGACCGGCGGTAAGAACCAGGGTGGCCTCCAGACTGGCGGCCAGGAGCAGGGTGCCCAGACCGGTGGCAACAACCAGGGTGGTCTGCTGGCCGAGGACGGTGCAGGTGACAACCTGCCAGTCGACCTGGACCTCACCGGTGCAAAGGCTATCTAAGACCGTCTAAGCCGACTTAGGCACTGCACTGCGCAGCTATTGGCTCTCGCGGCTATTAAAACGTAACAGCGCACGAGCGCCTTCTCACTCCTCGTGGAGTGGGGAGGCGCTTTTTTGCGTTTTTAGCTGGCGACGTTGGGTCGATCCGAGTTACTGACTGCGTTTATGACAAAAATGGCCCGAAAAATGGCTGGTAGGTTCAGGCGGTGAATGCATCACCACTTTCGACCAGGAGAAGTAGTGAAGCAAACCCGCCGA
>NZ_JASPJP010000022.1:0-18886 GCF_030232615.1 Corynebacterium sp. MSK035
ACCTCGGCATCCAAAAAGGCTGGATCAAATAACCGCAACACGCCCGGAAAAGACACACTTTTCTTTACTTAACCCGAGAAGTAGGTGCCACAGAGGGCAAATACAGGCAAGATACTACAAAACCCCAGGCTGTTGATGACCTGGGGTTTTGCGTGCTTGTGGGCCCTGCGGGGCTCGAACCCGCGACCTGCGGATTAAAAGTCCGTAGCTCTACCAGCTGAGCTAAAGGCCCGCGCAACAAAATAGCCTAGCAATTACGCGCTTGTTTTTAATAATTGCCCTCCGGAGTTTTGCCCTGCCCGCGTCGATAAGTTCACACCCCGGAACTTTTTACCCCTCCTGTCCGACTGAATTAATAAGCAGGAATACTGCGGGCACTTGATGCAGGCTTCGACAAATCCGACGAAGTACACGCATCGTTTATGTCTACTTTTTCAGTCGAGGAAACATGGATGTCGTCGATATATCTCGTTGGCAATTTGGCATAACCACCGTCTACCACTTCATTTTTGTCCCACTGACAATTGGTCTAGCTCCGCTCGTCGCGCTCATGCAGACACTGTGGGCCACGACGAAAAATGACCTTTGGTACCGAGCGACGCGGCTTTTCGGCACCATCTTCATTATTAACTTCGCCATGGGCGTAGCCACGGGTATCGTCCAGGAATTCCAGTTCGGTATGAACTGGTCGGAGTACTCCCGCATGATCGGTGATGTCTTCGGCGGCCCGCTGGCTCTTGAAGGCCTCATCGCATTCTTCCTGGAATCCACTTTCCTGGGACTGTGGATTTTCGGCTGGGGGCGTATTCCCACCTGGATGCACACGCTCTCGATTTGGATTGTCGCTATTGCGGTGAATATCTCGGCGTATTTCATCATCGTCGCCAATTCGTTCATGCAGCATCCTGTAGGCGCGGTCTACAACCCGGAAACCGGCCGCGCAGAGCTTACAGACTTTGGCGCACTGTTGACCAACTCCACTGCCTTGGCAGCTTTCCCGCATGCCGTGGCCAGCTCTTTCCTTACCGCCGGCACGCTCGTTGTCGGCGTCAGTGGCTGGTGGCTGGTTCAGAGCCGCCGCGGTGGCCAGAGCAATACTGTTCACGAACGGACGTTTCACAAGTCCATGAAGGTCGGGCTCTGGACAACTGTGCTCAGCTCGCTGGCGGTGTTTATCACCGGCGATATCCAGGCCAAGCTTATGTTCGAGCAGCAGCCGATGAAGATGGCATCGGCCGAGTCCCTGTGCCACACGCAGACAGATCCAATGTTCTCGATTCTGACCGTCGGTACGCACAACAATTGCGACTCGGTGCTGCATCTCATCGAGGTGCCATGGGTGCTGCCATTCCTGGCCGAGGGCAAGTTCAGTGGCGTCACGCTCCAGGGCGTGCAGGACCTGCAAGAAAAAGCTGAGGCGGTCTTCGGCCCAGGCAATTACTCTCCGAATCTGTTCGTCACATACTGGTCTTTCCGCGCCATGATTGGGCTCATGGTCGGTTCTCTGGCTATCGCGTTTTTCGCTTGGCTATTTACTCGCAAGGGGCGCGTGCCGACGGGCAAGCGAGCCCGCATTTTCGCCGCTTGCAGTATCCTCGCGATTCCGTTCCCGTTCTTGGCCAGCAGCGCTGGCTGGATCTTTACGGAGATGGGCCGTCAGCCCTGGATTGTGCACCCGAACCCGGATCACGCGGGCGACCCGCGCACCGAGCTGATTCGCATGACCGTCGATATGGGTGTGTCCGACCACGCACCGGCCACGGTGATTATCACCCTGGTGGGCTTTACCCTGCTCTACCTGATTTTGGCAGTGGTGTGGTTCTGGTTGATTCGCCGCGCAGTTATTGCCGGACCTCCGACCGAATCCGCTGAGGCAATCAACGCCATCGGCAATGACCCCGAGCACGCTGGCCCATCGTCCCCAATCGCTACCGATCTGGGCGCGATCATCTCGTCTCCGGTTCGATTCAACAAGGTCCATGCCCAGTCCGCTGCCAGCCCCGACTCCGAAGTCTCCGCGACTGAGGACACAAAGTAGATAAGGATGTATCTCTGACATGTTCGGATTAGATCTTCCCGTTTTGTGGTTTATCCTGATCGCGTTCCTCTTCGCTGGCTACTTCCTGCTCGAGGGCTTTGACTTCGGCGTCGGAATGCTGCTGCCGTTCGTTGGCCGCGATGAACCGCGTCGTAAAGCGATGCTCGGAACTATCGGGCCGGTATGGGACGGCAACGAAGTGTGGCTAATTACCGCTGGCGGCGCGCTCTTCGCGGCATTTCCGGAATGGTATGCGTCCATGTTTTCCGGCTTCTACCTGCCGCTCTTCCTGATTCTGGTGGCGTTGATTGTCCGTATTGTCGGGCTGGAATGGCGCTTCAAAGTCAACGATGAGCGCTGGCGCGCCTGGTGCGACCGCGCAATCATCTTCGGCTCCTGGTTGCCGCCGATTCTGTGGGGCGTAGCGGTCGCGAACCTGGTGCGTGGTGTCCCGCTGAATGCCGACAAGAACTTGGACTCCGGCTTTAGTACCCTGCTCGGGTTGCTGAACCCGTACGCCCTGGTCGGCGGGATTGCGTTTGCGGCTGTGTTCGCTCTTCACGCAGTTACGTTCCTGCGGCTGAAGACCGCCGGCAAGCTACGCGACGAGGTCGGCAACGCCGCTCGAATTCCGGCACTGTCGGCGCTGATATTTGGCGGCGTGTTCCTCATCTGGACACAGCTGGGCTACGGAAAGACCTGGCTGTGGGCTGTTGTCGTCATCGCCGTCGCGGGGTTGGTCATTGCCATCTCCGCAACCGTAGGCAACCGCGATGGCATCGCTTTTTCCGCAACCGCGGTCACCGTAGTCGCCGTCACCACCGTTGTCTTCGGCGCCATGTACCCGTACCTGATGCCGACGACGCTTGCCGACGGAGTCTCCCTCGATATCTGGAATTCCGCCTCTAACCCTTACACGCTGAAAATCATGACCTGGACCGCGCTGGTGATTACCCCACTGGTGATTGCCTACCAGGCGTGGACATACTGGGTATTCCGCAAGCGGTTGATGGCTGAACGTAAGGTCTCGCAGTAGACCGTCCGTTGGAGGTTAGTTTCTAAAAAGTGGCACCTGTCGATCCGAAACTATTCAAGCTGTCGGCCCCAGCCTGGCGTTGGGTCATTTTCGCGGGCGCACTGACCGCCGCGAGCACAGGTGCCACAATCGCGTTGGGGCTGGCAATCGGCACTATTACGGCGCAGGTTCTGGGTGAGGCAACTCCTAATTGGACATTATTCGCGCTGGTAGCCACGGCCGCCGTGCTCGTTCGGGTGGCTTGCTCCTACGCGCTAGTGCGTTTTGGCCAATCTGCGGGTGCACGCGTGGCTACAGACCTGCGCAGCCGTGCACTGCGAGCCCTGGCTCTGCGCGATCCTCGCACTGTCGACACCGCGCACTGGCGCGCATTGCTTTCGGTCGGGCTCGATGGTGTGGCCGTCTACGTGGCGGACTTCCTCCCCGCACTGGTGGCCGCAGCGCTGGCTACCCCGATGGCACTGGCCGCGGTCGCATGGTTGGACCTCCCATCGGTTGCCATCGCGGTTGTCACGCTGCCTCTTATTCCGCTGTTCATGTGGCTGGTAGGTCGCCTCACTGAGGGCCGCACAGAACGCCGTCTGGCCGACATCGGCACGGTGCGTGGTCAGATTCTCGACCTGGTCATCGGCCTGCCAACGCTCAAAGCGCACAACATGGCCGACACCCCCCAGCGAGGAAATCAAGCGCCTGTCGACCCGCCACCGGAAATCCACCATGGAGGTCCTGCGCATCGCTTTCCTATCCGCGTCGGTCCTGGAATTCCTCACCACCCTGTCAATCGCCCTCATCGCCGTCGGCATCGGTTTCCGACTTCTGGGAGGCCACATGACACTGGCGACCGGCCTGGCAGTGCTCATCATCGCCCCAGAAATCTATGGCCCGGTGCGCCAGGTTGGCCAGAAATTCCACGCCGCCCAGGACGGTGTGGTCGCTGCCACCGAAGTCACGGAACTGTTAGACAAGGACGCTGGCCAGACTCCAAACTCCACAGACACCACCTCTGAAACTGTGGAAGAGGTGGCCGAAGGAACGTCGTCAAGCAGTGTCCACAGCGCCCCCACGGTCGTGTTCGAACGCCTTTCCGCGCCGGGGCGAGACGGCGTGCGGCCAAGTGAATTAAGCGCCATCGCGCAGCCAGGCACAGTGACGGTGCTGGCGGGGCCGAACGGCGTGGGCAAGACGACAGCGCTGCTTGCGGTCGCCGGCATCGTGCACGAGGGGTTGGAAGGCTCCGTAACTATTCGCGACGGCCAGCGCATTCTCCGTGACCAGGATCTGCTGCGGCGCATCGCGTGGCTGCCCCAGCGCCCAGTGTTGGACGCAGCGACGGTGGGAGACAATTCGCGGCGCTCGCTCGGGCAACGTCAGCGGGAGGCGCTTCGGCGCGAGCTTGCCGACGACACCCGCGACCTCGTCCTCCTCGATGAACCGACAGCTCACCTGGATGCCGACAGTGCGCAGTCCGTGATTAGGCTCCTGCACGCACGTGCCCGGCGCGGAGCCACAGTGATTGCCACCAGCCATGATCCGCTGTTGATTGCAGCCGCCGACGGCGTGGTGGAGGTGCAGTCGCGATGACTACTCTGCAAGCGCTTCGTCGCCTGGTGAAACCCCGCGACCTGGTGTGGCCGGTGTTGGCGGGCATCATCACGCTGCTGTCCGCGCTGAGTCTGACCGTGGTGTCGGCGTGGCTGATTACGCGTTCTTGGCAGATGCCACCGCTGATGGACATCACCTTGGCGGTGACGTCTGTGCGCGCGCTGGGTATTTCGCGAGCTGCGTTTCGATACCTCGACCGGTTGGTCTCCCACGATGTGGCGTTGCGCACCGCCGAGCGCTCGCGCGTGAAGCTATGGGAGCATTTCGTGGCCGACCGTACGCTGGCACTGCGTGAGCGTTCTGATATTGTCACAGCGCTCGGGACGAGTATTGACGCACTTGCCGATGCCGTCGTGCGTTCAATAGTGCCCGCATTAGTGGCGCTTATGACCTCCCTCATCGCCGTCATCTTTGTGGCTCTACTCTCGCCTGCCGCTGCGGTTCTCCTGGCGGTGGGACTGCTTCTGGCCGGCGGCGTTGCTCCTTACCTGACGTATCGCGCCACTGCGCGCTCAAGTCAGCGTCGCGCGGCCGCGATGCAGTCGCATGCTGCTGCCGTCGAAGCGCTGCTTTCCGACGCCGCCGGCCTGCGTATCCACGGCCAGTTGGATGAGGCAGTCTCTGCCGCGTCATCCTCCAGCAAAACGGTTGCGGCCATCGATGACGCCACAGGTCGAGCAAATGCCCGCGCCTCCGCGCTGAGCACCGCGGCCAGCGTGTTGACCGCTGTCCTGACCGTGGTCGTAGCGTCATGGTTGGTGACGGATTCGGCCGGGGGCGCTGGCGGCGGTTTACTGCACTCCCCCGAGTGGCTGACAGTTCTGGTTCTGGTGCCGCTGGCGGCTTTTGAGTCGGTTGGTCCGCTGCCAGCTGCTGCGCAAACACTGGCGCAATCGAGGGAAGCCTTGCTGACGCTCGCGTCAAGTGCGAGTGAATCAGGGGAAGCGGATGCCATGCGCTCAGCCCCAGCCCCCACAGCGCCAATTCACACGTCCACGCTCCCTCAGAACCACCTAGCAGTTCGGCCAACTCTGCAGGTTCAAGACTTGATCGTGGGCTACCCCGACGACAACAGTTCGAATACTGCGGAAGAGCCCGCTGCCCAGCCAGCTCAACTGCCGATGCAAAACTTCGAGGTCACCTTTGGCGACTACCGGGAGATCACGGCGCCGTCGGGAAGCGGAAAGACCACGCTGCTGAAAACAATCGCCGGACAAATCCCGCCGGTTGCGGGCACGGTGACTATCATTGACGGAGACGGACGTGAGCTGTGGCGCAGTGCGGCAAGTGCCGGAGAGCCCCACGTAAACACGGAGCAGTGCGACCTGGTGCGCTTCGTCGCCGAGGATGAGCATATCTTCGCCACGACGGTGCGGGACAACATCTCTATTGGTAACCCGCAGGTCAGCGACGAGGACATTTACTCCGTACTGGACGCCGTGGGCCTGCGCAATTGGGTCAATGCCGCACCCGACGGCCTGGACACGATTCTGGACAGCGGCGCGGACAGTCTCTCGGGTGGTCAGCGACGCAGGCTCATTCTCACCCGTGCGCTTGTCAGCACAGCGCCAATTTTGCTTCTCGACGAGCCCACTGAACACCTCGACGAGGAGTCGAGTCACATCCTGGAAATTCTCCGCAATACCACCGACCTGCCCGGTGGGAGGGGGCGCCGAACGGTGATCGTCGTCAGGCATCCGCGGACGCAGCGCTAACCGGGGCGATCCGATCTGCCAGATAAAACAGATTCGAAAACGGCAGTTCAGCGTGACACAATACTGTACGTGTTAGATACCTCCACGAGTCCACTCAGTGCCGCCACACCCGCCGATGCCACGTCCGCGCACATGCACATCGGCCCCTTTGAGCTCGCCTCCCCCGTGGTACTCGCGCCGATGGCCGGTATCACCAACGTGGCATTCCGCACGCTGTGCCGCGAGCAGGAGCTGCAGCGTACAGGCACGGTCTCCGGTCTCTACGTCTGCGAGATGGTCACCGCCCGCGCATTGGTCGAACGCAATGAAAAGACCATGCACATGACCACCTTCGCGCCCGACGAGAACCCCCGCAGCCTGCAGCTCTACACCACTGACCCGAAGTGGACCTACGAGGCCGCGAAGATGATCGTCGACGAAAACCTCGCCGACCACATCGACATGAACTTCGGTTGCCCGGTACCAAAGGTCACCCGCAAGGGCGGCGGCTCGGCGCTGCCATATAAGCGTCGCCTCTTCGGCAACATCGTCGCCGCAGCGGTCAAGGCCACGGAGGGCACGGACATCCCGGTGACCGTGAAGTTCCGCGTCGGCATCGATGACGAGCACCACACGCACCTCGACGCCGGCCGCATCGCCGCCGAGATGGGCGCCCAGGCTGTGGCTCTGCACGCCCGCACTGCAGCGCAGCGCTACTCCGGCCACGCTGACTGGTCGCAGATCGCGCGGCTGAAGGAGCACATGGTCGACTCCGGCTTCAGCGATATCCCAGTGCTTGGCAACGGCGATATCTTCGCCTCCACCGATGCCCGCAAAATGCTCGACGAGACCGGCTGCGACGGTGTCGTCGTCGGTCGCGGCTGCCTTGGCCGCCCGTGGCTGTTCGCGCAGTTGTCCGCCGAGCTGCGTGGCGAAGAAGTGCCGCCGGCACCAACATTTGGTGAGGTCGCGGGGATTATCCGTCGTCACGCGGAACTGCTCGTGGAGCACGAGGGCGAGCGTAAGGGCTGCCGCGACCTGCGCAAGCACATTGCCTGGTACCTGCGGGGATACCCTGCCGGCAGTGAGGTGCGGAAGTCTCTTGCGCGCGTCGATTCGCTGGCAACGCTCGACGAGATTCTCGCACCGCTTTACGACGGCCCCAGCGCCCACGCCCGCCCGGAGGACGCCGACGGCGCCCGCGGCCGACAGGGGTCCCCTGCAAAGGTGGTCTTGCCGGAGGGCTGGCTGGACGACCCGGAGGACGACACCGTGCCCGAGGGCGCGGAGATTATGCACTCCGGTGGCTAAGCTTCGGTTCTGAGCGAGTGTTTACATAACTTTACGAGGGGTAATTGGGGGCTCCCCACTAACGCGCGACGTTGTTGAGGATTGCCTACTATGGAACGCATGCGCACTGTCTACCGAGAACAAATGGACAACTTGGCTCACAGCCTGATTGTGATGTGTGACCGAGTTGGCTCCATGCACAAGCTTGCGAACAAGGCCCTCTTCGAGGCTGATTTGGTCTCGGCTGAAACAGTTCTTTCCCAGATTGATTCTCTCGAGGACCTGCGCCAGGATGCGGAGCAGCGAGCCTTCGAGCTGTTGGCCCGCGAAGCTCCTGTGGCTGGTGATCTCCGACAGATTGTCAGTGGCCTCTACATTGTCGAGGACATCTCCCGCATGGGCGCATTGAGTGTGCATATTGCCAACGTTGCCCGGCGTCGCCACCCGAACAAGGCACTACCAGAGCCCGTGGAGGGGTTCTTCCGCGAGATGGCCTCCGTATCTGAACAGATGACGCACGAAACCCGTCAGGTGCTCATCGACTACGACGTTGACCAGGCATTGGCCTTGGATAAGACCGATGACAGCATCGATGACATTCACCAGCACCTGTTTACGCTGACCAACGACGATAATTGGCCGCACTCCCCTGCGCAGACAGTGGATGTCACTCTGCTGAGCCGCTTCTACGAGCGTTACGCGGATCACGCTGTCGAGGTTGCCGCCCGGATTATTTACCTGGCCACCGGTTACAAGCGCGATGTCTACCTGGACAAGCTCGAGGATGAGCGCGACCAGCGCAGCTTTAACCAACGCCTGCAGGCCTTGGAGCGTCACCTGCGTATGTAGGTCCGTGAAGCTGCAGGCTGTTGGGAGGCTGGGCTGTTGGGGGGGGGTGTTTGGGCTGCGCTGAAGGGATGTTGGGGGTGGCTGCTGGCCTGGGGCGCGGGTTTTTAGGCCGGAGTGGAGCCGTTTTTAAGCCACACCAGGCTAAACACCTCCCCAGCCACAACACCGCCTCAAACCGAGAAACTGACTAGGTTTATGACACTTTACTGTGAGTAACCGCTATTCATCTGACATAAACCTAGTCAGTAACTGCTTGATCCCGCCACAAAAACTGTTTTCCCCGGCACAAATCACCTCCGCGGTTAGACAATCAGGTGGCAAAACATGTGCGCGACATAGCAATCTCATAAACTGCAACAACAATAAGAACCCCGTACCTCGCGTGAACACGCGTGAAGTACGGGGCTCTTATTGGCTTATTACGGCATACGCAAAGCGTTTAGCCGAAGCGACCGGAGATGTAGTCCTCGGTTTCCTTCTTGTCTGGATTCTCGAAGATCTTCTTGGTCGGGCCAACCTCAACCAGGCGACCCGGCTTACCGGTTGCCTCGAGGGAGAAGAATGCGGTCTGATCGGACACACGAGCTGCCTGCTGCATGTTGTGGGTCACGATGACGATGGTGAATTCTTCCTTCAGCTCATGAATCAGGTCCTCGATTGCCAGGGTGGAAATCGGGTCCAGTGCGGAACACGGCTCATCCATCAGCAGAACTTCCGGCTCAACTGCAATTGCACGTGCGATGCATAGACGCTGCTGCTGACCACCGGAGAGGCCGCCACCCGGCTTGTCCAGGCGGTCCTTGACCTCATCCCAGAGGTTGGCGCCGCGCAGGGACTTCTCGGCAACCTCCTGGAGATGAGCCTTGTTTTTAACACCGGCCAACTTCAGGCCAGCCACGACGTTGTCCTCGATGGACATGGTCGGGAACGGGTTCGGACGCTGGAACACCATACCGATGGTGTTACGAACGGAGACCGGATCGATCTTCGGGCCATAGATGTTTTCGCCGTCGAGAAGCACCTCGCCAGTGACGTAGGCACCCGGGATGACCTCGTGCATACGGTTCAGCGAACGGAGCACGGTGGACTTACCACAGCCGGACGGGCCAATGAATGCGGTAACGGAACGCGGCGGGACGTGCAGGTCGACGTTCTGCACAGCGTGGAAATCGCCGTAGTAGATGTTGACATCGTTAAGGTCTAGGCGCTTAGCCATGGTCTTTCAAAAACCTTCCTTGAAATAGCGGACGTTAGGCGCCCAGCATTAACTGCTCTTGACGGAGAACTTGGCGGATACGAAGCGCGCCAGGATATTGATGAGGGCAATGATGAGAACCAGCGTGAGCGCTGCGCCCCACATCTTGTCGAATGCCGCACCGGTATTACCGGCCTTGTACATGTCCAGCATGAACAGCGGCAGCGAGGACTGCGACTGGCCGAACGGGTTATAGGTGATGATTCGCGAGGTTGCAACCAGGATCAGCATCGGTGCGGACTCACCCATGACGCGGGCGACGGCCAGCATGACGCCGGTGACGATGCCCGACAGTGCGGTCGGGAGCACAATCTTCAAAATGGTCTTCCACTTCGGAACACCCAGAGCGTAAGAGGCTTCACGCAACTCGTGCGGAACGATGCGCAGCATTTCCTCGGTGTTGCGCACAACGATCGGCAGCATCAGCAGAACCAGCGCCAGCGAGACAGCGAAACCGGAACGGCTCATGCCGAACATGACCACCCACATCGAGTAGATGAACAGCGACGCGACGATCGACGGCACACCGGAGAGGATGTCGACCATGAAGGTGGTGACCTTGCCCAGACGGGAGTTACCTGCATACTCGACCAAGTAGATGGCGACGAAGATACCGAACGGCACGGTCATGAGAGTCGTGACCAGAGCCTGAACCAAGGTACCGACGATTGCGTGAGCAACACCACCGGCAGACGCACCAACAGTGACACCACGCTGGGAAGCAGTCCACCACTCACCACTCAGCAGTGACGGGGTGCCTCGGACGACAAGCTCGAAGAGAACCCACACCAGCGGGATCAGGGCAAGAGCCATGCAGCAGTAAATGAGGACCGTGGAGACGTTGTCTGCCACCTTGCGGGAACCCTTAATTTGGGTGAAAGCCGACTCCGTGGTGGGGACCATGTCTGCAGGGCCGTGAGGCGAAGAATCAGTAGTTGAACTAGTCATTGTTACTTCTCGTTTCTTTTCCTACGACCTTGCTACTTCTTCGCAATCATTCGGGCTGCGGAGTTGACCACGAAGGTCAGCAAGAACAGCACCAAACCTGCGGACATGTATGCGCCGGCCTTGAGGTTGTCATTGAACTCTGGTGCCGCATTAGCAATTGCGGTTGCGAAGGTGGTACCACCATCGAAAAGCGAGCCACGGAATGCCGAGGACGGGGAGATCACGAGGTAGAGAGCCATCGTCTCACCGAGAGCACGTCCCAGACCCAGCATCGAGCCGGAGATAAAGCCAGAACGACCGAATGGCAGAATAGCCAGCTTGACCATCTCCCAACGGGTCGCACCGAGAGCCAGCGATGCCTCAATGTGACCACGCGGGGTCTGAACAAAGACCTCACGGGTGGTAGCCGCGATAACCGGCAGAATCATAATTGCCAGCACAATGCCACCGGTGAAGAGGTTTCGACCGGTCTCGAATGCCGGCGAGTTTGGGTACAGGGCAAACATCGGGATAAAGCCCAGTGTCTTAGCCAACCACCCGTACAGACCAGCCAAGGCCGGACCGAGAGCCATAAAGCCCCACAGACCGTAAACAATCGACGGCACTGCGGCCAGCAAATCCACGAGGTAACCCAGCGGCTTGACCATCTTCTTTGGAGCATAGGCAGTCAGGAAGATGGCAATACCCAGCGCAACCGGCATAGCCAGAATCAGCGCCAGGATGGAAACCGCGACGGTCACCAGAAACATGTTCGGAATACCGAAGTACATGGCGGAGGTATCCGCCAGGTTCCATCGTTCGGTGTAGGTGAAGAAGTTCGCTTCGTTACGGGACATTGCCGGAACTGCGCGCAGGAGCAGGAACACTGCAATTGCGATGATGGCAGCAGTCACCAATGCGGAAGATCCTACCGCCAGAATCTTGAAGATTCGGTCACCAGGACGAACAACGCCGGTCTGAATGGCTTGCTCTTCCGAGCTCTCGTCGCCGGAGGAATCCACCTGCGGTGCTGAGGACTGCAACAGACTGCTGTCTACAGCCTCCTGCTTCCCTTCAATGGGAGTCGAGGAACTCATGATCTCATTTCCTAAGTAGAAGTGATTTGTGCTTCAACGCACATGAAGACCGATTGGCCTCAGTACCCCTCTACGAGCGGTACCCAATCAACTGAGGTGTCGATATATAAAGCCAACCGGTCTACGTCAGGTTTTCGGCCTACAGCTCAAATCTGCGTGGCCGGCTGAAGTGACCCTCGCGCCAACTGGGGTAACGACAGAGCTCACTCTGCTTTCACCCGCGTTGCACGCAAAGAATTACTTGATAGCGTCAACCGCTGCGGACAGCTTGTCCTTGAACTCACCTTGAACCGGGATGTAACCCAGCTCTTCGAGCTCTGGGCCCTGGCCCTCTTCCAGAACAACCTTCAGGAAGTTCTTAACCAGGTCACGAGTCTGCTCGTCGTAACCAGCGGAGCAGACGATTTCGTAAGTGGTCAGAACCAGCGGGTAAGCGCCTTCCTCATCCATTGCGAACAGAGCGTCGGTGTCAACAACCATGTTGTGACCCTCAGTCTTGAACGTGACGGAATCCAGAGCCTTACCGACGGTGTCGTTGTTCAGCTCAACCGGACCATGACCGAAGTCCATCTTGGCGATGCCCAGGTCCTTGTCCTCAGCGAAGCCAGCCTCGACGTAGGTGATAGCACCGTCGATGTTGGCGACCTCGTTGACAACACCAGCCGAGCCGTTAGCACCCTGGCCAGTAGCAGTCGGGAAGGACTTGGAAGCCTCGTGCTGCCACTGCTCCGGAGCAGCTGCGCTCAGGAACTTCATGAAGTTATCAGTAGTACCGGACTCCTCAGAGCGGTAGACAACCTTGATGTCCTTCTCCGGAAGATCGACACCCTCGTTGACCTCAGCGATCTTCGGGTCGTTCCACTTGGTGATCTTGCCGTCGAAGATTTCAGCAACCAGAGCCGGGGTCAGAGCGACGTCAACACCCTCGAGGTTGTAGGCAACGGCAACCGGACCGATAACCATCGGCAGGTGCCATGCTTCATTGCCGTCGCAGCGCTTCTTAGCCTCTGCGACCTGGTCCTTGCCGTCCTTCTCCTTCAGCGGGGAGTCAGAGCCAGCGAAAGCAACGGTGCCGGCAATGAACTGAGTCTGACCGGAACCAGAGCCAGATGCGTTGTACGACAGGGTCGAGCCGGTCTCTTCAAACTTGGTGGCAAACAAATCCATGGCGCGCTGCTGCGAGGTAGCGCCCTCGCCCTGCAGCTCACCGGTGACGTCAGCCAGACCCTCAACGTTAGAAGCGCCTTCGCCGCCCTCTTCAGAACAAGCAGCCAGGGTAAGGCTTGCAACAGCGGCCAAACCAATGACAGATGCCGCACGGTTCTTCTTCAGCACAGTAAATCCTCCGGGGTTTTACACAATGAGTGAAACAGTTCACGTGGAACCGCCACACTCCGGTCCACTGCGCTGAACCTATCTACCGATAGTAACCGGAACCTGTTCAGAACATTAACAATTGGTGAACGGCGCAAGTAATTCTTTATTTATCCTCATTTTCCCTGTAAGAGGCCCTAAAATGCGCCCCTGAAACACTGAGGATTGGACAGCATCTCCTCAAAAACACAAGAATCATTGCCCCCGCGCCAGAGGAAAACCACCTAAAACTGAGATAAAGCTAAGCTCCCCCTTCAACAACTCGCCTTCAATAACTCCCCCAATAAACCGAACCGTCGCATCTACGCACCGTACATCACATCACGGCGGGCCACCTCGAAACCGACCGCACGGTACGTGCGCACTGCCGGCGCATTGTCGCCTTCCACATAGAGAATTACCTTTTCCGCTCCCCGGTTCCGGAGATAGGAAAGCCCAACATTGGTCAGCCATCGCCCCAGGCCACGTCCGCGTGCCTTCGAGCTCAGCCCGATCACATACACCTCACCAGTTGGCACAGACTCCTCGGCGTGCCACTTCGTCCAGTGGAAACCGCAAATCTCCTCCGCACTGTCGCGCGCCCCGGCCACATCCGCAGCAAAGAAAACGCCCTCCGGGTCGAACCACTGCACGTTTCGAGCTCGATCGAGTTGTGGCTGCGACCAACCACCCTGCTCCGGATGCCAGTCAAACGCCTCGTTATTCACAGCCAACCACGCCCGATCCACGGCCGCCTCACCCCACTTCGCACGTGCCGCAGTCAGGGTTAGCGCTTCAACATCATCACGCTTATCGACGTCCCCCGCCGCCTTCTCCAACGCTGAGCCCGAAATGGACATCTGCAACAGCTCGCGGACGACCTTGCGTCCCGTCAACTCTGCCAAACGGCTGGCACCGGCAACATCACCGTGAGCCCAGATAGGCAGGCGCTCGCCAACCTCAGCATCGATGTGCGCAAGCAGCTTCGCCCCGACTCCTTGCTTACGAAACTCCGGATCAACAACCATCTCCACTGCATCCGGCGCAACGGCTGCCAGGCCCAAGTAACGGTCGTTCTCAATAATCGCAAAGTGTCGATGCCCGAAAGAGTCGTCGTCAAGCCCTCGGACGAAAGCCTCGCCGAACGCCTCCACGCCGTCGGTGGAGTGGGCGTGCTGCAGCAGCGTACTGGCGACGGTGGTGTCTACGTCAAGCAGTTCGGTTACGTTCATACGCCCCACCCTATACACAGCAGCGAATTCAACACTTCCCCGATGTCGTCTGAGCCAAAAGCGATGGGGTACTAATAGAGTGTGTCCATTTCCCGACGACAGAAGAAGATCGGTGGCTCTATCCTCGCCGTTGCCGCGCTGGTAGTCGCCACCGACATGGGCTTCGCCAGCCATGCGGAGTACAAGCTCTCCGAGCATATTCAGGAGACTGCTCAGCTGGAGATGACCCCATACGTCGCCATTGGTGGCAAGGCCTACTTGTCTTCCTTTGTTACGGGTAAGTGGAGCTCCGTAACCTCGCGCATCCGCGATGTCGAGGTGCCCGACTTCGGCTTGGTATCTCTGGAGTACGGAGCTTCCAACGTTAAGATCCCGGCATCGGCAGTGCTCAGCGGTAATTTCCCAGAATCGCCGACGAAGCAGTACTTCACTAAGCTCTCGCTCGACGGAGTCTCTCTGGGAAACAAGCTGGGACTGACCGATTTGAGCATCCAGAGCCTGAAGGACTCCTCCCCCACCGGCGGCTGGGAGACCGAGGCTATCTTCGAGGCCACGCCAGCCGGATGGCAGGGAAAAACCCAGGTTACGGCGAAGTTGCGCATTGTCAGCCGCGACGTGGTCATTACGCCGATGGAGATTATTTCTGCGCCCTCGTCCCCAACGGATTCTAAGAACCACGTCAAACCTGAGCTGTCTGAGGCTGATACGCAGCACATTATGGACACCTTCGCTCTGACACTGCGGGATTCAGATATACCGATGGGCATGCCGGCGACTCGCGTGTACGTGTCGGGCGGTTCTATCACCATCGAAGGCGAACAGATTCTGTGCACCGTGTCGCCAACAAACTTCATGCCGCCGACATCCCAGCAGGATGCCGAGGCGTCAGCTCAATCCACGGAGAAGCTGCCGGAGAAGAACTGTCGGGTGCGTCGCTAAGGCCGTCGTCAAGCATCGCCGTTAAGCGTCGGTGCAGCGTTAGCACCATGCGACAACAGCCCATACATGGCCACAAGAGCTTCAGCGGTAGAGTGTGAAGCATGACCGAGAAGAATGGCAGCAACCAGACAGACGCCGCTGCACAGGAGCCTGCAGCTGCGGAAGCCCCTCGCCTCGACGGCAACGAGGCCATCAACCGCGCGGCCGAACAGGCCAAGAGCACCGCTACGCGCAACATCACTGAGCTTGAGGGGCTCCCGATCCCCGACGAGACCGCGAATCTGCGCTTCGGCCCGAATATTCACGACGGCCTGCTGGCACTACTGCCGCTGGTCGGCGTGTGGCGCGGTGAGGGGCAGGCGAACACTGTCGTCGACGGCGAGTACAACTTCGGCCAGCAGCTCATTTTCAGCCACGATGGCGAGAACTACCTGAAGTATGAGTCGCGCATCTGGAAGCTGGACGAAGAAGGCAAGCCGACCGGCCCTGACCAGCGCGAAACAGGATTTTGGCGCATTAACAACGAGGACGAGATTGAGTTCATCTGCGTCCACTCCACCGGCGTCACTGAGATCTACTACGGCAAGCCGGTTTCCGAGCGTGCATGGGAACTGCAGGCAGCCTCCACAATGGTCACTGCTACCGGTCCTGCATCCCTTGGCCCGGGCAAGCGCCTCTACGGTCTGATGCCGAACAATGATCTCGGGTGGGTAGACGAGCGCCTGCGGGATGAGGAGTTCGCTCCCCGCATGTCCGCGCAGCTCAAGCGCTACGCGGGCTAGGTTCTCCCCGCTTTACGACGGGCGTTGTGGGGCCCTACTGCGTCGCCAGCGCCTTGTCACACAGGTCGCGGAATTCCTTTTCCGCGATTGCATCCGGCTGCCGGATGGGCTCACCATCGATGGACTTAACCACGACCGCGATACGCACCGAAGACACCAGCCATACCGCATCGGCGGTGAATAGGTCCCCGGGCACCAGGACCGTCGGGGTGACTTTCCAGCCGCAGTTGGCGGCTGTTTCAAACAGCGCTGCCTGAGTTGTGCCCGGCAGCACTCCTTCACCGGGGTTGGGAGTCAGCAGCTCATTGCCGCGCTGAACGATGATGGTCGATGTTGGGCCTTCCAAGAGCTTGCCCTCTGCGGAGGTGAAGATGACATCGTCAAACCCCTTGGACTTGGCATAGCGCAAAGCGGCCATATTAGCTGCGTATGACAACGTTTTCGCGCCGATGAGCGCCCACGGTGCACGGGAGCCAAGGTCGAGCGAGAAACCGCGCTCTGCAAGCATGACCGATACCGGCTTCAGACGGTTTTCCGCCACCTTTTCCGCGGAGCTAGCCAAAACGTAGCCAGTCGGCTCTCCGGTGGACTCGCGACCACGCGAGTACACCCACCGCAACGTCGCATCCCCCTCAATTGACCTATCGCGCAACTCCTGTAGTGCGACCTCGGTAGCCGCCCGCCACTGCTGCAGATCTGGGGTTGGCAAATCCAGCATTAGCGCTGACGATGCGAATCGCTTCTCATGCCGGTCGGTATTACAGGTATGACCACCCCTGACCAGGAGTGTTTCAAAAACTCCGTCGCCGCGAATAGCTCCGAGATCATCCGCGTAGAGGAACGGCTGTCCTGCCTCGACAGCAATCGGGCCGCCGTCTGCGAAGACGTCGATAAGCACTAGAGAAGAAAGCGAATCCGTCATACACACAAGCTTAATCCATGCTTAATTTGAGGATTTCTGGTTAACATGAGGGAGTGAGTGTTGAGTATGTAAGTCCTTTGATGTCTCACGTGGCTGGCGCCGCTGCCCTCGAACTGGGCGGACAGATGGAAGGTTTGGAGAAGGCCTCAGAGAACGCCCCAGACGGAAACTCAGCGAAAACCGTTGAGCAAACCGCAGGGCAAGCTAGCGTGGCATGGCACTACGGCCGTCCGCTGGTAGAGCAACGTCATCTGCAGGAGGACTGCGGCGTAGTAGATCGCTCGTACTACCGCGTTATTGAGGTCACTGGCGAGGATCGCCTGACCTACCTCAACACACTTTTTTCGCAGAAGGTCGACGAAGCCGCTCCCGGCACTGTCACTGAAGCACTGAACCTGGATGCAAACGGTCACGTTCTCCATCACATGACGTTGACTGTTTTGGACGATTCCGTGCTTATCGATGTGCCCCCTGCTGGCTTCGACTCCCTGTTGAAGTACCTGAACATGATGGTGTTCTGGTCCAAGGTGGAAATTGCTGAAGTAGAACGGGCGATTATTTCCGTCATGGGGCCGAATGCCCCTGAGGTACTGGTAGCCGCTGGCCTCGCATTCCCGCAGGTGGGCAAAGCTACGACTGTGGGACATTCCTACGTCCGGCACCTGCCGTGGCCACGCGGCGGGCGTGTGGATGTGCTCGTGCGCCGACAGGATGTAGTCGGCGCTTGGGACGCGTTGGTAGCTGCTGGCGCTTCCCCCGTTGGTCTGATGGGCTGGGAGGCCGAACGCGTAGTCTCCTTGCGCCCAGAGCTGGGAATCGACGTAGACGAGAAGATGATTCCGCATGAGGCTCCGCGCTGGATCGCCTCTGAATTCGACACGGCTGCCGTGCACTTGGACAAGGGCTGCTATCGCGGCCAAGAGACGGTATCACGTGTCCACAATGTTGGTCGCTCCCCACGAGTTTTGGTGATGCTGCAGCTCGACGGCTCGGCCACGCTGCCGGAAACCGGCGATCCAGTGATGATGGGCAAGCGCGCCGTGGGCCGCGTGGGCACCGTCGTGCAACATGCCGATTACGGCCCGATTGCATTGGCGCTGCTTAAACGCTCAGCTCAGGAGCGCGAGGGCCTTGTGGTGGGTGACTGCGCCGTGGCCGTCGACCCCTCCTCCATCGACCGCGTTGAGCAGCTGCCGCCGGGCCGTGTGGCCATCAACCGCCTGCGAGGGAAATAGGTAACAGGAAATAGGTAAAGCCACCAGACAGAGTGGTGAAAAAATAACTTTTTCCATTCTTTTTCAGAAAGGATATTTCCCCAGGTCACTACACATATTGAGTTGCCTGAGCGCGAGGACACAACCCACTATGGGCCTCCCCGCGTAACCCCTTCGTCTAAAAATCGGCTATGGTGTCTTACAGGAATTAACGCAATAAGACATAAGTGGGTCGGCCGTATCCCCGTGCCGTCCCACGGATTACACAAGGGGGTCAGGCCATGGGTCGCGGCCGTGCGAAAGCAAAGCAGGCGAAGGTTGCCCGTCAGCTCAAGTACGATTCACCAGAAATGGATTTGGAACGTCTGCAGCGGGAACTCGTCGGCAAGTCGAACGAGTCCGATCGAGACGACTATTACTCTGACTGGGAGGAATGGGCCTCAGGCGCTGGTCGCGACAGCTAGCGCAAGCTAACCGCTGTCGTATTTTCCGCAAAGCGTTTCTATTTCAATAAAGCAAGCACCCACCAACGATTCCGTTGGTGGGTGCTTGCTTTTGCTTAGTCGACTGCGTTTATGTTGGGTTAAGTAGCAAAAAGTGTGTCCGCTCGGCGTGTTGCGGGGCGGGCACACCGTTTGTTACTTCATGGGGCCTTT
>NZ_JASPJP010000023.1:0-17496 GCF_030232615.1 Corynebacterium sp. MSK035
AAAAGGCCCCATGAAGTAACAAACGGTGTGCCCGCCCCGCAACACGCCGAGCGGACACACTTTTTGCTACTTAACCCTTACTTAACCCCTAATCGCAGCAATAAAAAATAAAAATAACGCGACCTGCTCGCTGTCCATTCCACGGGGACGGCGCACAGGTCGCGTCATTTTTTCGAGTGCAATTGGAGGTTGCTATGACTGCAGTGGAAGAAGCTCGGATAATCAAGGGAACCGGTCTCCACCTGATGCTCATACTAACTACCACCAGCACTAATGGGAATAAGAAAACGAGAATGTTTCGTTAATCACCCCCATGATGACCATCCAAAACGCCTACCCTATCGACCCCAAAGCCCCAGGGTCCCGCCTGTCAGATATGACAAAAATAGCCATTCACCTGGCTTTGTAGGTTAGCATTACCTAACATTGCCGACTGTCGAGGATAGTCTGGATTCAATAGCAACCTCCAACCGCAACGGGGGTAGTTTTCCGGGAAGGTTGGGCACAATATCCGTCGTCAAGCGATTTCACGTCATCAATCGGGAAAAAACTTTTAAAAAAACAAGTGTCTCTCATCACACTCATGCATAATGGGGTACAACAGTCATAGTCACTATGACGATGAACCGAGGCCATCGCGTTTATCTGCAGCGTTTATCTGCGACGTACGAAAAGGCCTTAAGACAAAAATTCCACGACAATACTTCTAGGAGCATGTCATGAAGGACTTTCTGCCCCGTACTCACTTCGAAGAAGAGCACAACATGTTCCGCGACATGGTTCGCGGCTTCGTCGAGAAGGAAATCACCCCGAACGTAGAGCGCTGGCACAAGGAAGGTCAGCCGGACCGCGAGATTTTCAAGAAGGCCGGCGAGCTGGGCCTGATTGGTATGTCCACTCCGGAGGCATACGGCGGCGGCGGAGAGATGGACTTCCGCTACAACCAGGTCCTGAACGAGGAGCTCTCCAACGCTGACTGTGGCTCCATCGTCGTTTCCTTCGGCGTTCTCAACGACCTGGTCGCTCCGTACCTGGCCAAGTTCGGTAACGAAGAGCAGAAGCAGAAGTACCTGGCTTCCATGAACGCCGGCGACACCATCGGCTGCCTCGCTATGACCGAGCCGGGCGCCGGTTCTGACCTGGCAGGTATGCGCACCTTCGCCAAGAAGGACGGCGACCACTACGTCCTCAACGGCACCAAGATCTTCATCTCCAACGGCATGATGGCCGACTTCGCTCTCGTCGCAGCTATCACCGACCCATCCAAGGGCCGCGCTGGCGTCTCCATGTTCATCGTCGACGCTGATCTCGAGGGCTTCACCAAGGCTGGCCCGCTGCAGAAGGTCGGCCTGAAGGCTCAGGACACCGCTGAGCTCAACTTCGACAACGTCCGCGTTCCGGCCGAGAACCTGCTCGGCGAAGAGGGCGCTGCCTTCGGCTACCTGCGCACCAACCTCGCTCACGAGCGCCTGACCCTGGCTTGCGGCTCTGTCGCAACTTCCCGCCGCGCCTGGACCCTGGCTTACAAGTACGCTCAGGAGCGCGAGGCATTCGGTCGCCCGATTATCCAGCACCAGGTCCACGGCCACTACCTGGCTGACATCGCCACCCGCGTCACCGCCCTGCAGGCTTTCGTTGACCAGGCCGTTATGGCCCACAACGCTGGCCAGCTGGACGAGACCGGTGCTTCCATGGCCAAGTACTGGACCACCGAGGAGCAGCAGGACATCGTTACCCGCTGCCTGCAGATGTTCGGCGGCTACGGCTTCATGCTCGAGTACCCAATCTCCACTCACTACCTCGACTCCAAGGTCCAGACCATTTACGGTGGCACCAACGAGATCATGAAGGAGATCATCTTCCGTCGTATCGCCAAGGGCGGCGCAGAGTAAACAGCGCACGTCGGTCTAGCCGATTCGCCCCAAACCCCGTCAGGTCTTCCTGGCGGGGTTTTTGCATACCTCAAAGTAGGTGGCTGGCGATTATTTACGAGGCTGGATTAGAGCTCCCTTCCCCTGTGCCATACCCCTCACCAAAAAACATTACCCCCTACAAAACCGAAACTATACAATGAGATGCCCATCTCATATACTAAGATTCTGTTAGGTAATGGTGATGCACTTCACCAAATTCCCTCCTAGGCCGCGCGAGCGCGTGACCGGAGATGAAGGATTGGAGTTCCAGAGGTATGAGCACAACCAACTCGACCGCTACCCCTCAGCGAAGGGAGGTGTTTTCCACCCGAGCAGCCTTCATTTTCGCCGCTATCGGCTCGGCAGTCGGGCTTGGAAACATCTGGCGTTTCCCCTATGTCGCATATGACTCCGGCGGTGGCGCTTTCCTTATCCCCTACCTGGTCGCACTTCTGACCGCAGGTATCCCACTGCTCTTCCTCGACTTCGCCATCGGACACCGCTTCCGCGGGTCCGCACCGAAGTCGATGCGTCGGATCAAGCCCTGGGCTGAGCCAATCGGCTGGATCCAGGTCGGTATCGCCTTCTTCATTACCGTCTACTACGCCGTTATTATCGCGTGGTCCTTCATCTACGCCTGGAAGTCCATCCGCAAGAGCTGGGGCCCAGATGCCGAGACCCACTTCATGAAGGACTTCCTCCAAGTGGACACCGAGAGCGTCTTCTCTCTGGACTTCGTCCCCTCGATTTCCATCGTCCTGCTCATTGTCTGGGTACTCGTCATCGGCATTCTGGCCGCTGGTGTGGACAAGGGCATCGGCAAGGTCTCGATTATCTTCATCCCACTGTTGACCATCCTCTTCGTCGCAGTGGTCATCTACTCCCTGACGCTCGACGGCGCTGCAAAGGGCCTGGATGCATTCTTCACCCCAGACTGGTCCGCACTGACTGACTCCAGCGTATGGATTGCCGCCTACGGCCAGATCTTCTTCTCCCTGTCCGTGGCCTTCGGCATTATGCTGACCTACGCCTCCTACCTGAAGCCACGCACGAACCTCACCGGCTCCGGCCTGGTCACCGCGTTCGCAAACTCCTCCTTCGAGGTTCTCGCCGGTATCGGTGTCTTCGCCACCCTGGGCTTCATGGCAGCGCAGTCGGGTGAGGCCGTTGACGAGGTCGCAACCTCCGGTATTGGTCTTGCCTTCATCGCATTCCCGACGGTCATCTCTGAGATGCCCAAGGTCATCGGTTCGGTCTTCGGGCTGCTGTTCTTCCTCTCCCTGGCAATCGCCGGTGTGACCTCCCTGATGTCGCTGCTCGAGGTCGTTGTCTCCGCAGTAAAGGACAAGCTGAACCTCGGCCGCGTCCAGGCCACCCTCACCGTCGGTGGCGCCATGGCCGTCATCTCGCTGCTGGCCTTCCCGACCACCTCAGGTCTGGTAACCCTCGACATTGTCGATAAGTTCACCAACAACGTCGGTATCGTCCTGGTTGCACTGCTGACCATCATCGCAATCGACTGGATCCTGCGCCGCACCAACGAGTTCGCCATGCACCTCAACGCCGTCTCCTCGTTCAAGGTCGGCACCATGTGGCAGATCTTCGTCGGAAACATCACGCCGGTCATTCTCGCCGTCATCCTGTTCCAGGAGCTCATTGGACTTTTCCAGGAAAACTACGAAGGCTACTCCGACACCCAAATCGACATCTTTGGCTGGGGTGTCATCGGCGTGATTCTCATCGGCGCTCTGATTATGGCCATCCTGCCTTGGCGCGGCCAACACCGTCTCGATGGCCCTCCGGGCTCGGACTTCGGTGTGACGCCAGATTTCAAGCGGTCCTCACACCTGCCACGCAAGCACACTCCGGAAACCGAGGAGGTTTAAGCCAAATGTCCGGTATCGCAATTGTCATGATGGCACTGTTCATCATCGTCATCTGGGGCGGTCTGGCAGTCTCGCTGGTCAGCCTATCCAAGCACCCTGACGAGGTTTCCGGTGAGCTGGGAGATCACCCAGAGCTCACCAGTGAAGTACTAGGAGCACAGGAAGAGCAGTAGTTCTTCACTACTATCTCTCCCCTGCCACTCCAGGTATCTGTCTTACTCACCTACGAAATGCGGTGGTCGCTTCTCCAAGAACGCGGCCACCGCTTCCTTATGGTCGGCCGAGACCGCCAAACGAGCCTGCGCGTCCGCCTCCGCCGCAGCAGCAGCCAAGGTATCCCGGCGCAGCAGAGCCTTAATCTCCTTCAGCGCGGCCGTCGGCCCCGCCGCAAACTGGGCAGCCAACTCGCGTGCCCGAGTCGCTGGATTATCCACCACTTCGGTGACCAGGCCGAGGCTCAGGGCCTCGTCGGCAAGCACCTTCTTATCGAAGAACAACAGCTCACGCGCCTTCGCGTCGCTGACCATACGCGGCAGCAGCGCCGACATGCCACAGTCCGTGGCCAGGCCAATCGACGGGAACGCCGCCTTGAACGACGCCTTCGGGCCCGCGATACGGAAATCACAGTGCAGCGCCAACGACCAGCCGGCACCCGCCGCAGCACCTTCGATAGCTGCAATAACCGGAACGTTAATCGCGGTCAGCTCCGCGACCATCGGGTTGTACTCCTCGACAACCTTGCCCATGCCGGCGCCGGACTGCAGGTCAGAAATGTGCTCCTTCAAATCCTGGCCCGTACAAAACGCCTTCGGCCCGCCGAGCAGGATAACAGCGCGCACATCCGGCTCCTGCGCACGCTCAAAAGCGGCTTTCAGCTCCAAGCGAAGATTCTTATCCAGGGAGTTATAGGCATCCGGGCGGTCGATGGTGATGGCTAGAATGCCGTCGGAAAAGTCTTGAGTAACGTTGCTCATAACTTCGCAGGTTATCGCAATCTCCCCCGCCTCGGACGCACTTTTGCACCAAATCACCCGCCGCGAGTAACAAGGGACACATGACACTTCCACGCCCCGCCACGCCTGACGACGTCCACGAGATCGTCGACCTCATCAAAGACCTGGCGGCCTACGAAAAAGAACCCGATGCCGTCCGACTGACCCCCGAGCGCCTGCGCGAACAGCTCTTCGGGGACAACCCTGCGATTTTCTGCCACGTCGTCGACTCCACATCCGGAAATTTGGACGACAGCGCCGGTGGCGGTGATGGCGGTGTTGGTGGTGTTGCTGGCGGTGTTGGCGGTGTTGGAGGCAGCCCGCGCCTCGACGGCATTGCACTGTGGTTCCTCAACTACTCCACCTGGGAAGGCACCCACGGCATCTACCTCGAAGACCTCTACGTCCGTCCCGAGGCACGCGGCACGGGCAAGGGCAAAGCACTGCTGCAGAACCTCGCGCGAATTGCCGTGGAGCGAGGCTACTCACGTGTCGAGTGGTGCGTCCTGAAGTGGAATCAACCCTCCATCGATTTCTACCGCTCCCTCGGCGCCTTCCCCATGGACGAATGGGACACCTTCCGCCTCACCGGCAGCGCCCTGCGTGACTTCGGGGCGTAACAGACGGCAGCGCGTGGTGCGGCGGTACGGCGGTGCAGCTGCGCTGCGTTTGCGCGGTGAAAAGTCCGGATGTGGATAACTGCTAAACCGGCTGACTTATCCACAGCCTGCCCCCATAGGCGTTGTCCCCCTACATCCGGACTTTTACCTTCAAAGGCATGACAGTTCTTGGGACGCTCGCCGCACTGGCCTCGCGCGGAATGGACACGCTGGCGGAACTCCACGCCGCGCGTCCCGACGGCCACGACGCCACCTCCCACCTGGCGGCAACCCTCGGCCTTGACCCGGCGCGCCTCCGGCTTTTGCTACGCGTCGCCGCCCACTACCTCCAACCCGCTGACACCGAGGAAAACACCAAAGCCCGCGAAGATGCCACCGCCCTTGCGCGCCAGCTCGGCCTCAGCCTGGACACCTGCGTGCTTATCGACAAGCGCAGCCGCCAAGCCAACAACGCCGAACTCCACGACAACCTCCGCCTCACATTCGTCGCTGCCGCCGAACGCCTCGGCTTCGAAGAACTCGATCTCTACATGCGGGAAACTCTCACCGAGCTCAACACCGAAGACGAGCCACCCCAGCATCTGCGCGCCCGATTTTCCCGGAAGGTAGACATCCGGGGAATGAAGCACTTCCACATCTCCGGCCCCTCGGATATGCTCGACAATCTCCTGTCGCCGCTTACCATCCGTGCCGCAGAAATCCGGAAGTCCCATCCGGAGTTTTCCCACGACCGCTGCGTCGGCCAAGCGCTTGCCGAGCGCCTCGAGCATGCCGATGCCGCAACGCCCGTCGACAAGCTCGATGAAATGCGCTACCAACCCGCCATCATCATCACCGCACAAGACCTCATCGACTACAGCCCGCGATTCGCCGCCACCACCAACGGCTCTGCGCTCGCCCCCGACGTCTTCCTCAACGCCCTACTCGCCGACACCGGGTGGGCCGTGCTTTACGACGAACACAGCGCCATTACGGACTTATTTCCCATCGGCAACCCCCGCCTGGCGACTGAAGAGCAGCGCATCGCGATGCTCATCGACAACCCCATCTGCGCCTGGCCCGGCTGTGAACGCCCCGCCTATAGCGGACAAGCGCACCACCTAGTCGCCCACAAACACGGCGGCACAACCACGCTGGACAACCTCACCATGGTCTGCCGCGAACACAACGGGCTTAACGACGACGACCGGGAAGGACGCAACGGCCACCTCGAACGCATCCCCACATCCGGACATATTCGATGGCGCCCACCTGACAAGACTCGGCCGCCGCTGTTTAGCAACTCATTCGTGACATCAATGTCCGGGAGGTCCTACGCCGGATACCGGGCAGGCACGACGAAACAGCTCGGGCCGGAGCCACCACCTCCGGACCAAAACCCGGATGTACGGGAAAACCCGTCCTAGCGCACTGCTAGAACGGGTACTTGCGCTGCAAAAACGCAGAATTAGATGAGGTTCCAGTCCTCGATGCCGTCGTAAAGCGGGAATTCCTGAGCAATCTTCGAAACACGAGCACGCAGGGAGTCAACATCCGCATTCTTGCCGGCGGCGAGAGCAGTACCGATGACATCGGCGACCTCGGTGAAGGCCTTCTCGTCGAGACCACGGGTGGCCAGCGCCGGAGTACCGATACGAAGTCCGGATGTAACCATCGGAGGACGCGGGTCAAACGGAACAGCATTGCGGTTGACGGTAATGCCAACAGCGTGGAGCAGATCCTCGGCCTCCTGGCCGTTCATCTCAGAATTGCGCAGATCCGCCAGAACCAGGTGGACATCGGTGCCGCCAGTGAGAACATCGACGCCAGCCTCGGCGCAGTCGGAAGCGGTGAGACGCTCAGCCAGAATGCGGGCACCAGCCAGAGTGCGCTCCTGGCGCTCCTTGAACTCCTCGGTACCAGCAATCTTCAGCGCCACGGCCTTGCCGGCGATGGCGTGCATCAGCGGACCCCCCTGCTGCCCCGGGAAAACAGCGGAGTTCAGCTTCTTGGCGTACTCCTGCTTAGCCAAAATCATGCCCGAACGAGGACCACCGAGGGTCTTGTGAACGGTAGTCGACACAACGTCAGAATGCGGAACCGGCGACGGGTGCAGACCGGCGGCAACCAGGCCTGCGAAGTGCGCCATGTCCGTCCACAACTTCGCACCGACCTCATCGGCGATGGAACGGAAAGCTTCGAAGTCGAGGTGGCGCGGGTACGCCGACCAACCTGCGATGAGAACATCCGGCTTTTCTGCGAGCGCCTGCTCACGCACCTTGTCCATATCGATCCGCATGGTGTCCTTGTCCACACCGTATGCGGCGACGTGGTAGAGCTTGCCGGAGAAGTTAAGCTTCATGCCGTGGGTCAGGTGACCGCCGTGTGCCAGGTCGAGGCCCATAATCTTGTCGCCGGCGTTGATCAGCGCATGCAGAACGGCAGCGTTTGCCTGCGCACCTGCGTGTGGCTGAACGTTGGCGAACTCAGCGCCGAAGAGCTCCTTGGCACGGTTGCGTGCCATGTCCTCGACGACGTCGACGTATTCGCAGCCGCCGTAGTAACGACGACCCGGGTAGCCTTCGGCGTACTTGTTGGTCAGAACCGAGCCCTGAGCTTGCAGCACTGCACGTGGAACAAAGTTCTCACTGGCAATCATTTCGAGCATGTCACGCTGACGAGAGAGCTCCCCTGCCATTGCCTCTGCGAGGTCGGGATCGAGTTCACGCAGCGATTGGTAGCGGACATCGTTATTGTTAGACCCGGTCATGAGTAGGTTTTCGACCTTTCAATGAAACTTCAATGCCACAGGCCATGCTAGCCCTTTATGGGGCAAACCACGAAAGCAGCACCATTCAGGTATGCCCCCTTTATTGACTCGTTTTCCGGTTTTCGGCACCCCCTTGGCACAATTGGAAGTATGACGCGCGCAACATCCCCCAGCCCGTACGTCGAGTTCAAACGCGAGCAGTGGCGCGAAATGCGCAAGAATATGCCTCTGGTGCTGACGGAAGAGGAAGCTGAACGACTTTCCGGTATCGGTGAAAACATCGACCTGGACGAAGTCGCCGAGGTCTATCTTCCGCTTTCTCGTCTGATTCACATGCGTGTGGCGGCGCATCGGGAGCTGAACGCCGTAACGTCGAACTTCCTTGGGGAAAATCCTTCGAAGGGGGCGTCGGTGCCGTTTATTATCGGCGTCGCGGGTTCGGTGGCGGTCGGCAAGTCAACGACGGCGCGTTTGCTGCAGGTGCTGCTCGAGCGCTGGGAGACTAATCCGCGGGTGGACTTGGTTACTACTGATGGCTTCCTCTACCCTTCTGAGGAATTGAATCGCCGTGGGATTATGCAGCGCAAGGGGTATCCGGAGTCGTATGATCAGCGTGCGTTGATGCGGTTTGTCACGGCGGTGAAGTCGGGGGCGCGGCATGTGAAGGCGCCGGTGTATTCACACACGCTCTATGACCGGGTGCCGGATGAGTTCGTCGATGTTGACCGTCCGGACATTCTCATTCTCGAGGGGCTCAACGTTTTGCAGACGGGCCCGACGCTGATGATTTCCGATCTTTTCGATTTCAGTGTCTACGTCGATGCCCCGCGCGCGGACATCGAGCGTTGGTACATCAGCCGTTTCCTCCGTCTCCGCCAGACAGCGTTTCGCGCTCCGGGCGCGCACTTCGCGGATTACGCCACGCTTGACGACGAAGCTGCGGCCGAGGTAGCCCGACGCATTTGGCAGCAGGTGAACTTGCCGAACCTTACGGAAAACATTTTGCCGACTCGAGTGCGGGCGTCATTAGTTCTGACGAAGTCGCGGGACCACAAGGTTTCGAGGGTCCGGATGCGCAAACTCTAACATCCGGAAATTTTTCCGGATGTAGGGAGGTTATTTGCCGAAGCGGCGCGAGCGCTGCGAAAAGTCTCGAAGTGCGCGGAGGAAGTCGATGCGGCGGAACTCGGGCCAGTAGGTATCGGTGAACCAAATCTCGGAGTAGGCGGTTTGCCAGAGGAGGAAGCCGCTGAGCCGCTGTTCTCCGGAAGTGCGGATGACTAGATCGGGGTCCGGTTGTCCGGATGTGTAGAGGCGGCGAGAAATGGCATCGGTGGTGATGCGCTCCTCAAGCTCGGAAGCATCGATTCCCTCGGCGACTGATTCCCGGATGATTCTGCGTACTGCGTCGACGATTTCCTGCCGGCCGCCGTAGCCAACGGCGATGTTGACCTGGATGCCGGTGTTGTTCGCGGTGACTTCTTCGTCGTGACGCAGCCGGGCGGTCATTCTTTCCGGAAGGAGCTCGAGGTGGCCGACCATGCGCAGGCGCACGTCGTTAGGCGATTGCGCCAATTCGTCGACGACGTCGGCGATGATGTCGAACAGTAATTCCAGCTCTTCGGGGTCTCGCCCGAGGTTTTCGGTGGAGAGCAGGTAGATGGTGACCAGCTCGATTTCCTGCTCGGCGCACCAGCCGACGAATTCTGCGATTTTGCGGGAGCCGACGCGGTGGCCGTGGCTGACGTCGGTGAATCCAGCCTCCCTCGCCCAGCGGCGGTTGCCATCGGCCATGATGGCAACGTGCTTGGGGCGAGGTTTTCCTTCTAGCTCTTGGGCTAGTTTGCGCTCGTAGAGCGGATAGGCGATCCGCCGGAGTGAGGACGGCTGGTTTTCTTTCACATATGTAACCCTACCCAATGGGCACGGCCACTTTGTGCTTAGTCGCGTGCCTGCCGACGCTTCCGAACTTCTGCCGCAAGCGTACGCAGCAGCCGGTCGGTGGTTTCCCAATCCATGCACGCATCGGTGACGGACTTGCCGTATACGAGGCCCTTACGACCATCGGTAATTTTTTGCGCGCCGGCTTCGAGGAAGGACTCCATCATGATGCCGGTGATGCGCTCGTCGCCGCCCCCGATGAGCTTGCCGAGCTCCTCAACGACCTCGGCCTGGCGCACCTCGGATTTTCCGGAATTGGCGTGGGAGGCATCCACCATGATGCTGACGGTTTGCTCGGCCTTGTTCAGGCGCGCTTCGGCGTCGTTAAGCGATTCTTCGTCCCAGTTCGGGCCGGAGGTGCCACCGCGGAGGATGATGTGGCAGTTGTGGTTGCCGGCGGTTTCGACAACGGCGGCGCGGCCTTGGTCGTTCATGCCGAAGAAGAAGTGCGGGTTTGCTGCGGAGACCAGCGAGTCCACGGCGACCTGGACGTTGCCGTCGGTGCCGTTCTTGAAGCCGATGGGCACGGAAAGTCCGGAAGCGAGCTGACGATGGACCTGCGACTCCGTGGTGCGCGCACCAATTGCACCCCAGGAGACGGCGTCGGAAATGTACTGCGGGCTGTTGGGCTCGAGGAATTCGGCGCCGGCGGGCAGGCCGGTGCGCAGGACCTCGATGAGTACCTCGCGGGCCATGTGCAGGCCCTTGTTGATTTTGAAGGAGCTATCCAGGTCGGGGTCGTTGATGAGTCCCTTCCAGCCGACGGTGGTGCGCGGCTTTTCGAAGTAGACGCGCATGACGACCAGTAGGTCCTCGTCGAGCTCATCGGCGGTGGCCTTCAGGCGGCGGGCGTAGTCGATGGCGGCCTCGGGGTCGTGGATGGAGCACGGGCCGACAACGACCAGCAGACGATCGTCTTCACGGGCGATGATGCGAGCGATGTCGAGTCGCGACTGCTCCACTTCGTTAACTAGGTTCGGGGTCAGTGGCTGTTTGGCCATGACCTCTTCTGGGGAGGGCAGGTCGTGGAAGGCTACGACGCGGCGGTTCGCGGTCGAGGCGGGGGCTTCGAGGGAAGTTGGAGGGGTCATCTGAGGTCTCTTTTCTCTGGGTGATTAGTTGCGCATTTTGGCTGTAGATACGACAAAAGGCAGCGCCCCCGATTGGTTGGGGCTGCTGCCTTTGGCTCCGGTTGGTGGCGACGTGACGATTAGCCGCCGGCTGTGACTAGGTCGTCACTGCCTCCGGAGCCTTCGAAAAATAAAATCGCCACATACGCATGTGCTTGACTGTAGCGCACTGCCTAGAATCCCGCAATTCGAACTCCAAATCCCGCTACATGGGACGCAATCAGGGGTGCACACATCGCCCGTCGTCAAGCGGCGAGCACATGCCTTGACGCTAACTACTCCGCTTCACGACGCTGCTCTGCTGCAGCCATCGCTTTATCCACGGCCTCGGAATCGAAGGGATCCATACCGTGCGCCTCGGCAAACTTCCGGCGGGCGGCCATGCGCTTCGCGCGCCGCGAGAGATCCCAGCCGAGAGCCAGGATGACGATGAGCAAAACGACAATGATGAGCAGGCCAATAGGAGAGGCCTTACCGAAGTCAGCACCCCGCGGACCAGTGGGGTTCTGCGCCAGGAAAATTGTCGTGCGAGCCGCCAAGGCATCGAAGCTTTCAATCATGAGTTCCAGCTTAGCGTTAATTCCGGACTATTCCGCGTCGGGGCCGATACCGGCGAAGAGATCAGTCTCTGGCAGCTCGGCCTGCACGCGAGTGCGGGCCAGTTCGAATTCCTCGGTCGGCCAAACGCGCTGCTGAATGTCTACCGGCACGGCGAAGAATGGCCCATTCGGATCAATCTGCGTGGCGTGCGACAGCAGCGCCTGGTCCCGCTGCTGGAAGTAATCGCCGCACTCGACCTGTGTGGTCACGCGGGTCATGATGTCGCCGGGAGTCTTAGTCCAACGGCGGAAGGACTCGGCCAGCGGACTTTCCAAGCCGTTGTCACGGTAGTAGTTATCCAGCGCGATGAGGCGCGCCTTGATGAAACCGTGGGTGTAGTAGAGCTTGGAAATCTCCCATGGTTCACCGAGTTCGGGGTACTTATCCGTTCCGGACTCCAGCCAAGCGCGCATGGACACGATGTGGGTCATGATGTGGTCCGGGTGCGGGTAACCACCGTTTTCGTCGTAAGTAATGACAACGTGCGGGCGGAATTCCCGGATGGTCCGAATGAGAGGCTTGGTCGCATCCTCGACCGATTGGCGCGCAAACACACCGTGCGACAGCACCGGCACCGGGTTACCCGCAGGCAGACCGGAGTCGGTAAAGCCGAGCCACTCATGTTCAACGCCGAGAATCTCAGCGGCTGCAGCCATTTCGTGAACGCGCACCGCGGCGATATTCTCCCGCACCTCCGGCCGATCCATCGCCGGGTTGAGAATGCTACCGGCCTCACCGCCGGTGCAGGTCACCACTTTGACGCGATGCCCTTCCGCCACATATCGGGCCATTGTTGCGGCGCCCTTGCTCGATTCGTCATCAGGATGAGCGTGAATCGCCATCAGACGAAGTGCCAATTGAAGTCACTCCCGCTACTATCTCAGTCCATGTTTTCTGGCCGAGGCCGGGGCCCTTCGACCGCAACGATGCTACTACAGCACCGTTTCAATACCGCCCCACTATAGCGCTGCACCATCATATGACCACGCAGCATCGCTACTCGGTGGAACAACATAGCAGCAGGACACTGCGCCACACCAGAAAGATTGTTTAACTGTCAACATTTTACCACGTCGACCAAGAACTCCGATAGGCTAAAAAGCATGGCTGAAAGTTCGGAGCGAAACACCCGAAATACCGCAGCGCCGAAGCGACAGCGCGAGCGCTATGGGGATAATAATCGCACTCTCCCCGCAAAATTGGTTGTCATCGCTATTGTTGGCATGCTCGTCATCGCCGGCGCATACATCTTCGTTCAGATGAACCGCGTCTCCGCCCCGGATGTCTCTGCAACGCAAGCGGGCTGGAGCCGCACTCCAGGTAAGGAAGATGAGCAGTTCATCTTCACGCTGGACGTCACCCGCGAAAAGCCGGAGCTGGATAGCTACTGCATTATCTACGCGCTGAACTATGACGTGGCAGAGGTCGGTCGTCGCGACGTATTCATCCCGGGCGGCGGCCCCGCTACGGTGCGTATGGACGTCCCCATTGCCACCCGCGAGTTGGCCGTCGCAGGCGATGTCTACGGCTGCTCCACCGACATTCCGGAGTTCCTCGCACCTGCTAAGTAACCTCCTTTCGCAACCGAGGATTATGTGCTTCCACGGCACGTCGTAAAGCGTGCGCAACAACACTCCGACGCGCCTGTTATTGCCATGTGGCGTGACAGTGCTATCCTGTGACGCAGCCGACGGCCCCACGCGGGGCCGCTTTTGTATTAAATAGCCAAAACACAGGAGGAACCATGACTGAGGCAAAGAACAATAGCCCATGGCTCACCCAGGAGTCCTACGACAAGCTCAAGGCCGAGCTTGAGGCGCTATATGAAAACCGCCCGGTCATCGCCGCCGAGATTAACGAGCGCCGCGAAGAGGGCGACTTGAAGGAAAACGCCGGCTACGATGCCGCCCGCGAGCAGCAGGGACAGGAAGAGGCACGCATCCGCTACCTCGAAGACCTGCTCCAGCGCGCCACTGTCGGCGAGATTCCACAGGAGTCCGGTGTGGCTCTGGTCGGCACCGTGGTCCACGTCTACTACGACGGCGACGAAGACGACACCGAGACCTTCCTCATCGGTACCCGTGGCGCTGACTCCTCCAACCCGAACCTGGAGACCTACTCCACCGATTCCCCGCTGGGCAAGGCTCTGGTCGGCGCTAAGGAGGGCGAGACCCGCACTTACGCTTCCCCGAGCGGCGACGAAGTGTCTGTCACTGTGGTCAAGGCTGAGCCGTACGACCCGGAGATGGACGCCTAAGCGCTCCCGGCGTTAGACCGCCTCAACCCAGGCGGCAACTTCGGGCCACAGTGCCCGATTCTTGGACCGATAGAAGCCCATATGGCCTATCGGTCCATTTTTTGTGCCCTCTCCCGCTTCGATATCGCGCTTTACGACGTCACACTGCACAGCCCTATCGGTCAATACGTCGACTGCCAACAACAAAGCGCCGGCCAACCCGTAATAACGGGCTACCCGGCGCTTGTGCGTTAGTTAGTTTTCTAGCGTTTAGTCCCTGAAGTAGGACAGCAGACGCAGAATCTCGGTGTAGAGCCAGACCAGGGTCACAGCCAGACCGAGGGCGACACCCCAGGCGTACTGAGCCGGAGCGCCAGCGCGAACCAGGCGATCAGCCTGATCGAAGTCAATCAGGAAGCTGAAGGCTGCCAGGCCGATGCAGACCAGAGAGAAGATGATCGACAGCATGCCGCCGTCACGCAGCGGGAAGCCCAGGCCGAACAGGGAGAGCACCAGGTTGCCCAGCATGAGGACCAGGACACCAATCAGAGCCGCACTCATAAAACGGGTGAACTTCGGGGTCACGCGGATAGCGCCCGACTTGTAGACGAAGAGCATACCGATGAAGACACCCAGGGTAGCCAGCACGGCCTGCATAATCAGCGCACCAGCGGCAACGCCCTGAATTGGAGCAGTGAACATGAAGCTGATGCCACCGACGAAGAGGCCCTCGAAGGCCGCGTAGGTGAGGGTAACCGGCGCGGAGCCGTACTTCTTGCCGAAGGTGGAAACCAAAACAGTAATCAGACCACCGATGGCGCCGACAATGGTCAGAATCATGGCCAGGCTGGTGGAGACACTGACGGCAATGAAGAAATTGACCGCAGCCAAAACGATGATGGTTGCCAGCGTGATGCCGGTCTTGGAAACGACATCGTCGACCGTCATCGGACGGTAGTCGGCGGCAACCTGCGACTGGTACGGGTTATCCCCGTAGCCAGCGCCCATCTGACCTTGGCCGTAGTGATGTGCGCCCGCCTGTCCGCGGGCGACGGTCTTAGTAAGTGAACTGAATGCAGGATTGCTGCTTTCGCGCACGTCGTCCTTCTTTCTTTTCTCAGTTTTTCTTACGTTTTGTATTCAGGCACACGCGCTTACGTTTGCCTACACTTTCTACAACGGGCGATGTAAAGGTATTGTTCCCAACCCTGAAAAACAGTTAGTATCAAGGTAATTCCTCGCCTGCTGGCGGTGATTTTGTAATCGCGGAAAAACTCACAGTCGCCAGGCGTGGGCACCACATGAGTGATTATGAAACAGGAGGTTGGTCAAGATGTCTGATGGCCTTGACTACGATCCGGATACCACTGGTGATTTCGACGAGACCACGCTCGATGGCTCAGAGGGACTCGATGGCGACTTCCTCACCGGTGATGGCGAGAATTATGTAATGGATCCGCCGGACCGCTGGCGGGGCGCTTCTCCGCATGACACTCTCGGCAAGCGGTTGGCCGAGGAAAAGCCGGACATCGACGTCGACGACGATCTGGATGATGACCCGGAGATGCGCTACGGCGATGTCGACGGCCACGAACCGTTCGAGTTCGGCAACGATGGCCCGCGCGACCCGGACCGCAACCGTCGGATGGGCTGGACTACTTACTAAAGTTTTCTAAGTTTTTGTAGTTTTGCCAAATTTACTATCTCGGGGCGCCGCGCAACAGTAGTATCTGTGCCATGACAGCATCTACTGCTACGACAAACCGAACTACCATCCGCAATCCGCTTAACGACGAGCTCGTTGCCCGCCTTCTTCAGCGCGTCACGGTAGCTGATAAGTCGAAGACCGCCACTATCTCGGCGCCATTTACCGGCCAGGAGCTGGCGCAGATTCCTGTCGGTACCCAGGCCGATGTCGACGAGGCCTTCAAGCGTGCCCGTGCGGCGCAGAAGAAGTGGGCCCGCATGGCACCGGAAAAGCGCGGCGAAGTGCTGCACCACTTCCACGACCTGCTCTTTACCCACTGCGACCAGGTGCTGGACCTGCTGCAGGCCGAGACCGGCAAGAACCGCGCCAGTGCCCACGAGGAGCTCGTACACACCGCTATCACCGCCCGCTACTACGGCAATCAGGGCCCGAAACTGCTTGAGCCGAAGCGAGCACACGGTGCTGTCCCAGTACTTTCCAAGACCACCGTCTACCACCACCCAAAGGGCGTCGTCGGTGTTATTGCTCCGTGGAATTACCCACTGACTCTCGCGGTTTCCGACGCGCTGGCTGCACTGATGGCTGGTAACGCCATCGTGCTCAAGCCGGACAGCACCACTCCGTTTACCGCTCTCTTCGCTGTCGATTTGCTCTACCGCGCTGGTCTTCCGGAGGATCTCTTCCAGGTCATTCCAGGCCCAGGTCGCGTTGTCGGCCAGGGCATTGTCGGCCAGTGCGACTTCCTGATGTTCACCGGCTCCTCCGAGACCGGCCGCTCACTGGCACAGCAGTGCGGCGAGCGCCTGATTAGTTTCTCCGCGGAGCTCGGCGGCAAGAACCCGCTGATTGTCGCTGAGGATGCCAACATCAACCGCGCGGTCGAGGGCGCGCGCATCGGCTGCTTCACCAACTCCGGTCACCTGTGCGTGTCCATTGAGCGAATCTATGTCGTGGACTCCGTCTGGGACGAATTCGTCCCGGCATTCACCGACCGCGTGAAGGCAATGTCCATCGGCGCTGGCTACGAGTGGGAAACCGAAATGGGCTGCCTGCAGTCTCAGGGCCAGTTCGACATCGTCAAGTCCATGGTCGACGAGGCCATCGAGGCCGGCGCCACTGTACTGGCCGGTGGTCGTCCTCGCCCGGATCTAGGACCGCTGTTCTACGAGCCGACCGTGCTTACCGACGTCCCGGAGGGCGTCGCCCTGCTGACCGAAGAGGTATTCGGCCCGGTGGTAGTCCTCCAGCGTGTCTCGGACGTCCATGAGGCTATCGCCAAGTCCAACGATTCCCGTTATGGCCTCAACGCTTCGCTGTGGACCTCCCCGCGTCGCGCAAAGGAGCTGGCTCCACAGCTTGAGGCCGGTACCGTCAATGTCAACGATGGTTTTGCTGCGGCCTTCGCGTCTGTCGATGCCCCGATGGGTGGTTTCAAGGATTCGGGTGTGGGCCGTCGTCAAGCAGCGGGCGGCCTGCTGAAGTACACCGATGAGCAGACAGTGACCGTGCAGCGCCTTTCCCCTGTGTCGATGCCACAGATGCCGCGTGAGCTGTACTCGAAGGTGTTCAACACGGCACTTGTCCTCGGCAAGAAGTTCAACGTCCTGCCGTAATCCGCATGTAGCGCGCACAGATAGCAAACGGGGGTTAAGTAGCAAAAAGTGTGTCCGCTCGGCGTGTTGCGGGGCGGGCACACCGTTTGTTACTTCATGGGGCCTTTT
>NZ_JASPJP010000024.1:0-14698 GCF_030232615.1 Corynebacterium sp. MSK035
AGCATATATTTCTCTGAAACCTAGAGGTCAACCACTACAAATCACCGAATCCAGACACACTTTCTGTCGTTTAACCCCCAACTTGCAACCCTCGCTCGCACCCCACGCCTGACTCAAACAAGGGTTAGATACGCAAAAGCGCACGCCCCCAGGTAACCACCCGAAGCGCGTGCGCTAAATACCGAAAAACTACTTAGCAGCAGTCTCAATCATCTCGCGAATGCGGTCGATTTCCTTGCTGCGATTACGGTTGCGACGAATTCCCATTGCGATGCCGCCAACAACGAGTGCGGCAACGACGCCCAGTGCTGCCTGCACCTTCGGCTCATTCAGAGCATCGAGAACGCGGGTCTTTGCGTCATCCGCAACGTTCTTCGGATTCGTTCGCACGGTTAGCTCATCCAGAGTACGGGCGAGCTGGTTACGGTTACGCTCAATATCGCGCTGGATATCTTCAATGCTGCGAGCCACGTAAACTCCCTAAAAAGTTGAATATCTAAAGTGATTGTTCGCCTAAAAGACTAACACTTCCACTACAGCAACGTGGGCGAGCACGGGGAAAAACTCAACGCATTACTTCAGAGTCGACACGCACCGCTCCAGAGTCGATACGATTAAGCCATGACTACTTCTTCCTCCAGCGACAAAGAATACGGCCAGAACAACATCCGTCTGGAAGCTGGCGACCCTGCCCCAGCGTTTACTCTTCTCAACGACGCCGAAGAGCAGGTTTCTCTGTCGGACTACGCGGGCAAGCCCGTGCTGATTTACTTCTACCCGCGGGCCAACACCCCAGGCTGCACCACTGAGGCATGCGACTTCCGCGATGAATCCGCTGCCCTGAATGATGCCGGCATTCCTGTCGTAGGTATTTCTCCGGACAAGCCGGCGAAACTCGCAAAGTTCCGTGAGGACCACGGCTTGAACTTCACACTCCTGTCCGATCCGGACAAGGAAACCATGACCGCGTTCGGCGCTTTCGGCGAGAAGAAGAACTACGGCAAGATTGTCCAGGGTGTCATCCGCTCGACTTTCCTGGTCAATTCCGAAGGCGAAATTGAAAAGGCCTGGTACAACGTTCGTGCCAAGGGTCACGTCCAGCGCGTACTGCGTGATTTGGGCGTGGAATCACAGGCTTCCGAAAGCTAACTAGCCGCAAGGCCTACTCTGACCCTGGTCCCAAACTCTCCTCCCACATCATCCCGATTAGACGGTTTCGTAGTAGTGACTCAATCCCAGGACGCACCGAATATTCTTCGTCCCCGTCGCACTCCGGCTCAGCAACGCAGCCGAGAGCGGTACACACGCATGCTCAGCTCGGCACGCACAGTGCTCATCGAGCACGGGTTTGAGTCTTTCACTTTCGACGAAGTCGCTCGCATCGCAGATATCCCCATTGGCACGCTCTACCAATTTTTCGCAAACAAGTATGTGATGATCTGCGAGCTCGACCGCCAGGACACTGAGGCCGTCATCGAGGAAGTCTCACGTTTCGGAGAAACAGTCCCCACCTTGAAATGGCCGGAGTTTCTCTCGGAGTTCATCGATCACCTGGCAAAACTCTGGCGCGAGGACGTTTCCAGAAGAGCCGTATGGCTGGCTGTTCAATCAACGCCCGCCACACGCGCAACCGCAGAAGATACGAAGTCACGCCTGGTCAACGAGATTTCAAAGGTGCTGCGCCCGCTGGTGCCGTCGTCAAGCGATGCGGAACTGAACTTCATCTCCGACCTCATGATTAACGCCACGTACGCCCTGCTGAATTATGCGGTGGACCATCCGGGAAGCGATGCTGAGCGGGAAGCTCATTACGAGCTGACGGTGCAGGAAATCAAACGCATGACAATCGCTTATCTCATGAGCGTCGCGGAGGCCGCAGACTAGAGAGCACCCCTCGCCCACCTCGGCAGGGGCATTTATTGCCCTTATCAATACGCGGAGGGTAGGCTTGCCTTAGTTTACGCTTTACTCTGGTCAGCGCGGTGGGGTTCCCTGTTTTTCGCCGCGCCTGCGCCGGAACTCCCAAATAGAATCAGAGGTTCACATGTCCACGACGCAGGGCGCTTTCCGACGGAGCCTGCTTCCCCGCTCTATTGTTTTAGCTTCGGCAATCGTAGTGAGTACGGGATTTTTACCCGCAGTCCCCGCATCGGCACAGTCACTGCCATCGATTGGACAGCTCGGCGGTTCGCTCCCCGGCATCGGCGACCTTCTCGGCGGCAGCACCGATCAGTCTGAGCGCCAGCTCTCCGTGACCCCTGCCACCGATCTGTCCGACGGCGCCACCGTGACCATCAAGGGAGTCGGCTACCCCGCTAACGCAAATATTTACCTGGCCCAGACAATCGAGAAGCCAAAGTCGGGCTACCCTTCGACCTACGGCGAAGCGGCCAAGGTGACAGTCGGCGCTGACGGAAGTTTTACGCAGGAGATGAAGGTCGCGACCAGCTTTGGCGATGTCGACTGCACCTCTACCCAGTGCTACGTAGCCTCCTTTACCGCGTTCCCTAATCTTTCTGACCGCAGCAATGACCAGTGGGTCCCCATCACCTTCAAGGCGGGTGCTACTTCCCAGGCTGCTCAATCGCAGGGTTCCACCAGCGCGGCACCGAGCGGTGGCCAGAGCACTGGTCAGGCATCCGGCTCGGGCTCACAGTCACCGTCGCAGTCACGAGGCAACGCATCGGTGAGCCTGTCCAAGACCTCAGACTTGAACCCGAGCGGCGACACCATTCGAGTTGAAGGCAAGGGATTCAAAACCTCTGGACCGGGCATCTATGTCGGTATCGCACAAAATGACCAGATGGATGTGACCAACGCCGATTCCTTCGGCCCGGATACCCAGTTTGTGTCTACCTCTCGCGGCAACTTGAAGTCCGACGGCAGCTTCAGCGTGGATCTTCCGGTCAGCGCGAAGTTCGGCACGGCAGACTGCATGCAGAACGCTTGCTCGGTCTACACCATTGCTGCTCACGGTTCTTCCGACCGCAGCCAGGACACGGCGACCGCGGTATCGTTTGCCGGCGGAGCTGCCAAGCAGGACGCTACCCTGCCCTCCGGCGGTGGCTCCTCACAGTCCGCAGGCAGCGCAAGCTCCGGCACCAGTGGCAGCACAGGGTCTAGTGGAACGAGTAGCACCAGCGCTTCCAGTGGCTCCAGCAGCTCCAACGGCAGCAGCTCCTCGACCGGCACCCCGTCGGTAAGCCTCTCCACCACGGAACTGAACCCATCGGGCAGCACCGCAATTACTGTCTCCGGCAGCGGATTCAAGACCAGCGGCAACGGCATCTACGTCGCAGTGGCTGAGAAGAACAAGTTCTCCACCACCAACGCTGATGCTTTCTCCGCCGCTGAGTTTGTCCGCACCTCCCAGATGTCCTCCGACGGCAGCTTCTCTACAACGCTCAATGTCGAGGCCGTCACCTCGGCCGCCAACTGCGTCGAAAATGACTGCGCGCTCTACACCTTTGCTGCTCACGGTTCCTCCGACCGCAGCCAGGACACGGCCACGGACCTCAGCGTCGGCGGCTCCGCCAAGGAACGCGAAGAAGCTGTGAAGGCCGGTGCCTCCAAGACCGGAGAGTCCAAGGCCAGCGGCTCATCCAAGGCATCTGGCAAGGCTTCCGCAAAGTCCAACGCTTCCGGCAATGGCCTCGACGAAGTTGATGTGCAGACTCAGCAGGCCGCGACCAACTCCCCGCTCCAAACCGCCGCAGTCGCCGGAACCGGCGCAATCCTGGGCGCGCTAATCTTCGGTGCCGGCATCTTGGTCGGTCGCCGTCAGAAGTCCGTCGATTAGCGCGGCGCCGGACTAGTCCAGGCGTACGACGGCGATTGCGTAGTCGCCGTCGTGCGAGATGCTTAACGACGGCCCCAGCTGCCACTCCTGATCGTGGAAATGGCGGCTCACAGCACCGTGGAGACTGATGCTCACGCGACCGTAGGCATCCGGCTGCACCTCTATTTCCCGCCAGTCCAGCTGATCGCGCGCAATCGGCGGTTGGCTGCCGAAGAGAGTCTGCGACCAGGCCTTGATGAAGGCTTCCTTCGCAGCCCAGCGGCCCGCTAAGTGACGCGCCAGCGCGCCGCCGACTGCTCCGCGGCGCCTAGCTACCAGTAGCTCCGCAGGTGTGAAAACCGCCTGCGCGAACTGACTACCTGGCATATTCAGCTGCTCTTCGAAGCCCGGAATATAGACGAGGTCTACGCCAATCATGGCTGGAGGACACCATCGATCAGACGGGCGCCGTCGGAAAGCAGAACTGCCTTTTCCAATGCAGCGGGTGAACCGAACCGACCACCGTCCGCCAGGTTTCGCTCGCGTGGACGCTCGTAGAGAGCTTCCCCACCGTAAATAGCCTCATCAATGCGACGCAGACCAGCCGCTTCGCGGTTGTGCGCCGCGAACCGCCAACGCTCCGCAGCCTCAGCGCCATCATGCTGCACTATCGCTTGGTAGAAAGCTTCCGGATGGACGACTGCCACCAGTGCCGAGACATGTCCGAATCCGAGCGAGGTAACAAAGCCAGCCTTCAGCGGCAACGTATTGCCGAAATTGACTGCCTTCGTTGGCCATACCAGACGCGAATGCGCAGCCAATGCGGGATCGACGCAGTCCAGCGATCGATTACCTGGCACAATGCCGCTGCGCAATACCTGGGTCAGACCAATGATCTGGAACGCTGCAGCTCCACCCTTAGCGTGTCCGGTCAGCGATTTCTGAGAGACCACCAGCAGCGGGTTAGAGCGCTCGCGACCGAGTTCATCTGCAATGCGTTCATGCAGTTCGGACTCATTTGGGTCGTTGACATTGGTCGAGGTGTCGTGCTTGGACAACACCGCGACCTGATCCGCAGTGACATCGAGTGCTGCAAGGGCGCGAGCCAACCGAGACTTCTCGCCGCCCTGAGCGGCCGCTAGCGCACCCAAACCCGGCGCCGGAATGGATGTGTGCGCGCCGTCGGCGAAGGACTGGGCGTATGTGACGACACCGAGCACGGGGAGCCCCATGTCACGAGCGATGTCTCCGCGAGCCAACAGCACCGTGCCACCGCCTTGCGATTCCACAAAACCTCCGCGTCGACGATCGTTCGGCCTGGAGAAGTACGCTTGGTCGATGCCTTTGTTTTCCATGGTGGCGGAGTCAGCGGTGGCGGCCATGTCGCCGAAACCTGTAATTCCCTCTGTGGATAGGTCATCGAAGCCACCTGCGACAACGAAATCTGCCTTACCCAGGGCAATCTTGTCGACGCCCTCCTCCACCGACACCGCTGCCGTCGCACAGGCTGCGACAGGGTGAATCATCTGCCCGTAGCCACCGACATACGACTGCATAACGTGGGCGGCAATAACATTTGGCAATGCCTCCTGCAGGACGTCATTGGCTCGCGGTTGCCCCAGCAGGCCGTCGATGTAGAGACTGCGCAGCGACTCCATCGCACCAATACCTGTGCCCTGGGTCGACGACACTCGCGCCGGGTTGACCGCTTCCAGCAGTTGCGCTGGGCTGAAGCCCGATGACAAGAAGGCATCGACAGTACAGACAATGTTCCACAAGCTCACGCGGTCCAGATTGTCCATCATGTCTGCCGGAATACCGTATCGTGCCGGGTCAAAGCCCTGCGGAATTTGACCGCCAACATAGCGGCTCATCGCCATTCGGCGCGGAACCTGCACTGGTGTGCCAGCAGCCCGTGTCACAAGCCACTGCCCTGTCTCGGCATCGAAGCTCGCAGTGGTGTTGTCCGGGTTGGAACTGACAAAAGTCTCCGCTGCCGCGCGGTCACGCACAGCAAAGCTCAACGCACGATCCAGGTAGACCGTGGTCAGCTCAGTCATCGTATTATCAACCAAATCGCCATCATCGGCGTAACGACGCACACCAACTCGCGCCAGCACTTCATCGCGGTAGCGCGTAGCAATATCGCTTTCTGCCAACGGTTGCCCATCGGCGTCACGCCAGCCACCCTCATACGAAATCAACCCCATTGACCAGGCTAATTCCACAATTCCTGCTGCAGAGATATCATCAACTTCAGCCTCAAAGCGCGTCCGGGAAGAACCGTACGGCCCAAGCTCACCGGCGCCCACGATGACCACCATGTCCTCCAGAGCCGCTGCGATGTCACCAAAGGTCGGTGTTGTCTGCGCAATTGGTCGGCGTGGGCTTGGCAGGCCGCTCAAAACACGGCTTGACGACGGCTCCTGCGAGCGCGCCCCGCTAGAGATCTCAGAGTTTTGAGCTGCTGGGGCAGCCGCCTGTGCAGCCTCCTGCGCCAATTGCGCAATGTTGAGGTCGACGTCACCCAATCCGCCGGTGAGATCGGCCTGAATCGGGCGGGTTTGTGCCTTCTTCCGAGCCTCCGAGCTCGCGAGCTCAATGAGTTCAGCTGCCATTTCTTCGGTGGAGAAGGTGCGTACTCCCTTTGCTTCCACTGCAGCAACCAATGGGTCGTTTCCACCCATCAGGTTGGTGCCTCGAACCCACCCAATCTGTGCATGAGCCAGAGTGGTGCGGGTGCGCCAAGCGTCCTCCACATTCCAGCGCGCCACCACGGCGTCGAGTGCGGCCTTGGCTTCCCCATAGGCACCATCACCGCCGAAGCGACCACGGTTCGGTGAACCCGGCAGCACCACATGCAAACGATGCTGCAGATTATTGTCCCCGCCGAGTGCTGACATCCCTGCGATGAGTCGTTCCACCGACCACAGAAGCAGACGCATTTGGGTCTCGGACGCAGGACCGGCATCGGCAAGCGAGCCTGAGACCGTAGGCGCCGCGAACGGGAATAGCAACGTCGGTGACAGTGCAGGCTTGGTCACAACCACTTCCGCACCAATCGTCGTAGTCTGCTCGGTTCCGATCCAGTCGATAAGGGAATCCAGGTCCTGGAAGCTGGACAGGTTCGCCGGTACCACCCACAGCTTCGCCTCGCCCTGCGCATGCATACGGTAGAGCTGCTTGTAGAAGCTCAGGCGCTCATGTCCCAGGCGTGAGGTAGTGACAACAACGGTTGCGCCCTGAGACAACAACTGTGCAGTTACGGCGGAGCCAATCGAATTTGGCGATGCACCGGTAACAACAGCGATGTCGGCATTCATCGGCAGTTCATCCACATTCGTGATGGCCTCATCCGACAGCTGTCGGTAGATACTCGCCAACTGTGCCCGCCCTGCCTCGTCTGCCTTGGCAGCCCACCACTGTGCCTGCTCGACTGCGGTTTCGTGGATACTGCCCGGCGCGGTGTCAGCCACGTCTTCATCAGTGGCTGCCCAGAGGCGTGCTAGGTCATCGCGGGAGGTGGCCCAGCGGTCGTCGAGAAGCACTGCCTTGGTGGGCGTAAACGTCGGGGTGACCAGCTTCGGCCAGTCCGCACCGAGTTCAGCAGTGACGAGATTTACCAGGTTGCTGTCGGCGTCTTCGGCATCGAAGTCAATGGCACCGGTAATTTCGTGGCCGAGTTGCTCCAGAATCGTGCGTGCAGCGGTGGCAAGAATGCCTCGTTGACCAGTCAGTTTATCTGCAAACTCAGTGAGTGCAGCCGAGTCGACCATCCCAGCACTACTGTCGCTTGCCGACGGCTTAGCGACAGATACACCTCGCTGCGAGGCGACCGCGAGGATTGCTTCATCGATCAGCTGGTTGAGTTCAGCAGTACTGGTTGGGGCGGCCGGTGCCAGATGCGCAAGATCACCGCCGCGCAGGGATGCGCCCTCGCGAGTACCGAGCATCATCTCGGCGCTAACTGCGGTTGCCCACCCCTTGCCGAGCTGCCATTCATTGGCCACATAGTCATCGATGTAATTCGCGCCTGCACCGGCGGGACCGGTAATCCGGCGAATACCGTCGGCAATGGCTTCGGAGAGAATCGGACCGAATGCTGAATACCCACTGGTCAAGCTATCAATCTTGTCCTTTAGATCAGCCAGTTCCGCATCTGCGGCCCCTTCGATTGAACCGAGGTCGAATTCCACTCCGAGATCGAGCAGCAGTTGATTGCGTCGAGATGAGACTCCATCGACCAGAGTCTCGATGGAGTCGGCGGCACCGAGCTGGTCGGGGCGCACCTTCGTCCATTGGCAAATAAGAACTTCCAGCGCTTGTGCCGGGCTGACGGCAATATCAGCAACTTCGGCAGCCGGAGTGGCAGCACTCGTGATCGTGGTTGCCTGTTCGGTCGCCGAGGGTTGATCAGCAGATACTGTCGGCTCCGCTGCTCCTGCTGCTCCCGCTTCTCCTGCTGCTCCAGATAGAGCCTGCGCCGTGTCCTGCTCTGGTGTCACCTCCGACTCGGGCTCAGTCTTTTCCGGCTGAATTTGGTCGCGCATAAACACTGCATCAGCATCACGTTCGAGATTGAGCACTCGAATGTCACGGCTACGGTGACGGGGCAGCTGGCAGGTACGGGCAGCCAGGTTTGCCAGTGTGGGCGCTGTACCTACACCGACTTCAATAATGCGGCTGACGCCGAGATCCTCAAGCAGCAGATCCTGCGTTTCGATCCACCTCACCGGTGAGCAGAATTGCCAGGCCAGTAACTCGACCAGCAACATGCGGGCCAGGCGCGCCGGGTTTTCAGCAGCAGTATCAAAGTCGGCAAGGATGTGTTCCAAAATGTCTGAGTCAACGACTGCAGCCATCTGGCGGACGAACTTCTCAGTCAGCTCAAAAGAGGTCGCGGTGAGATTCGGGATATAGCGTCCCACCAGGCGTTCTGGAGCGATTTCCGCTGGCAGCAGCCGCTCCAGGTGTTTACGGAAGGAATCCACACCGTCGCGTAGGACACTGGAGTGGAATGGCACATCAATACCTGGGATACGCACGTATCCCTTGCCGTCCGAGCTGCGTCGCTCGCACTGTTCAGCCAGTGCCGCAAGGCCCGCGACGGTGCCGGCGACGGCGTACTGCTTGCCTGCCAGGTTGAGATTTACGACTTCGAGGAACTCACCGGTTTCCTGCGACAACCGATTAACAAACTCGGTGACCTCATCCTCGCCTACGCCAATCTTGTCCGGACGCAGGGCGCACAAACCATAGTTGGACCTCCCCTGCTCATCACGTTCGACCAGTTCATGCATAGTCAAACCGCGGCGGTAGACAACCTCCAACACGGCATCTGCGTCAAGCACACCAGCGAAAGCCGCCAGCGCGTTGTACTCACCGACAGAGTGTCCCGCAAAGTGAGCTGTTTCATCCAGCAGCCCTGCTTCACGGAGCTCCGCAACCTGCGCCAGCCCCAACGTCGCCATCGCAACCTGGGTGAACTGAGTCAGATTCAGGACACCTTCTGGGTGGAAATAGCGCCCACCATCCACGACCACCTCTACCGGGTTGTCCCGGACAATAGCCAGTACGGAAAAGCCAAGCTTCTCTCGGGTCATCGCATCCGCCTGGTCCCACACGCGGCGGGCCGCTACGCTGCGAGTCCGAGCAGACAGCCCCATCCCCTGTGATTGAATCCCCTGGCCAGGGAAGACATATGCAGTCGTCGGTGCGGCAATTACAGCAGTGGCAGTCAGTACCAGCTCGCCCTCTACTGTGGCCGTGACTTCACGGACTTCACCGGCGCCTGGACGGTCATCAAAACCACGGCGTTCGACAGAGAACTTCACTTCCTGGCCAGGTAGAACCGGACTCAGCATAGTCGCAGTGAACTCAATCACCCGATTGCCAATGCCGGCATCCGACGTGGCAACAGCCGCATGCTCGGCCATCGCCGACAGCCACATTCCATGGACAATAACCCCTGGTAGACCAGCTAGCGCTGCTGCCCGGGAATCGACGTGGATAGGATTGCGATCGCCTGTGACACAGCTAAATGGCTCCATCGCCTTAGGCGCTTCCACAGTCAAGGCACCGCGGAAACTCCGTGGCGTATCCGTGACCGTTGGAAATGGCACAGTATTGGTCCGCGCTGTCTCGCCGCCGTTTCGGCCACGAATGGCAAAGCGTTCACTCAAGGTGGCGAGCAGCGTATCGCCATCACGAACCTCCGCGCGCACCACAACTAGTCGCCCTAAGTCCGTATCAACGACCTCGTCGACACGCGCACTAATCCGCAACGTTGTGGTTTCCTGCGGCAGAGCCCCAATCATACGAATGTGATGCTCAAGGTGAACAAGCGCGAGCATGCCCTCAACAACATCAATGCCGGTCTCAGTACGCGCCTGCGCGACTGCCGCAAAAATCGCTGGCCAAGCATGCCCGACCAACGCGTCCGGCACCGTCGCCTGCGACTCATCGCCGGCAGCTGCAATAGTGACCGCATCGTAGTCAGCCATCGCCATCGGATCCCACTCGGATTCCCACTCCGCGACCCCATCGACGATGTTTGCAAGCTCACCGCCAGCCGCGATTCGCGTCAGCTCCCGCATCGCGGCTGCCGCATCCTCATGCTTGACGACGGGCACTGCGCCCACCGCTGCACTCTGGCACAGGCGAATTCGCAGTTGCGTATTCTCCCCCGCAGCATCGGGCAGCGGAACGGTCAGCTGTGCCCAGACGAGCTCCTCCCCGCCCTCATCATTGCTGCCATCAGCTCCAATGGTCTCCAAAATGGCACCAGTACCTGGGTGCTCCAGGCGTTGTGAACGAGAGACATCACTTGCGTCAGATACACATACCCACTCATGTTCCGCGCCAAGTGCCAGCGCCGGATTCGGCTGCTGTCGACCAGCCCACCAAATCACAGGTGCTGCGAGCATCCGGCTGAGGGCGTCAGCAGGTGCCTCCGGCAGGTAGCCGGTATCCATCAATGCCTGTGCGGTAGCCTTTTCAAACCGACCCAGAATTTCCGCTACTGGCTCATTCGCGCGGGTAATGCCCGAAACAGCCTGCGGCCCTGGGATGATGCAGACTTGATCCGCATCGTAGCGAGAGTCATGCGCCTGCCATAGGGAGTCCGATCGCCACCAGCGACGAACCTCATCATCGATAACCGGAACGAATGGCACAGGTTTGCCAGGTGTGCGGCAGAGCTCAGAGATAAAGAAGGTGACATCTGCTGGGTGGAGCTGGGTATCCAGGTCCAGCAGGCCGGACAGTCGCGAGATTTCGTTCTGCGGCTGGGTGCGCAAGCTGTCGCCGTCGGCAAGCGCGTCAAACGTGCCCGCGTCGACTGCATTCAGTCGTGCCTCTACGCGGTCGACGAGTGCGACGAAGCGCGTCGACCACGTTGGATCGAGGAACGTCCCTTCGGGCGCACACAATTCGAGATAGCGGTTCAGCACCTCGGCATACGTCATGGTGCTGACATCTCCGAAGTACGGCTTCGCGGTGGCGTTAATTGCCTCGATGATCTCTGCGCGTCGTTCAGTCACCTTAGTGAGGTCACCTGCGACTTCGTCAAGCAATCTGCCTGCGCGTGCTGCGGCGTTATCAATTTCGTGGATATCAGCACCCAACTGGCTGCGCCCCGACGCCATGCCATCCATGGCGCTACCAGCGGGGATCCAGTTGTCAGTGCCGACGGTGTCGACCAGCATTTGTTTCACGGACTCAGAGGCGATCGACTCCTTTGCTGCCATCGCAGCTGTGCCGATAATGACAGCATCTACCGGCATCGGCGCCAATCCGTACCGTGTCGACCACGTGCCCATCAGGTAATCACGGGCCTGTTCTGGCTTGCCGATACCGCCGCCAACAGCAAGCACCACATCTCGCTTGCGGATCTTTGCGTAGGTGTTAACTAGCAGGTCATCGAGGTCTTCCCAGGAATGGTGGCCGCCGGCACGCCCACCTTCAACCTGCATGATGATTGGATACAGTGTGCCCTGCTGCGCCAAGGTGTCTGCAATTTCGAGCACCGACTCGATTTGTGCGATTGTGCCCGGTTTGAAGGAGATATGCGGAATCCCGCCCTCACGCAGCTGCTTTACTAGCTCAACTGCCTCGTCCACCTCGGGGATTCCCGCGGAGATGGTGACGCCATCAATCGGTCGCCCCGCTGCCACTGCGCGCGGGAGCAAACGGCGGCTTCCAATGTGCAAACCCCACAGGTACGGATCCAAAAACATGGTGTTGAACTGTGCAGTGCGCCCCTCCTCGAGCAGATCGGAGAGTCGCGCCACATTAGCCTCGAAGATTTCCGGCGTGACTTGGCCGCCACCGGCCAGCTCCGCCCAGAACCCCGCATTCGCAGCAGCCGCCACGATCTCAGGGTCAACGGTTGTCGGGGTCATACCGCCGAGCAGAATTGGCGAGCGCCCGGTCAACTTGGTGAACTTCGTCTCGACACGGGGCTTGTCTCCAGTGACCAGACGCGGCGCAAACTCCAGCCACGATGTCGGATGCTCAATGTCGCTCTCAGACAGGACGCCCCTACCCGCAGCCGTTGCCGCAGCAATCACCGCCACGCCATAGCCTTCAGCGTTGCGTTCTGTCAGCTTGACGACGCCTGTGTTGGGCCCCAGATCCAAAATGGTGGTTGCCCCTTGGTCGATGAGCCCCCGTACCTCGGCGCTCCAGTCACTGGGGTCAACCAAGATTGCACGCGAAAGCCGGTCCGCCGTTTCCGCATCTAGCCCAATGCGCTCAGCTCGCTCCACTACCCATGCCACAGCAGGTGCCAGAGCTGGATGATGGAATGCGCCACTAACTGGCAGAACTGTACATTCGACTTCCCGCCCCTTCGGCTGCTGCGTTGTGAGCTGCTCTGCCAGCTGGTCTAGTTCATCCTGCTTGCCGATAACTACGCTGGTGGTCTGCGTATTCTTCAGACCGATGACACAGCCCTGGGGGAGGAAAGGTTCCAACTCCTCGACCGTCAGGCCAGAGATGCTCATCATCGGCGCGCGCCCAAATCCGGCTACTCGGCTTTCGCGCGCACACGCCACACCGATGAGGCGAGCTAGCGCCAGAAGCTCTGCTGCCTTCTCTGGCCGAGCGACAATCTCCGCAGCAAGAACACCTTGCGAATGACCGGTTACCGCTACCGCTTCGGTGATATTAATTCCCTGCTTTTCCAGCAACTCGACAATGCCCAACTGTGCCAAGACGATGCCCGGGACGCTGACCGCAGGGTTGGTTGTATCTCCGGTAAATGGCTCGTCTGTAACGAGTGAGATTGCCCAGCCAAAGGGGTCGAAACCTGCGGGAAGCTGGCCGATGAGATCGTCGTCAAGCGGTGTGAGCAGTTCCTCAGCGCGAGTGAAAACTTCCCGTAGTTTCTTTGAGTTGCCACTGGCCATGACGCTGGAGAGAGTGTCCAGCCATGGTTGCGATTGACCGGCGAAAGTGACTGCAAAAGTGCCCAGGTCTGGAGCAGTTACGACGTTGGTCTGCAAAGTGGCGAGTTTTTCGTATTTCACGTGGCTGAGGTCCTTGTCTTGTGGAGTACGAAATGAAAACATCTTTTGTTTCCAAATCCTTGCCAGGACACTATGCCATAAATCATGAGGAAACCATCATGTTTTTCTCGCGCAGTTTCGCGGCGCCATCAACGCGAAGATAATTTGCAGCCCCAAAATGAGAGGCCCGGCACGGCCGCGAGATAAGCGAGCACAGCGTTTCGAAGGTGAAAGAACTTCGCAGGTAGGAAACAGTGTTCCCTTGTCGATAAGTTGCTTGCGCTTCATCACCCTGGCAGCACCGGCGGTGGAAAATGAAGCCGGGAAGACCGAGCCAATTTATGCCCAATCGGTGATGAACATCACACCCGGAATGCGTGTCAATGGGCACCGAGAACGCTCAATCTTTCCTCAATTAATCGCCTAGCATATCCAGAATTGTGGACTCCGCTTCTTCTAAGCGCCGCTCTGACTCTTCAAGGTCCTGCTGCGACTTACCATCGCGCTCGACCTTGCCGTCGAAGATTGCGCAGGGATCATCGTTGACCACAGTGTCGTCGGGAACTATGCCACGACGCGCCATGTACTCATCCAGATGCATCGAGATGCTCATGTTGCCTCCCTGCTTCCACCTTACGATTCAAGATACGATTCGATCAGCGTCATTGTATCGACAGATTCGATTGCCCTACGCAGTGGAATGAGCGAACAAAGGTTTCCCAGAATGGCACTCACGCGCGCTGTGCGACTGCCCCGTCTTGCGTTCCCCTTCCCGATGCGAAAACTGTCGCAGGTCTACAACTGGTCTGGCGGCCAGGGCTTTCCATCGGGGAAATACCGGTCAAACTTCCAGCCCAGACGGAACGGGAGGACGTATTTCTGGGGACTGTTGTTCGCTTCCCACATTGACTTTGGTTTGGTTGCCCGCTCGGCTTCTTCCCGGTCGGTGTACACCCCGTAACAGATAGGGTCCCAGAAGTTGCTATCGGTGATTTCGAGAGTGGGGGTGCCGGTGAATACTCCATAGAGGAGTTGGTCGCGGCTTTCGACCTCGACCTCGAAATCTTCCCAGGTACCAATCATGTCGCCAGGTTGTGCACGCCACCAGTCGTCTATCTTGCGGGCGGTCTCCTCGGACTCGACGAACCCGCCGAGAGGTTCAGTGTTATCCGGATAGCGGGGATAAACGACGCAGACAACAATTTTCATAGTCATGGTTCTACACCGTGCACGGGAGATTAGCGACCTTGGAATAGCTTCGGGCGGGAAATGGGGCAGATTTTGGGCACGCAGCGTAATGAGGGCGAAAAATCTGGCGGGCTGGAGAACGAAAAGGGTTAAGTAAAGAAAAGTGTGTCCGCATGCCACCATAACCCCAGACCACACACCACAAATCACCAAAGAATAGCTC
>NZ_JASPJP010000025.1:0-13460 GCF_030232615.1 Corynebacterium sp. MSK035
CATATATTTCTCTGAAACCTAGAGGTCAACCACTACAAATCACCGAATCCAGACACACTTTCTGTCGTTTAACCCAAATTTGTGCTCAAAGTGTCATAAACCTAGTCAGTTTCTTTTTGGGGCAAACTATCCAGCGGTCCCTCGGCCCCGCTACCCAATTACCCAACTACCCAATCAGCGGGCCGGCATTGCGCACATCCGCACGGAAAGTCACCCCACCTGCGGCTACCACGCGTTCGCGCTCGATGAGGATTGAACGGAGCGTCGATAAGCGAACTGCGTGCAATTCCACCTCTTTCCACACCACCCGCGCGACATCCAGCCCCGTCGCGCGCAGCGAACGCTCGCGGTAAGTCTCCCGCGTGAGCAGCTTGGACTGAGCCGCGGGCGTCGGCGCGACCTCGCTCGCCGAATACTTGATGTGGCCGTCGAACTCCACGACAAGCAGCAGTTCAGGGATATAAAAATCCACGCGGGCGAGAAAGTGCGGCGGATCGTGGCTGGTGCCGCGAGTCCAGATTTCGGCTTGCTCGTGGAACTTCAGGCCGAGTTCGAGAAGAGCGGCTTTAGTCAGCGCCTCACCGGGCGTTTCGCAACGACCATGACAGACCGCGAGCGCACGATGAAACAGCTCTTGGCCCCGCACGCTGGGATAATGCGCCGGGAGCTCCTCAAGCTGATCGCGCGTGGCGCCATGCCGCAGCGCACCTTCGACAGCCAACACCGCCGCCCGCCACGACACGGACTCCGGCCCCTTCTGCCTGAACCGGACGCGACACTCATCGAAGGCCGCACGCGCGAGCACCGCGACCCGCCGGTCCGCGAGCCCCTGCGTGTGATCCAGATGGATCTCCGAGCGCAGGCGCATGCAATAGTCGATGCCGTGGAACTCCTGACTCCCGCCCACGACCACAATCTTCGCATCGCGCACCAGCACCCACGAACCGTGCAAGGCCAGCGCTGCAGCTCCCGAAATGACGCCTGACGACGTCTCGGAGACCACCGCCAAAGCAGTAATAGCCAGGCGTTTCTCGCGGTGGAGCCCCTCCCAGGCATGCGCGACTACATAGTGACCTCGGCAAAGCCGCTCCAGATAACCGGCCCGCGCTTGCCTTGCGACCTCGCGGTATCCATTCCCCGGCTGGTCATCCGGCCTAATGATTCCAAACTGGTCCGCCACCAGTTGCTTGCGTTTCTTGTTGACCATTTCTCCCCCGCCCCGTGGTTGTTGTCCTGTGGCTGTTGCCCCGTGGTAGTTATTTCGTCCTTATTTTTGTGGCGCTGTTTTGTGGCTCTATTTCGTGGCCTTGGCTTGTGGCACTGTTTTGTGGCCCCTATTTAATAAGGCGCGGAAATTGCCCTCGCGGTTCCATTCCTTTTCGGCTGAGCACCCAGTCGGGGGAAAACTTTTGGGGCTTGCGTGGTTTTTGTAGTTTGCGTGGTTTACGGGACCCGTGTGACCGTGCCCCACGGTCCTTCTGAGCTTGAGGCCGAGCTAGTGCCCAAGTTACTGACTAGGTTTATGACACTTTCGTGGCAAATTTTGTGCTCAAAGTGTCATAAACCTAGTCACTTTCTCCGCGGGTGAGCGCACCCGCTAGTCTTGAGGCATGACTGAATCGGCGCGCGAGGAGCGCAAAGCGACTGGGACCTCTTCTCAGACGAAGAGGCGGCGGCGGAATCGTCGCCGTTCTCAACGCGCGTCGTCAGCGGGCGCGAAAACACCACCAACAGCACCGGCTTCCACCACAACGGACGCAGCCACCACCGACGCGGCCACGACCAGCGCGGCTACTACCGGCGCAACCGCAACCGGCGCGAGTACCGCTGGCACACCCACAACGGCCACAACCACACCCGCCACGGCCGAGACCGCCGCAACAAAGGCCGCTGACGAGCACAAACAGTTCTCGTCGGCGGAGGACGCTCCTTACGCAATCGTGTCCATCCAGGCCACGGGCATCCATCCCAAGACGTCTCGGCTGGTCAGCCTGGGAGTGTCCACCGCCGACAGCAGCGGCAACATCGTGGACACCTGGCATGTCGTCATCAATCCCACCGAAGATCCCGGCCCGACACACCTCCACGGCCTTGAGCCCGCGGACTTCGAGGGGGCTCCGAAGTTCGGGGTGATCCAGGCCAAGCTCGCGCACGCGCTCGATGGACGCACGTTGGTTGCTCATAATGCGCCACTGGTGTGGGGTTTTATAGTTGCCGAGGCCAAGAGGGCCCGTCGTCAAGCGAATCGTGAGCGGTCCGCGCGGAATAAGCGGGGGCGTCGTCGTACGCGCACTCGCGTCGCGCGGATTCCAGCGCCCGCACAGATTGCCGATACGTTGGAAACGGCGCGTCGCCAGGGCAAACGGCTTGACGACGCACGCCTGCGCGCCGTCGCGCGCGCCTATGGCCTCGATGTGCCTTCGCCCGAGGCATCGATTGCTGGCATCTCGGTGCCGGAGCGAGTGCGGACGTTGGATGACGTCACCACCACGCTTGCGCTGTTCCGCGCACAGGGCGGGCTCGATGAGGGCGCAACCCTGAACATGTACACGCCCGACCAGCTGCGCGAGGACATTGTGGGCCTGCAGCGCTCGGCAGTGCGTGTCGACGCGATGGAGGCACCGCGCCCCGTGGAGAACCCCGGCCGCTATACGCCGGGGCGGAAGCTCGCGGAGGGCATGGAGTTCGTCGTGGCGCCAGAGGTGTCGCTGGACCCGGATGAGCTGATTGAGGCGGGCGTGCGGGCTGGGCTGGCCTACTCGGAGAAGGTCACGCGAGAGTCATCGGTGCTGGTGTGTAACCGATCTGCGGATGTGACGCCGGATCAATTGACGGGCAAGGCCATGCATGCCCACCGGAAGGACATTCCGATTGTTTCCGATGAGGCGTTCTTGCGACTGGTCGGAGAGATGGAGAAGTAGGGCTAGGGCTTTTGCCCAGCGCATTCGTTCTGCGAATCATTCACAGTAAAATACACAGTTATGAAAGAAGGCACTTCACATAACGACGTAAGTGACCACAGTCGCGACCGCGCAAGCTCCCCGAGCCTGCGCGCTCGGTTTGCGACTGCCGCCGCTCACGCCGCCACCTGGGCTTCCCGGAAGTCCGGCCGCGGCGCGGGTGGCATGATCGGTGGCCTGATTGCGCAGAAGATTGACCCGCGCATTCTGGCTTCCCTCGGCAAGGGACGCCCGGCCGCAATCATCACTGGCACCAACGGCAAGTCCACCACCACCCGTATGTTCGCGGCCGCCATGCGCGCCGCTGGCCACAACGTGGCCACCAACGAGGGCGGCGACAACATGGACGCGGGTATTATCTCCGCGCTGCTCGCCACTCCCGATGCGGACAGCCTGGTCCTGGAGGTCGATGAGCTGCACGTCCCGCACATCGCAGAGGATCTGAAACCGCAGGTCCTGGTGCTGCTGAACCTTTCCCGCGACCAGCTCGACCGCGTCGGCGAGATCAACAAGATTGAGGCCTCACTCCGTGCTGCGGTGGATGCGAACCCGCAGGCGACGGTCATCGCCAACTGCGACGACCCACTCATCGCGTCGGCTGCCTGGGACGCCAAGAAGGTTATTTGGGTCTCCGCGGGCGGTGGCTGGACCAACGATGCCACCTCTTCCCCACGCACCGGCGGGCCCATCATCCAGGACGGCCACAACTGGTACGCCGTGAAGCCACTCCCGGACGGCTCGGAGTTCAAGCGGCCAGAGCCGGACTACCGCATCACTGCGGAGGGAGTCATCACGCCTGCCGGCGACACCCTGCCGATGAACCTCACGCTGCCGGGCAATGCCAACCGCGGCAACGCCACCCTGGCTATCGCGGGCGCTGTCGATATGGGCGCGGACCTGGAGAAGTCCCTCCGGGCCACCGAGACCGTCGACAACGTTGCGGGCCGCTACTCCACCATGGTTGTGCGGGATGACAAGGGCGCCGAGAAGCACGTCCGCATGCTGCTGGCCAAGAACCCGGCCGGCTGGCAGGAGGCGCTGTCCATGGTCGACCGCACCGCAGATGCAGTGGTCATTGCAGTCAACGGTCACGTCGCTGACGGCGAGGACCTGTCCTGGCTGTGGGATGTCCGCTTCGAGGACTTCGACGGCATGGATGTGCTGTCCGCGGGCGAACGCGGGACTGACCTCGCGGTGCGGTTGCTGTATGCGGGCATCGATGCGAGGTTGGTCGCAAATCCGCTGCAGGCGATCCGGTCGTGTGAGGCGCGGGGGTCGTCGTCAAGCGTCACCCGAGTTGAGGTGCTGGCGAACTACACCGCCTTCCGCGATTTGAAGCGCGACATCGAACGAGCACAGGAGGAAAAGTAAATGAGCGAGCTGTCTATCGGCCTGATCCTCCCGGACGTGCTGGGCACCTACGGCGATGATGGAAATGCGCTGGTGCTGCGGCAACGCGCGCGGATGCGTGGGATTGACGCCGAGATTGTCCCCATCAAGCTGGGCGATGCCGTCCCCACCGACCTGGATATTTACACCGTCGGCGGCGGCGAGGACGTCGCACAAACCATCGCGGTGGAGCATCTGATCAATGACGGCGGCATCAAAAAGGCGGCCGATGCCGGCAAGCAGATCCTCGCGATTTGCGCGGGCTTCCAGATTTTCGGCAATTCCTTCCGCGCGGGCGGACGCGACGTCGCAGGTCTCGGCCTTGTCGATTGCACCACCGATTCGCTGGAATCGCGCGCAATCGGCGAAATCTGCACGCTCGTCGATCCCACGAACGGTTTGCTTGACGACGTCGACGCCAGCCCACTGACTGGCTTCGAAAACCACATGGGTCGCACGACCCTGGGTGCCGATGCGAAGCCGCTTGGTCGGGTTGTCCGTGGCGTGGGCAATACCGGACCGGAAGTGGAGCAGGCGGACTCCGGGATTGCTCCGGGAGTGGATGTTTCTGCACTCACACCGACCGGTGGCGCCGAAGGCGCGGTGCAGGGCTCGATTATCTGTACCTACCTGCACGGACCTGTGTTGGCTCGCAATCCGCAGCTGGCTGATCTGCTGCTGGCCCGCGCGACCAACCAGGACCTGTCGAGCCTGGCTCCGCTAGACCTCGAGGTAGTGGATAAGCTGCGCGAAGAACGCATCCTGTCCAAGCCGCGTCCGAAGAGCGAGCGCTAGTCTTGTAGTTTCGCGCGCGGCCGGTTGGAGGCCTTAAACCTTCAGCCGGCCCGTCAGCGCGCGGGACAGGGTCAGTTCATCGACGAACTCCAAGTCACCGCCGAGCGGCATGCCGGAGGCTAATCGAGTGACCTCGAGATCCGGGAAGTCCCGGAGCAGCCGGGCCAAATAGGTGGCGGTGGCTTCGCCCTCGGTGTTGGGGTCAGTCGCGATGATGACCTCGTGGATTTCGGGGGGTTGGGTCTCGTCGACGTCGTCAAGCACGCCGGCGATACGTTGCAGCAGCGTGCGGATATTGAGCTCGTTCGGACCGATGCCGCCGAGCGGATCGAGCGCCCCGCCGAGCACGTGGTAGCGACCGTTGTACTCCCCCGTGCGCTCGATGGCCTGGATATCGCGCGCCTCTTCAACGACGCACACCAGACCACGGTCGCGGCGTGTGTCCGAGCAGTACTGACACACGTCGCTTTCCGAGATGTTGCCGCAGACCCGGCAGAATTGCACACCCTCGCGCACCCGCCCCAGCGCGGATTGGAGTCGCCCGATGTCCTCCGGCTCCGCCTTCATCAAGTAGAAAGCGATACGCTGAGCTGACTTCGGGCCGATGCCCGGCAGGCGCGAGAACTCATCAATGAGATCTTGGAGTGGTCCCTCGAACAATGATAATTACCTACAATTACTGGTCTGAAAAGCTAATTTAGAAACCGAGGCCACCGAGACCGTCGAAGCCCTGGGACAGCGGGCCCATCTTCTGCTCCGCCAGCGACTGCACCTTAGCGGTAGCGTCCTGGAAAGCAGCGAGAACCAGGTCCTGCAGCCCGTCGACGTCCTCCGGGTCAACGACCTTCGGATCAATGGCGATGTCCGTGACCTCGCCCGAGCCCTGCATAGTCACCTTGACCAGACCGCCGCCGGCCTCACCGACGATGGTGGAAGCGACGATCTCCTGCTGTGCTGCCTGCAGCTGCGCCTGCATCTGCTGTGCCTGCTGCAGAATTGCGTTCATATCTGGCTGAGTCATAATTAATGTTCCTAACTATTGTGATCTTTACGTGCTGATTTGTAGTTACGCGCACGCTTCTAAGGCTCATCGCCCATGCTTTACGACGCGCATCGCCGCCCCATTCTAACGGCTCTAGCGGTCTTCCAGCGGTTTGGCTCCCAGCTCCTTTTCCAGCATCTCCATGACCACGTCCTTTAGCGAGCGGTGATCGAGAGACCCGACCTCGTTCGCGGCCTCGAAATACTCGGAGGTGTCCTCTTCGTAGTTGTTGTCCTGCGGGGTTTGGGGAACCGGGTTGTAGTTGGTGTTGGCGTTGGAGTTGTAGTTGGACGGGTTGCGCGAACTGTAGCTCTCTGTGCCCTCTGCGCCCTCTGGTGGAGCGAACTCCTCCATCGGCTCTGGTGGCAGCGGGACGCCGCCGAAGCCCGAATCCTGATTGGCCTGGGCCTGGGCGTTTGCCTGTGCATTGGCCTGGGCCGCGCGCAGGAATGACTGCGGCTGATTTGGCTGCTGCGGTTGTTGCTGGGCCGGGTTCGGGTTCGGTTGAGCTGGCTGGCTTGGTTGGCTTGGCTGATGTGGCTGTGCCGGCTGGTCGTGGCCTGCCTGCTGTCCCATCGCAGCACGCTTGGCGGCTTCGATTTTGGCACGGCGCTCAACAACGGATGCGTATGCCGACGACCGCTGCGGGCCTGGCTGCGGCTGCTGTACCTGCTGCTCAGATGTCTCTGGTTGCGCTGGTGCTGCTGGTGTCGGTGCAGGGGCGGTGTCGTTCGGCGAGGACGAACCTCTTGACGACGAATCATCCTCCCCGGAACCACCATTAGTAGCTGTTGAACGCGGTGCGCGCGGGCGCGTACCGACGACACAGTGCACCTGGCCGTTGAAGCCCGTCACCTGCTTCACTGCAGCGGACAGTGCCTGAGCGTAATCAGGCGTATTGAGCCTGGTAGCGAGCGCTCCTGTGCTGTGTCCAATGACGAGCGTGTCGTTTTCGACATCGAGCGGTACCGCCTGCTCGGCCAGCACGCGAATGGGGAACGCATGCTGTCCGTCGACAGCCGCAAGGATGTCCTGCCAGTGCTCGCGGATTTGCTCGATACCGGCGGGTGCAGGTTCGGGCTCCGGCTGTGCTGGTTGCTCCGGCTGTGGGGCCTGAGTTGGCTGTTCAGAGTGAGCTGTCGAGGCAGAGACAACTGGCTCTTCCTCGACAATCGACATCGAGCCGCCTTCCCCCTCACGCTCGCGGGTTTGCTGCTCACGCTCCTGCGCAAGCTGCGCCCGAGTCTGCTGCTCGCTGATGCGGGCATGCTCCGCCATCTTCCGACGGAACTCACGAATCTTCTCCGCCTGAGCTTCTTCCTCGGACATCGGCTGCTCAGCCGGTTCAGACTGCTGCGGTTGTTCGGCCTGCTGAGGCTGTTCAACTGATTCGGCCTGCTGAGGCTGTTCAACTGATTCGGCCTGCGTAGGCTGTTCAGGCTGTTCAGCGGTCGCAGTAGGTGCTTCTGGTGCAGGCTGCGGCTCAGTTACCGACTCCTGCGACACCGGTGCCGCTGCCGCTGGTGCAGACTGCTGCTGAACAGGTTCAGGCTGGGACTGAGGCTGCGACGGTGTCTGCGCTGACGCTGCCTGCCCAGCACGACTTCCCTGGGTCTGCGCACCCTTCTTACGCTGGGCATTCCGCTGGCGCCATGCCTCACGAGCCGACTGGCCAGACTGCATCGGCGAAGCATCGGCCTCAGCCGCACCCGACCCCGGCCCCGCGGCGGAAGACGCCAGTGCCGCTGCGGGGGTTGCGGCCCCCGAGCCGTCGGCAAGCGCGGGCCTGCCGTGTTCCAACGCCTCTACGCGCTGCAGCAGCGACTCCACCGAATCTTCGGTGGCGGGCAGGAGCATGCGCGCGCACAGGACCTCGAGAAGCAGACGCGGCGAAGTCACGCCGCGGAAGTGACGCAGGCCGTCAGAGAGCACCTGCGTGAAGCGCGTCAGGGTAGCCGGGGGAATTGTCCCGGCCTGCTCCAGGACACCGTCGATTTGGCTCTCCGGAATCTCTACAAGCCCCTGCTCCAGCGCATTCGGCACTGCGGACAGCACCAGCAAATCACGCACCCGGCCAAGCAGATCCGAGGCAAACCGAGCCGGATCCTGGCCCGACATAATCACACGCCCGACCACGCTAAACATGGCCGCGCGATCGCCTGCCGCCAGCGCCTCAATCGCATCCGTGATGATTACGCTGTCAGTGACACCGAGAATGGCCGCAGAAGTTTCATAATCCACACCATCGGTGCCGGAACCAGCAATGAGCTGATCCATAACCGACAGCGAGTCACGCGGCGAACCGCCACCGGCCTGGATGACCAGCGGATACACGTCCGGCTCTACCCGCACACCCTCGGCCGTGACCACACGCTCAAGCAGCCCGCGCATATCCGGCGGAGTCAACAACCGGAACGGATAGTGGTGTGTACGCGAGCGAATCGTCGGCAGCACACGCTCCGGCTCCGTGGTCGCAAAAATGAAGATGAGGTGCTCCGGCGGCTCCTCCACAATCTTCAACAGCGCATTGAAACCCGAGGCGGTAATCATATGCGCCTCGTCAATAATGAAGATGCGGTAGCGCGACTCCGCCGGCTGGAAGATAGCCTTTTCCCGCAGCTCACGCATATCTTCCACACCGTTGTGGGAAGCCGCGTCCAGCTCAATAACGTCCAAATTGCCCGGACCACCCGGCGCCAACGCACGACACGACGCACACTGGCCACACGGCGTCGCCGTCGGCCCCTCCGCACAGTTCAAACTGCGCGCCATAATGCGCGCCGACGAGGTCTTGCCACAGCCACGCGGCCCGGAGAACAAATACGCATGGTTAATGCGGTTGGGACGCCCCTGCGCATCCCGAGATTCCAACGCCGCCGACAGCGGGTCAGTTACGTGCCGCTGCCCCACCACTTCGGCGAACGATGCCGGACGATACTTCCTATACAGAGCCACGTGCTCAGCCTACCTTCCACCCCGGATCGGCTAGTTCGAACCCTCCTGGGAAACAACCGACTCACGGCACCAATCCCGCAGGTCAGCATCTACTTCGGCCAACTTCTGCATCAGCGCCTGCGGCCCCTGCTGCTCATAAAACACCAGCTCCGCATCCGTAATTGGCACCAGTTGCGTCATCGTGGTCATGCGTCCCTGCGGCGACTCCACATCGCCCTCATGCAGGCTGATCTTGCCCGGCATCTCAGACACATTTGGCACCCCGTCGCTCCACACATACGGCACCGTGCACAGCACGTGCGCCACGGTAAAGGCCGCGCTTGACGACGACTCCCCTACCTCGGCCACCTGATCGGCCGCCAGCCGCACCGCATTCGGGATGACACGGCCCGGAATTGGCGACAGGAACTCCGGTTCTTCCTCCACCAGCGCTCCCGCGGCCGCGACCATGGTGGCCACGGGAAAATCAGCGTATGCGACGGAGAAGAGCTCCACGCGGATATCCGTCTTTGCTGCGCCGGTCAGGCCACAGTAGTTGCGGCCCAACTCCACGGTGGCGGCTGCCGTTTCCGGACGACGCTCGTTCGCTTGGCCGTCCGGCCCGTCGTAAAGCGAGAACTCAGCGACCCGAAGCGGAGCCGAATCGTGTTCCTGCCCGTGCCGACCACTGCCCGGCAGCTCCGTCACATACTCGCTGACCTGGGGTTCTCCGGGGAAAAGCCCGGAGATCCAAAACTTCGTCTCTTCGAAGTTCATATAGTCCTATCCCGACCTACCTGGCCTGCTTAACCTACGCAGTCGCCTTCTCAGCGGCGGCGAGCAGCACACAGGTAGCGACGCCATCCATAGCAACCTCGAGCTCCTCCATCGGAGGCAGCGACGGTGCCAGGCGGATATTGCGATTATTCGGATCCTGCTTCAGCGGGAAGGAAGAACCAGAACCGGTCAGCGCAATGCCGGCCTCCTTGGCCAGCTCCACCACGCGACGAGCAGTGCCATCGACCACGTCGAGGTTGATGAAGTAACCGCCGGTCGGCTTCGACCACTCTGCCACGCCGTACTCCGACAGGCGCTCATCCAGAATCTGCAGAACCTTCTCAAACTTCGGAGCCAGCGAACCTGCATGACGACGCATCTGCTCACGCACGCCCTCCGCGTCACCGAAGAACTTGGCGTGAGCCAACTGGTTGACCTTGTTCGGGCCAATGCCGCGGATACCAGCGTGCTTGAGGTAATCCTCCAAGTTGGCGTCCGAGGAAGCGTAGAAAGCAATACCAGCGCCTGCGAAGGTAATCTTCGAGGTCGAGCCGAATGCCCACACGCGGTTCGGGTTACCGGCCTCTTCCGCCCACTTAATGACGTTGTGAATCTCCGGGAACTCATCCGTCAGCGTGTGAACCATGTAGGCGTTATCCCACATCAGACGGAAATCCGGAGCGGCGGTCTCCATTTCAACCAGACGGCGGCAGACCTCAGCGCTGTAGGTCACACCCGTCGGATTCGAGAACATCGGGACATTCCACATGCCCTTAATCTGCGGGTCGGAGGCAACCAGCTTCTCCACGACATCCATATCCGGACCGTCTTCGTTCAACGGCACCTGAATCATTTCAATGCCGAAGTGCTGCGTGATAGCAAAGTGCCGGTCATACCCCGGAACCGGGCACAGCCACTTCAGCACCGGCTCCTCGTTCCACGGGCGCTCCGAGTCCACGTTGCCGAACTGCATGGCCCACGAAATCAGGTCAAACTGGATGTTCAGGCTGGAAGCATCCTGCGCCAGGACGTTTTCCACCGGCAGATCCATCAGTTCCGCCCAGATAGCGCGGATATCAGTAATGCCCTTGGCGTTGCCGTAATTGCGGACATCCTCCCCAGAAGCCGAAATGTAATCCGGCGCCGGGAGACCCAGCAGGGCGTTTGCGAAATCAAGCTGTTCCGACGACGGCTTACCACGAGTCAAATTCAGTGCGAGGTTACGGGACTTCAGTTCCTCATATGCCTTCGCAAACTCATCCTTGTGTGCCGCCAACTGCTGAACATCGAAGGAATCCACGGCCATGGTGTACGCACCCTCCCAGGTATCGGACATAAGTTAAAACCTGACAAAACTGGCACGGAAAGCTTTTTCCCCGCGCCGCATCCGGCTTTGCAACCAAGTGTAAGGCATACCCCGGATTGGGATTTCTACAACTTCCCCGACAGCGCATCCAGACGCTGCTTACTCGGCCCCTCCAAGCCGATAATTTCTACCTCTTTGCCCCGGTCAGCAAACTTGACCCGCACGGAATCTAACGCCGCCACCGTGGAAGCATCCCAAATCTCAGCCTCAGACATATCGATGACAATCCGCTGCGCAGGATCGGTGTAGTCGAATTGGTACACCAGGTCGTTACTGGAGGCGAAGAACAACTGACCCCGCACCTTGTACGTCCGGGAGTGGGCGCTGGGGTCGTCGTCAAGCACTTCAATCCTGACCAGGTGAGCGACACGGCGCGCGAACATCAGCGACGCCACGACCACACCCGAAATCACGCCGATGGCGAGGTTATCCGTCGCCAGCGTAGCGATGACCGTCACCAGCATCACCGCCGTCTCCGAACGCGGCATCAGGCGCAACGTCCGAGGGGAGATCGAGCGCCAATCGACCGTGTCCACCGACACCACGACCATCACCGCAACCAGCGCCGCCATCGGAATCACTCCAACTGCAGAACTGAGCAGAAGGACCAGAATGAGCAGGAAGACACCGGAAAAGAGCGTCGTCAAGCGAGTGCGTCCCGACGATTCCTTCACACCCACCATCGTCTGACCAATCATCGCGCAGCCAGCGATACCGCCGAAGAAACCGCCCGCGATGTTCGCCACACCCAGCCCCCACGTCTCGCGGGTCTTGTCCGAATGCGTATCCGTGATGTCGTCCACGAGCTTCGCCGTCATCAGCGATTCCATGATGCCGACAATCGCCACGCCCACCGAATACGGCGCAATCAGCTGCAGAGTCTCCCAGTTCAAGGGCACATTCGGGATCAGCAGCTGCGGGAGGGATTCCGGGAGCTCGCCCATATCGCTCACGTTCGGCACACGCCAATCCGCCACCACCGCAACAAGCGTGACGACGAGCACAGTCACCAGCGGAGCCGGAATCGCGGTGAACACGCGGGGCAGGAACACCATAATCGCAATGCCCAGAGCGACCAGCGGATACACCAACCAGGGCACATCGATGAGATGCTCGAGCTGCGCAGTGAAAATGAGGATACCCAGCGCGTTAACAAAGCCAATCATGACCGCGCGCGGAATGAAACGCTGCAGCTTCGCGATACCCAGCGCCGCAAAAGCAATCTGCAACACACCCGCGAGCAGCACCGTCGGAATGAGGTAATCCATCCCGTACGTCCGCGACAACGGCGCGACGACGAGCGCAACCGAACCAGCGGCAGCAGTAATCATGGCCGGGCGACCACCCGTAAAGGCAATCACGATGGCCATAATCACCGAGCTAAACAGGCCCACCGCCGGGTCCACGCCCGCCAAGATGGAAAACGAAATGACCTCGGGGATTAGCGCGAACGACACCGCCGCGCCGGCCAGCAGCTCGGTGCGCAGGCGCTTCGGTGAAGAAACTGCGAACCGGAAGGAGTCCCACACGCCCATTGGCGCTGGGGTTTCTCGGGTTTCTGGTGCTGGTGTTTCTAGCGGTTCTCGTGTTGTCTGTGGTGGCACTCGCGTGTCGTCTGCATCGCTCATGCACAGTATTCTTCCAGACCAGCGAACGCGACCACTTGTGGCCAAGGTATTCACCTATCGATGCGCTGCAGCGTGGCCATAAGTGAATAGCTCATCGATAGGTGAAATGGCCTGGCCAATATCGCGGGGATAAGTGCCGAAAAAACATCGATAGGTCACAGGAAACCGCCGACAAGTGCCCGAAACCTAGCCATAAGTGCCAGAAGAACGCCGGGGATAAAAAAAGGGGACCCCACGCACCCGTCAGAGCTCGCTGACCCTTGCTGCATTCCTGCCCTGGGGGAGTTCACGAGATGGACGCCACATGGGATCCGTGAAGACAGCCTACTACAGGCCCACGCAAAAAGTCACACTGCTAGCGCTCGCCATACCGTTCATCGAAGAACTGCCACACTAATCAACGCACTGCCACCACGGATTCGTCACCAGTTTCGTGACAGCATTCATGACAGTTCCCCGCCTCCCCGCAGCCCCCGGCATACACTGCAAATCAGGGTTAAACGACAGAAAGTGTGTCTGGATTCGGTGATTTGTAGTGGTTGACCTCTAGGTTTCAGAGAAATATATGC
>NZ_JASPJP010000026.1:0-12228 GCF_030232615.1 Corynebacterium sp. MSK035
GCTATTCTTTGGTGATTTGTGGTGTGTGGTCTGGGGTTATGGTGGCATGCGGACACACTTTTCTTTACTTAACCCGCGATTAGGCGCTAGTCGGCAATCCCATCAATGTGCGCCAGCAGGGCCGAGTTGTAGTACTCCGGGGTTTCCTGGTTGAGCAGGTGCTTGGCCGGCGAAATGACGACCATGGTCGAGCCCGCGATGCCGTCGTGAAGCGAAGTGACGACGTCGAGAGACGTAGAGGTGTCCTGCTTACCGGCGATGACCAGCGTCGGAGCGGTGATCTCGGCGAGGCGCTCGCGGGTGTCGAAGCGAGAGAGTGCTCCGCAGGCGCCGATGTAGCCGTCATCGGGGCAATCTGCGATCATGTCGCGGAAGCGGGCGGGGAGCTCAGGGGCGGTGTCGAAGCACTCGTCGGTAAACCAGTTGCGGACGACAGTGTCCGCGAGCGCGACCGTGCCCTTGTCGCGCACGAGCTCGGCCTTTTCCTGCCAGGCCTCGGGTGTGCCGAATTTCGGCGCCGTCGACGACAGTGTCAGACTGACCACGCGATCGGCGTGTTCTAGTGCGATGGTCTGGGCGATAGCGCCGCCGAGAGATAGTCCCACAAAATGTGCACGGTCAACATCCTCCTCATCGAGGACCTCGATGATGTCGGCGGCCAAGTGGCTCATGTCCCACTCACCCTCGGGGATAGGGGAATCGCCATGGCCGCGGACATCTGGCGTGATGACCTGGTACTTTTCGCTCAAAGCGGCTACCTGGGGCTCCCACATCTCCTGTGTGGTGCCCAGCGAGCCAATCAGGACAACCGTACCGTTGTCCTTGTGGTTGATTGCATGTGCGGTGTAGTCGATGGCCACGGGAGAATCCTCCTTGAAGGTGTCAGCTGTGTCGGCGTGTCAGCTGTGTCGGCTATTTCTCGGCGTTGCGAGCAGCTTCAGCGGCAGCCCGACCAGGGCCGTCGTCCTTCTTGGCCTCTGCCTCAGCGGCTTCCACGCGCTGCTTCGCCATGGACTCACGAGCAGCCTCCAGCCACTCCGGCATCTGCTCGAGCAAATCCTTAATCTCCGCCGTTGTCAGCGGCTTGTCCATGTCGTTCTTCTTCAACGCCGTGATAGTGATGCCCAGCTTGCGGGCAACTTCCGGGCGCGGGTGCGGTCCGTTGCGGCGTAGCTCAGCGAGCCATTCCGGCGGATTGGACTGCAGTTCGGCAAACTGCGCGTGCGAAATCTCACCAGTGCGAAATTCCTCGGGTGTGGCCGGGAGGAAAATGCCAAGTTTCTTGGCTGCGGTTAAGGGTTTCATGGGTTCAACGCTAGCACCCATTCGAGTAACCTTGCGGAGTATGTCGACTCCTGAACCCGCCGTCCTGCGCATCGTGTTCGCTACCGGCACCAGTCCCGAGAAGTGGTTTCGCCGCTTTAGGGATCGAATTCCGGCAACACTGCACACCCACGCCGCCGACGATCCGATGTCCGACCTGGTCGGCGGTGCCGCTGACATGGCGCTGGTTCGGTTAGAGTCCGAAAGCTCGCTGCCCGAGTCGCTCCATCGCATCCGGCTTTACGACGAAGCCTGGGGCGTGGCCTTCGAGAAAGAGCACGTGTTCTCCCTCACAGAGTCCGTGCCGGAGGAGCTGTTGGCGGACGAAACTGTGCTGCTGACCTCCGTGGATGCGGATGAGCTGCGACAGATGCTGCCCGTTGCGGCCACTGGTGCAGGTGTCGTGGTGGGACCTCGCACGATTTTGAAGGCGCTATCGAAGAAGGCGGTGGCCTCATCGAACTTGGTGGCCGAGGAAGGTGCCACAGATCCGCTGTCCCGGACAGCTATTTGGTTGGTGTGGCCGAAAGTAGAGGACGACGAGCTCCGGCAGGAGTTCGTCGGCATTGTCCAGGGGCGCAGGGAGGGCTCGACACGCACGCAGTTGGGGCGCAAGAAGGCTGACGAGCAGCCGAAGAAGTTGTCGGCCCGAGAAAAGACGCTTGCTAAGCAAGCCCGCCGGCAGCGCGCTGGGACCGTCGTAAAGCATGCGCGCAGTGGTCGTGGTGGACGTCGAAGCAGCGGCGGAAACGGGCGACCGCGCAGGCGAAAGTAATCTTTTTACAATATTTTTGCCGTTTCGTTCGACGTGCGCGGAAAAATTAGCCACACTTGTAGTTATGGCTGAAAAGAAGCGCGATTTCACGATTCGAATGATGCGTGAAGAGGACTATCCACAGATCCAAGAGATCTACGAGATTGGCCTGGATACGGGGCACGCGTCCTGGGAGCACTCCGCTCCCGAGTGGGACGAATTCATCGCACTCAAACGAGTGGATTTGTGTTACGTCGCCGTCGACGCAGAAAACCCGGACAAGATTCTGGCTTGGGCATCGGCAGCGCCGGTATCCAAGCGCCCGATTTTCAATGGCGTCATCGAAGACTCCATCTACGTCCATCCTGACGGGCAGGGCATGGGGCTGGCGGCGACGCTGCTGCAGAAGCTTATCGACGATGCCACGGAGCTCGACTGCTGGTCGATTCACTCGTGGGTCTTCCCGGAGAATGTGGGATCGTTAAAGCTGCATCGAAAGCTCGGCTTCCGTGAAGTGGGGATTTACCACCACATGGCAAAGATGACCTACGGCCCAATGGCGGGGCAGTGGCGCGATGTCATTATTTTGGAAAAGCTCCTGGAAAAGCCAGAGGAGCGCGCACTGAAGCGCGTCCAGGAAGAAGCAGAAGCCGCCGGTGAGCCGAACCGTCCGATTCTGGACAAGCTCGACCGCGCCGACGGCCAGGTGGGGGCATAGCTGCCGGGAGCCGCGGCTCCCGCGAATTAATTATTCGACGGTTTCCTTCAACGGATCCTCGCGAACAAAGAACACAATGATTGCTGCCAGAATAATCACTGGCATTAGTACCAAGAAGATCGGCGTCAAACCATCGTTGTAGCTGGAGATCAGCGCTTCATGGATTGGCGCCGGCATGCTATCTAGTACGTGCGGCGTCAGTGAACCGATCGACTTAGAGGAAAAGCCCTCCGGGCCCATCTGCTTTGCGAACTCTGCTGCAGCCTCCGGTGATGCGGCCTTGATTTGTTCGACAGCAGCCGGAACGCGTTCGCCTGCCAGGTCCTTCATGCGGTGGATGAAAATCGAACCCACAATGGAGGAACCGACCGCACCACCAATCTGGCGGAAGAAGTTATTCGCAGCGGTAGCGGTACCGACCATGGCGACCGGGAAGGAGTTCTGCACGATGAGAACCAGAACCTGCATGCCGGTGCCCAGGCCGAAGCCCATGATGAACAGGTACACACCAACCTGCCACAGCGGGGTGGTGGTCTCCAGCGTGGACAGCAAGTAGAGGGAGACAGCCATAATCATCAGGCCGACGAAGGGGTAGAAGCGATACTTACCAGTCCGCGAAATAATCTGGCCAACGCCAATTGAGGTGAGCAGCATGCCGACCATCATCGGCGTCATCATCAAACCTGCAGCGGTCGGTGACATTGAGTGCACCATCTGCAGGTAGGTCGGAATATAGGCCATAGTGCCGAACATCGCGATACCCAGAATGAGACCCGACACAGTCGTGAGCACGAAGTTCCGGTTATTAAACAAGTGCGTCGGAATCAGTGGGTTGGAAACGCGAGTCTCGGTGAGGAAGAACAGCACCCAGGAAACGACAGAGGCAACGATAAGCGAGATGATGACCCCGGAGTTCCAGTCGTACTGTGTACCGCCCCACGTGGTGGTGAGAATTAGCGTCGAGGCAGCGGCAGTCAAGAACATCGTGCCGATGTAGTCGAAGTTTCCTTCACTCTGGCGTCGGGGCAGCTTCAGGAAGGCCGCAGCTGCCGATAGTGCAACCACGCCCATCGGGACGTTGATCCACAGGCCCCAGCGCCAGCCCGGGCCGTCGGTGAACCAGCCTCCCAGCACTGGTCCCAGCACGGAACTCAGACCGAACACAGCACCCATGATGCCCATGTACTTACCGCGCTGGCGTGCGGGAATAACCTCGGCCAGGATGGCCTGTGAGGAAACCATCAATGTACCGCCAGCAAATCCCTGAAAAGCGCGGGCGGCGATGAGCAGGCTCATGGAGTTGGTGATTGCACCCATGACGGAACCGACCATGAACAGCGCGATGCCCATCATGAACAGGCCCTTGCGCCCAATCATGTCACCGAGCTTGCCGACAATCGGCATTGCCACAGTCTGTGCCAACAGGAATGCAGAAATAACCCACGACATGTGGTCAACTCCGCCGAGCTCGCCGACGATGGTCGGCAGGGCGGTGGCGAAAATCATCTGCCCCAGCGAGCTCATCAGCATAGTGAGAATGAGCGCGAAGAAAATGATTCCCAAGTGGGACTTGTTGTCAGAAACCGTGGTGTCGGTTTGATCTTGAGCAGTGGTGTTGCTAGCTGTCACTATTCCTCCTCCAGAAATTTTTAACGACGTCGGCGGCGTCGTGAAGCGGTGTATCTGTTGTGAATTCGTCCCGATGAGCCGATGAGTACAGCACGCATTCGCGGACGAAACCGACCGACAGTGCTACCTCGTGCCCGACGGGCAGCTCGGGGTGCGTGCGCGACTGTGGATTCATCTCGAAATAGCGCTCAAAGGCAGAACGGACGCGGCGCATTGAGTTGCCAAAATTCGAAATGACAACCGTCGATAGCTTTGGCTCATTGCGCAAAATCTCGCGGATACGCTCCTTGAGCAGACGGTGAAACTCTTCGGTTGCCCCCAGCTCTTTATATCGGAGTAGCTGGGATTGCTGCTTTTTCTCGATGAAATCGAGCATGTCCGCGATGGGGTCTTGGTGAATTTGGGCGAGGAATACCTCTTCATCGTCAGCATCGAATGACATGATGCCGTTGCCGAAGATGGCTTGATCCTTGGAGTCGAAGTAATTGAAGAATGTGCGTCGACTGATATTGACCCGCTGACAGATGTCTTCGATGTTGACTTGGTCGTATCCGCGATCCAATACAAGGGCGGTCGCGGCATCGGCCAAAGCGCAGTGTGTTTGAAACCTTTTGAGCTCCCGGAGACCGCACTCGGGGTGTTGGCCCGGGTCCAATCTGTGATAGGTATTCTCATCAATTTGCACGAGGTGCAAAGTTACACCGAGTGCAATGTGATGGCAAGTTGATGAGTCAACAGGTGTTTGAGTACCTATGCAGAGAGCATCTTTGGGTTGTTCAGGATGCCGTGGACTCAGGCGCAGGGGTCGGGTTGTTGATAGTCGCAACGCGCCATTCAATTACACAACCTTCGTGTTTTGTGTAGGCACGGTGGAAGGCTACGTCTCCTTCAATAGCTCGTGGCGCAGGGCGTCGTTAAGCGAAGTGAAGCGGAACCTGTGCCCCGCCTTTTGCAGCGCTGCTGCCTCTACTCTCTGATTCGCGAGAGCCAACTCCGCAGCACCGCGTTTGCCCAGCAGTACTGCAGGCCCCAGTGAAGGAATCGGAACCGCCGTCGGGCGGTGCAAGACCTCTCCCAATACCCTCGTGAACTCCGCATTATTCACTCCGGAAGCCAGTGGCACCACCGCATTGACAGGTCCGGCAAGTGCGGAATCTGCCAACGACCGGTGATAGATGTCCAACAGGTCGTCCAAAGCAATCCACGGGAACCACTGCTCGCCCGACCCCAATCTTCCTCCAAGTCCGGTGAACACCACGCCCGCTAGTAGCGGCAAGAGTCCGCCGCCACCAGCAAGCACGAGACCAGTACGGACGTTTACGACCCGCTTGCCTGCATCGCGAGCGGGATCCCATGCATTTTCCCAATCGCGCACGATAGCCGAGAGACTGTCCGCGGCGGCGCTGCCGTCGTAACGCTGCGCTTCCGCGCCAGGGCCAGCGTCCTCGGTGAGCACCTCTGGGCCACGATCCGCACCGTAGAACCCCACCGCCGACGCTCCAACCGCGACCTTCACGCTGTCAGTAGATGCAACGAGCTTTGCCAGAGCTCGCGTTGGTTCGACACGGGAATGGCGAACCTTTCGAAGATGCGCCTCCGTGAAGCGCCCCGCAATCGGTGCGCCGGCCAGATGGATGACCGCGTCGACTCCCTCCAGCAAGTCAGCTGCGGGTGCCGCAGTATCCCAATATCGCTTGTCCACACCCGTCTGTTCACGTGAGCGCACCAGCAAAATCACCTCATGTCCGGCCGTGGTCAGTAGCGCGCGCAGCTGCGTTCCGACGGTCCCCGTAGCTCCACTGATCGCCACTGTCAGCGGCTCCGGCACATGCCCCAAATACTCCGAAAGCCTATCGACGGCCGCAAGGTCGCCAGCAACCTTCGTAGCACGGTAGGCGAACATCGAATCCAACCCGGGTACCGGAACCTTGGTGTCAACGGTGTCCTCTAAAACCGTGCCAGCGCTGCCGTCGTCAAGCGGAGTATCGGAGAGAACGTGGGTGTGCTTCCACCCCGTGATGCGGCGAAAGGGCTCGCTGGTGACTTCGTCAATGAATCTCTGGCCGGGGAGGAAACCGGCCGGGTCGTGACGTGCAATCCATTTGAGGCCAGCCGGCATGGAGAATACGGTCGTGCCGTCGGCGAGGTTGGCGGATTCGGATTTCGGTGACATCGGGAGAAGCCCCGGTGTTAGGCGGGTGACAGCGCCTGGGCGGGAGAACCACTCGGCGACGCAACGGCGAGGAAATGCGATGGTGTGGCGATAGGTGGGAATAGTTAGTCACTCTCTGAAACTTGTCCGACGTTAAGGAAAAATAGTAGACCCCGAAGTCTTTCAGCGAAGTGAGACTACGGGGTCTTATGCGTAAGGTGCTCTCACACCTTCGAGTTCAGAAAGAACTAGTCACGATCAGTGTTGGCCATTGCCAGCACGTCGAGGCGCTTGTCCAGCTCTTCCTCGGTCAGCTTCTCGCCGTCGACGAAGCCCATGTCGATAACAGTCTGACGGATGGTCTTACCTTCCTTCAGAGCAGTCTTAGCGACCTTAGCTGCGTTCTCGTAGCCGATGGCGGAGTTCAGCGGGGTCACAATCGACGGGGAGGACTCAGCCAGAGTCTTCATACGCTCAACGTTCGGCTCGATGCCGTCCACCAGCTTCTCGGCGAAGACGCGTGCGGTGTTCGCCAGCAGCTTAGCGGACTCCAGCACGTTACGTGCCATGACCGGGATGAAGACGTTCAGCTCGAATGCGCCGTTAGCGCCAGCAAACTCAACAGCGGTGTCGTTGCCCAGAACCTGCGCTGCGACCTGGGTGGCAGTCTCGCACAGAACCGGGTTGACCTTACCCGGCATGATGGAGGAACCCGGCTGCAGATCCGGCAGGTGAATCTCAGCAAGGCCGGTCAGCGGGCCGGAGCCCATCCAGCGAATGTCGTTAGCGATCTTGTTCAGGGAGACTGCGACGGTGCGCATAGCGCCGGAGAATTCGACCAGGGCATCGCGGTTAGCCTGAGCCTCGAAGTGGTTCTGAGCCTCGCGCAGCTCCTTGATGCCGGTCAGTTCGACGAGCTCAGCGGTGACCTTGGCACCGAAGTCCGCCGGGGTGTTCAGGCCGGTGCCAACAGCGGTACCACCGATTGGCAGCTCGCCCAGACGCGGCAGGGTGGCCTCGATGCGCTCAATGCCAGCCTCAATCTGGCGGGCGTAACCGGAGAACTCCTGACCCAGGGTCACCGGGACAGCGTCCATCAGGTGAGTGCGGCCGGACTTAACAACGGTCTCCCATTCCTTGGCCTTCTTAGCCAGGGACTCCTGCAGAACCTTCAGTCCCGGGACGAGGTCCTTGACAGCTGCCTCGGTTGCTGCGACGTGAGTGGCAGTCGGGAAGGTGTCGTTGGAAGACTGACCCATGTTGACGTGGTCATTCGGGTGAACCTCAACGCCGTTGGCCTTTGCGATGGACGCAATGACTTCGTTGGTGTTCATGTTGGAAGAAGTGCCCGAACCGGTCTGGAAGACGTCAATCGGGAACTCAGCATCGTGCTTGCCTTCGGCAATTTCCTTGGCAGCGGCGACGATGGCATCTGCCTGCTCAGCAGACAGCAGGCCGCGCTCCTTGTTGACGATGGCGCAAGCTGCCTTCAGCAGACCCATAGCGCGAATCTGTGCAGACTCCAGCGGACGGCCGGAAATCGGGAAGTTCTCAACTGCACGCTGAGTCTGTGCGCGCCACAGGGCGTTAACCGGAACCTTAACCTCGCCCATGGTGTCGTGCTCGATGCGGAACTGCTGCTCTGTCATTCGTTGCCTCTTTCAGTTAGGGGAACTTGAGTGCGCGCAGAACGGCCCCTCATTGCGCATGCAATTTTCATGCGATGCAGAACCGTTAGCGCATTCATCTTCAAGTATGAATCAGTTTGTTAAAAAAGTGGTGCCCTGAGGGCACCACTAAAGGGGTAGTTACTTACAGATCGATGTCAGGCATCTCGCCCTTGCCGTAGTCGATGCTGGCGTACTTGCGCAGCTTCTCCAGGGAGTGGAAAGCCTCGATGCGGCGGATGGTGCCGGACTTGGAGCGCATAACCAGCGAGCGGGTCCACGCGCCGTTACCGCGGTAAGCGACACCGCGCAGCATGTCGCCGTTGGTGACACCAGTGGCAACGAAGTAGCAGTTGTCGGATGCGACCAGGTCATCGGTGGTCAGAACACGAGAAAGATCGTGCCCAGCGTCGAGAGCCTTCTTAATTTCAGCCTCATCGCGCGGGTGCAGTTTGCCCTGGATCTCGCCGCCCATACACTTCATGGCGCATGCGGTGATGACACCTTCTGGGGTGCCGCCGACGCCCATCATGATATCGACCGAGTTCGTGTTCTGAGCTGCGGCAACAGCGCCAGCAACGTCACCATCGCCAATCAGTCGAACCTTGGCGCCAGCTTCGCGGATGTCACGAATCATGTCAGCGTGGCGCGGGCGATCCAGCACGACAACAGTGACATCTTCCGGACGCAGCCCCTTGGCCTTAGCAACGACCTTGATGTTGTGCTCAACTGGAGCCTCGATGTCAATCTTGCCGGCAGCCTCCGGGCCAACAGCAATCTTATCCATGTAGAACACAGCCGACGGGTCGTACATGGAGCCGCGGTCTGCAGCAGCAAGAACAGCGATAGAGTTCGGGCGGCCCTCTGCCATCAGAGTCGTGCCGTCAATCGGGTCAACCGCGATGTCAACGGCCGGACCTTGGCCGTTGCCGACCTTTTCGCCGTTGAACAGCATCGGGGCTTCGTCCTTTTCGCCCTCGCCAATAACAACGACACCGTTCATAGCCACGGTGTTGATGAGCTGACGCATGGCATCGACGGCAGCGCCGTCGCCCTTTTCCTTCTGACCACGACCGACCCACTGACCAGCTGCCAGTGCAGCGGACTCAGTAACTCGGACGAGCTCCATCGCAAGGTTGCGATCTGGTGCTTCAGGATTCGAGGCGTTCATTGACTTCTGGCCCTTCCGTGGTTTTTTAGAACTCTTTTGAGGTTTGAGAATGTGCTGGGAGACGCCACGCCAGGAAACTGGGGTTTAGCGCTGCAACAATTTCTATTGATTGATGTTTGGCGCATCGGTTTTAGCGCCTTTGCATCTGTTACTAGTGTTCCACCTTTTTGGTGTTCGGGGGTGGACGCAGCGCCAAAGTGGGGGGAGTTTCAGGGCTAAACCCCCACATCACGCGGTTATCAAAAGTTTGTTCCGGCGTCAGTTCGCTTGACGACGTCGACAGCGTCCGTCATCAAGTATTGCTAGCTGCAGCTGTGCGGGTACGACTGATGACTAGGTTCGTTGCGGGGCCTTTGGCATACTTGAGCGCGTGGCGAATGAGAAACCTAGGATTTTGCAGGACAGTCGAGACATGATTCTCACCCTCGTGGTGATGTTTCTTGCGGTGGCTGTCACCATTGGCTTTACCGGCCTGTGCAGTTTTAACCCCGGGAAGCCGGAAAACGGTCCGGTGCACGAAGTCGATGCTGCCCCATTCGTGAACGTGGAGGCTCGGCGCGTGGACTATCCAGTTCGCCTGCCGAAGGTGCCTGAGGGCTGGACTTCAAACTCGACCCGCGCGGGTATGGCGGCGGGGAAGCAGACGACCATTATTGGCTATGTCACCGCTAGCGGAGCATTCATTCAGGTCACGCAAACAGATGCGGAAGCAGGTCAGCTGCCGGATGATGGTAAGAACCGTCTCCGGGACGGTACTACTGACGTGGAAGGTACAACCTGGACTAAGTATGAGCCGGCTGAGGACAACGTGCGTCGCGTATGGGTTGGGGACCTCGGTGACTCCCGCGCAATTATCGAGGGCACTGCCAACGACGCGGAGTTCACACAGTTGGCGGCGGCTATGCAGAAGGCCGAGCCAATCGATCCGGACGCGACAATGCCGGATTCGTCACAGCCGCAGCCGACTGCGTCCGAGATGCCGTCGGCACCAGCAAAGTAGGCCGAGTCGAGCGCTCACTAGGATGGGTAATCCCAACTAGGGGAATAAAATAGCTGAACTCAGCTATCGACGAAGAGACGAGAAACGATATGAACTGACGGTCGTTTCTCGTCTCTTTTTATTCCTCACCGCCCGCATTCTCGGCAGAAGCCGCGGCATCCTGATTCTTGCTGGCCAAGGCGGCTTCAACCTTTGCCCGTGCGCCAGCCAAATGCTCCTCGCAGCGGCGGGCCAGCGCCTCGCCTCGCTCCCACAGCGCCAGGGATTCATCCAGGCTCATCTGTCCGAGTTCTAGGAGCTTGACGGTCTCGACCAGCGCATCTCGAGCCTGCTCGTAGCTCAGGTTCTCCACCGGTACCTGTTCCTCCGAAGAGGGAGCCTGACCCGCGCCGAAAACATTGTCATTCATTAGCGAATACGTCCTTCACATTTAGTAGTTAAAGCTTCAAGGTTGGAAAAGTCATTGCTTACTAATTCGCCGGCTTCGTAGCTAGCGTCGCTGCAGAGATGGAGCCGTCACTGACGCGAATTCGCAGTTGGGAACCCATCGGAGCATCTGCAATAGAGGTCACAATCTGTGGTTCCGGCTGAGTAGCCGATTGTGCCTGCACGATGGCATAGCCGCGAGCGAGTGTGGCAGAGGGGCCAAGTGCTGAAACCTTGCCGCGCAATCCCGATACCACGGCTTCCTCACGTTCCAGACTGCGGTGGATGAGAAAACGCAGCCGATCAACCTGCGCCGTGACAAACTCTTCACGCACGCGGATGGGAGTGAGCGGATCGCGCAGTACCGGCCGCGACGTCAAATCCCGCAGAGTCGCTACTTCACGGTCAACCCATCGCCGTAGAGATGCCGAGGAGCGCTCACGCAGCTGTGCAATGAGGCGTCGTTCCTCAGCAGCATCGGGCACTGTTTTCTTTGCCGCATCCGTCGGTGTGGCAGCACGTAAATCAGCGACGTAATCCAACAGCGGAGTATCCGGCTCGTGCCCGATTGCAGAAACCACCGGTGTTGTCGCCTTACTCACCGCACGAATCAGAGCCTCATCTGAAAAAGGCAGCAAATCTTCGACACTGCCACCGCCACGGGCGACGATGATGACATCAACCTCCGGGTCGGCGTCGAGCTGTGCAAGCGCCTCAATAATCTCCGGAACAGCCTTGGCACCCTGCACAATCGTGTTGATTACCCGGAAACTCACCTCGGGCCAGCGGGCGCCCGCGACCGAAAGCACATCGCGTTCAGCCGCTGAACCGCGACCAGTAATCAACCCGATCTTGTTGGGGAGATAGGGCAGAGGGCGTTTCAGCCGTGGATCAAAAAGTCCTTCCGCCGCTAGCGCCTGGCGCAGCTGTTCCAACCGCGCCAATAGTTGCCCCAACCCCACGGGTCTCCACTCCGTAGCCCACAGGGAAAACTGCCCCCGCCCGGCATAAAACGCAGGCTTGCCCAAAACCACTACGCGGTCGCCGTTGCGCAACGGATTATTGCGCAGAGCCGCCGTAGAACAAGTCACCGACACCGAAAACTCCGCGGAGGTGTCACGCAGAGTGATGTAGGAGAGCTTCCAGCTCGGCTTGGAGTTGACCTGGGCGATTTCCCCCTCGACCCAAATCTGTCCAAGGCGCTCAATGTAGTCCTTGACTAACTGGTTCAGGCGTCGAACCTGAACCGGTTTCTCGGCCGACGTTTCCAATTTCGACATACATCAACACTTACACGATGGCGCGGATTGCGGGTTAAACGACAGAAAGTGTGTCTGGATTCGGTGATTTGTAGTGGTTGACCTCTAGGTTTCAGAGAAATATATGCT
>NZ_JASPJP010000027.1:0-10201 GCF_030232615.1 Corynebacterium sp. MSK035
GCATATATTTCTCTGAAACCTAGAGGTCAACCACTACAAATCACCGAATCCAGACACACTTTCTGTCGTTTAACCCGTGTTTGTCGCGGGGATCGTCGTAAAGCACAGTGCATCGAGCCGTGCGAAAACCTTAAAGTGGGGGAAATTAAACCGCGTACACACCCTAGCGGATAGGATGTTGTGCATGAGTAAGGAATTCGCCTCAGCAGGAACGCTGTCCGACGATAAGACGCTGCCGTGGGTCGTGCGCATCTTCGTCTACACGGATGCTGAGGGCAGCCAATCGGCTGCTGAGAAGGTTCGTGGGGTGCTCGCGGAACTGATTCCGGATCAGGAAGTCAACGTCTACGAGGATGTCATGCCCGATGTGGGGCGCACTTCCTCTCTCGCTGATTTGTGGGCGGAGGCCAACCCGGGCATGGATCCGGGGGATCGGAAGCGTTACCGCATCAGTGTGGTGGCTCCGGGGCTGTCTCACTGCGAAATGGCGGACCTGGCAGGCCCGCTCGCTGAGGCCGTCAGCCCGGGGTGGGCAGAGGGGGAGGCTGCGACCAAGGTCGCGAAGGGCGATGTCCCGTGCCGTGTCGCTGTCGGGCGTGCCGACGAGCACCCGGGCGAACCCCCGCTAGTGCAGAATTAACCAGAATTCGGAATTAATCCGAAGCGAGAGCTGTTATCTGGGTTACATCCTAAGAGTCGTTTGCAATGACGACGCTTCACAACCATGAGAGGGAAGTGATTCCGAAAATGGCACACACTATTTCGCATGATGAGGCCGGTCAGCGCTACGTTCTCACCGTAGAGGGAGAAGAGGCCGGCTTTGCCGCTTACACCCCGGTGGAAGGTGCCCTGGACTTTGACCACACGGTTGTAGATGGCAAATTCCGTGGACAAGGCCTGTCCAAGCCGCTTATCGCAGGCGCGCTGGATGATGTTCGGAAGAACAACCGAAAGATTCGCACCAGCTGCTCCGCTGTTGCCAACTTCGTGGAGAAAAACCCGGACTACCAGGATCTACTGGCTGACTAGTCGCTGAAGGGCGAAGAACGCACAAAGAAGCCGGCCGGCTGCTCACGATAGGAAGAGCAGCCGGTCGGCTTTTGTATGTAGAGCTAGTTTTAGGGCGGGGCTAGATGAAGTCCCCGTCACCCTGGACGTACACCGCCGGATCGCACAACGGCTTGTGCTCTTCGGGCTTGGCAGGGCGTACGCGGCCCGGAATTCCTATCACGATGGAATCGGGTGGGCAGCTGTGGGTGACCACGGAGTTGGCGCCGATTGATGAGCCTGCACCAATTGTGATGGGGCCAAGGACTTTCGCACCTGCTCCGACGGTGACGTTGTCCTCCAGGGTGGGGTGGCGTTTTACCTTCTCCAGTGAGCGGCCGCCAAGCGTCACGCCGTGGTAGAGCATGCAGCCGTCACCGATTTCTGCGGTTTCGCCAATGACGATGCCCATACCGTGGTCGATGAAGAACCTTCGGCCAATTTGAGCGCCCGGGTGAATCTCAATACCAGTCAGCCAACGGGAAAACTGTGCGAGTACTCGTGCAATGCCCTTGAAAATCCCGCCTCGTTTCCAGAGGCGGTGCGAGAATCGGTGAATCCAGATTGCGTGTAGGCCGGAGTAGACAATGGCATTTTCTACATCACTGCGCGCAGCTGGGTCATGCGCACGGGCATTGTCCAGATCCTCTTTGAGGATTCGGAAAAAGTCACTCATGGGCGTCAATTCTATCTGGTCGGAGGTGTGGGCAATGCAAAAACCCGCTTGCCGACGGAAAGTGCCAGCTAGCGGGCTCTGCAGAGAAGGTTACGGGCGCTTATAGTGCTCGGCTTTAGTCGCGCAGATCCTCGTACAGGATGGAGGAGACGTAGCGCTCGCCGAAGTCAGGAACAATCACGACGATGTTCTTGCCCTCGGACTCCGGGCGGGCTGCAATCTCGAGAGCAGCCTTGATGTTTGCACCGGCAGAAATGCCGCCGAGGATGCCCTCGGCTGCAGCGACCTTGCGGGAGACCTCAATAGCGTCCTCGTTGGTAACCGCAATGATCTCGTCGAGAAGCTCCTGATCGAGAACCTCTGGGACGAAGTTTGCGCCCAGACCCTGAATCTTGTGCGGGCCGGCGGTGCCCTCGGTCAGCAGCGGGGAGGCCTTCGGCTCAACGGCAACCAGCTTGATGTCCGAGTTGTGCTTCTTCAGCGTGCGACCAGCACCGGTAATGGTGCCGCCGGTGCCGACACCAGCCACGAAGTAATCAACCTTGCCGTCGGTAGCTTCCCAGATTTCTTCACCAGTGGTTGCCTCGTGGATAGCCGGGTTGGCCGGGTTGGCGAACTGGGAAGCCAGGATTGCATTGTCGGTGTTAGCTACGATTTCGTTGGCCTTATCGACAGCGCCGCGCATGCCATCCGCGCCCGGGGTGAGTACAAGCTCAGCGCCAAATGCGCGCAGAACGACGCGGCGCTCCTGGCTCATGGTGTCCGGCATAGTGAGAATGACCTTGTAACCGCGGGCTGCGCCGACCATTGCCAGCGCGATACCGGTGTTGCCCGAGGTACCCTCGACGATGGTTCCGCCCGGCTTGAGCTCGCCAGAGCGCTCGGCGGCATCGATAATTGCGTTGCCGATGCGGTCCTTGACCGAGTTGGCAGGGTTGTAAAACTCCAGCTTGGCAATCACGTTGCCCGGCAGGCCCTCGGTAACACGGTTGAGCTTAACCAGCGGGGTGTTGCCGATCAGTTCAGTGACATCGTTATAAATAGTCATTAATCTTATCCATTCCGGAAATCACAGAGGACTTCCTAATGAGTTTTCGCGTGTAGCCGTAGTGTACGCCTGATCCTGCAATTAGTACAGACCAGTTCGTCTATTTTATGGCTTGCGTAGGGAAGTGGAAGCTGTCAGTTCCGGTGCCGCCACCGTCATAGTCGCCGCGGCCGGCGCCGTCGCAGTCGCACCGCTATTTTCGCAATGCCCCTGCTATTGCCACGTTAACGCTGTCTCATTGCCTCGCTCGTCCTTACCTCCATTGTGAGGGTAAAGAGCATTAAAGTTTCTTAGAATCCACTATTCTGAGACGTGATTTACAGTGCACGGGAATGCCTTGTGAATAGGCAGCGGCCCTCGCCACTGTGATTGGGTGCGATTGCGGCCCTTATCTGCACAGCGGTTATATGTGATAACCGAAAAACGCAGACAATGGACTCAGCGATTGCGGTGCTTCGTCGAAGCCACTCAGAGGGACTCAAACCTTTGGGGAAGGAGGCGAGGCATTAATAGAAGTGTGAAGCTTTCCTCAGCCCATCAGCCAGGAGACCGACTGTAAATCATCCAATTCGCGTCCGCGGATTGGCGGTCGAGCGGTGCTGTCGAGGTGAATAGCGCCGTAGAAAGATGATTTACATCATGCATATTGCTGAGGGATTTCTCCCAGTCACTCATTGCATTGGGTGGGGTGTAGCTGCCGCTCCCTTTGTCATTCACGGCGCAATTCAAGTCAAGCGCACTATGAAAGAACATCCCGGTAGCGGCATGCTGCTCGGTGCTGCTGGTGCGTTTACCTTCGTGCTCTCCGCAATCAAGATTCCATCTGTGACGGGTTCCACTTCGCACCCGACAGGTACAGGTTTTGGTGCTGTAATCTTCAAACCTCCGGTGATGGCGCTGCTTGGCTCCATCGTGTTGCTCTTCCAAGCAATCTTGCTCGCTCACGGCGGCATTACGACGCTCGGTGCGAACATCTTCTCCATGGCAATCGTCGGCCCGTGGGTTGGCTACGCCTTCTACGTATTGACTCGAAAGCTCGGCGGAGGCCTACTACCAGGTGTGTTTATGGCAGCGTTCTTCGCTGACCTCTCCACCTATGTTGTGACCTCCGTGCAGCTCGCTCTTGCACACCCGGCAAACCCGGGCGGTGTCGGCGGCGCTCTGGCTACATTCCTCGGCCTGTTCGCTATCACGCAGATTCCGCTGGCGATCATCGAGGCTCTGGTCACCGTCATTCTCATGCGCACCCTGCTGGCCGTGGCACATTCTGAGCTCCTCGATCTCGGCTTCCTGTCCCGCTTCGGTGATGCGCCAGCACCGGCGCTGGAGGCGAAAGCTGCAGAAGCCACGGCTGACGCTGTTGCAGGATCTGTCACTTCGCAGAATGCGGCAGCTGCATCCGTATCTGGCCAGAAGCAGTAGCCGTCGTCAAGCGAAAAGAAGCGAAAGAGAGCACGATTATGAATGCAAAAAACAACGCGCAGATTGTCGACGCACAGGCAGCTAGCCAGCCGAAGAAGAACTCCGTGTGGGTCAGCGTTGGTCTCATTGTCCTGGTAGTCGTAATTGCCATGTTCCCGCTGTTCTTCAACTACGGGGACGACGACGCCGAGGAGCCGTTCGCCGGCACTGATGCCACCGCTACGGAGACAATTCAGGAAATCGACCCGAACTACGAGCCGTGGTTCGAGCCACTCGTCGGCGAGCTGCCGGGTGAGGTCGAGTCGGGTCTGTTCGCGCTCCAGGCCGTTATCGGTGCTGGCGTCCTGTTCTACGTTATTGGCTTCTACCGAGGGAAGGCTGCTGCGCGTTCGGACAAGCGCGAGAAAGAGCAGTGAATGCGCTAGAAGCTGCAGCGGCGCGCAGCGCTTGGGCACGCCGCAACGTGGGTGAAAAGATTCTGCTGCTCGGTGGGCTGCTGATTCTGGCGGTTGCGCTACCGCCAATTCCCTTTGCGCCTGTCATTGCGGTCATTGCTTGGTCTATTGCGTACATAGCCCGAGTGCCCCGCAAGCTGTATGTGGCAATGGTGCTGGCACCGGCGGCTTTTGTGCTCGTCGGCGCGTTTCCGCTTTTGGTAGCGCTTACTCCCGACGGTCTCGCGTGGTCGCCGGATGGCCCGCAGCGAATGGCGCAGGTTGTGATGCGTTCGTTTGCGGGTATCAGCTGCACGATGGTCTTTGCGCTGACCACTCCGATTTCGGAGCTCATTGCCTGGCTCGACAAGCACGGCTTGCCGCGATACTTGACGTACCTCGCCGAGGTGATTTACCGGATGACCGGCGTGCTGATTCACTCCGCACACTCGATGACGGAAGCGCAAGCACGACGCTTGGGACACTCCACGCGCCGGGCGATGATCCGAGATGTAGCGGCACAGTCCGCCAGCCTCTTTGTAATTGCCTTTACCCGCGCGCGCAAGATGCAAGAGGGAATCGAGCTGCGCGCCGATCCGAGCGCAATGAAAGTACTGGTGATTTCGCGGCCCAGGCAGCCGAAGTTCATCGCGATATCCAGTGCATTACTTTTGTCGTTGATTGCGGCCTGGGCGCTGCTGAAATGGGGTGTATAGGGATGTCGAGCAGCAGGAAAAATCGCGCTGATCACGTACATGGTGCCAACGGTGTCATTGTCGAAGCGGCTGCAGTTACATACGCTTACGACGAAACCCACGTTCTGAAAGGCGTGGATCTGGCAATTTCGGGTGGCGAGCGCCTAGCGCTGTTGGGGGCAAACGGTTCGGGCAAGTCCACGCTGTTGCGTATGCTCGCGGGAGCGTCTAAGCCCAATAGTGGTGAGGTCCGCCTTGACGGCACCGTCTACACGTACTCCCGGCACGGCCGCAATGCGGTCCGTCGCTCAGTACAGATGGTCACGCAGGATCCGGATGAGCAAATCTTCGCGGCTAGCGTGTTCGCAGACGTCTCTTTCGGCCCCGTCAACCTGGGGATTAAGAACGAGGAAGTCGAGCGGCGCGTCCGGGAGGCCCTAGGTACCGCCGAGGTCACCGATCTCGCCGAACGCGTTCCGCACCAGCTTTCCTATGGTCAGCGTAAGCGCGTCGCTCTCGCAGGCGCGCTGGCGATGCACCCACGTGTGTTGCTTCTCGACGAGCCCTCCGCCGGCCTCGATCCGCAGGCGACCCGAAAGCTTGCACACACGCTCAATCAATTGCGCGATCAGAGCACTGCCGTCGTCGTCGCCACGCACGACATCGACTTCGCGTGGAATTTCGCCGATAGGGCAGCGGTGCTTGCCGACGGCAAACTGCGCGTCGGCGCCAAGGAAGAAATTTTGGCCGATCGACGGTTGGTCGAACATGCTCGACTGGCTTTGCCCTGGGCGCCCGTGGTCTCCAAGGCGATTGGGCGAGATGTGTGCCATCCAGAGGATGTTTAGGCGAGTGGCTTGGTTGGTGAATAGCTCATCGATATGTGCAGCTAAACCGCGCTAAAAATGAGAAAAACGCCCGCGGGCAGGGCGTAATGCCTATGAAAATAGGCCTAGAAATATAGGCGAAGCTGTCGCATTTCTTCGCTTCCATTTCACGTCACACCTGTCCGCGGGCGATCTCCGTGGCCGTGGCACTTTGCAGTGCCCTCGGCGCATCAGGCAGGTATTCGGACTTTCTGGCGTGACCGACAATAAGGGGATGACGACTGCCGCAAGCTTCAATGCTTACGTGCAGATCCTTATTATCAATTTTCCTACTTTTCGCCGCTTCCCAAGGTTGAAATAACCTCAGTGCCGTTGGCGAATTTTGTTCCAGATTACCGCTGCGGGACAGTTCCGGAATTGCACCGGATTCCCTCTTGCGTTTGCTGTGCACCACCTTCGGACAACCACGTGGAGGACGTAGCATTGAAAGTGGAACTCAACAAAACCTGTTGCATGTATGACAATAGCGCACGATGCAAAATAAGCGAAGGTCTTTTTCGAAAATGTCCGCATTGGGGGTAAAACGCCGTTCATTACCCTCTGTTATCAACATTCACGCAGTTTGTTAGCGGAAAAATAGCTACCCCCTGCCTTGTATTTATTCGGCCGAGGCGGGGCTAATGACAGGATTTATCCTGGTATTTTCTTTACGTACTTGTAGAGAAACCTAGTTGTTTCCTAAGATTGTGTGACGGATGCCTTAATGCAGGTGTACCCGTTCGGAGGGTACTATCTACTTTGTACGGTTTACAGCCCCCGAAAGGGTCAGTGGCCGCTGAGCGGTAGTTGGCCATTTCGTAGGAGTGTAAGTCGGCGCGAAGTCACAGGCTGATGGTGCCTCTGTGGGTGCCAGTGAAGCAATTTGCCCGTTACGCAGGAGGACGCGAGATGGATCCCCACCGCATTCTGGACGACAATGAGGTTATTAAGTCGTCCTTGGTCGCCCTAAAGAATGCGACTGGTATTCCGGTCACAATGTATGCGGAAGTCACCGATAACTCTAAGATGCAGATCAACAACTGGGTTGGCCTGCGTACTCCGGCCCTGCAGAATCTGACTGTGGAATCGGGTGCGGGTGTCGGTGGTCGCGTGTTGGCCACGCGCCGCCCGGTGGGTGTCAGTGACTACCTGCGCGCCAAGGTTATTACCCATGAGTATGACGACAAGATTCGTGACGAAGGCCTGCACTCGCTGGTCGCCGTGCCGGTGATCGTTTCGCGTCTTGTCCGTGGCGTGCTCTACGGTGGCGTGCACTCCTCGGTGCGCCTGGGGGACAAGGTTCTTGAAGAGGTCACAATGACCGCCCGTTGCCTGGAGCAGGACCTCGCTGTCGTCGATGCCTGCCGCAACATGGATCGTTCTGGCAACGGTAAGGGCGGCCGCATCATGAATGGCGCTGAGTGGGAGCAGGTTCGTTCCACGCACTCCAAGCTGCGCATGCTCGCTAACCGTGTGGATGACGAGAAGCTGCGCCAGGAGCTCGAGGTGCTCTGTGACCAGATGGTCACCCCGGTTCGCGTCAAGCAGACCACCAAGCTGTCGGCTCGTGAGCTCGATGTTCTCGCCTGTGTCGCCCTCGGTCACACCAACGTCGAGGCCGCAGAGGAAATGGGCATCGGTGCCGAGACGGTTAAGTCCTACCTCCGCTCCGTAATGCGCAAGCTGGGCGCCCATACTCGCTACGAGGCCGTCAACGCGGCCCGTCGCATCGGCGCACTGCCGTAAACCGCTTGACGACGGTTCCTTTGCGCCCAAACCCGCGGGTATTGGGGTAGTCAGTTCTGCTACTTGCCCCGCTACTTACCCCCTGCTTGCCGCTGGGCTTCGCGCTCACCCCCGGGGATCCACTTAACGTCGTTTCCGTTATTGGCCACTCTCGAAAGAATAAACAACAGGTCAGACAGGCGATTGAGATACTTCGCCGGTAGGACTGAGGTGGTTTCGGGAAATTCGCGGCAGGCAGCCCATGCTGCACGCTCGGCTCGGCGAGTAATCACCCGAGCTGTGTGTAGCAGTGCTGCGGCTGGTGTGCCTCCCGGGAGGATGAAGGAATCCAGTTTCGGCAGTTGTTCATTGAATTGGTCGCACCAGTGCTCGAGTCGCTCGATGTAATCCGGCTCGATACGCAACGGCGGGTACTTCGGGTTTTCTTCAATAGGTGTTGCTAGGTCGGCTCCGGCATCAAATAGGTCATTCTGCACGTAGCGAATGACAGCCGAGATTTCGTCGTCAAGCGTGCCGAGACTGAGCGCCTGGCCAAGTGCGGCGTTGGCCTCCTCGCACGTGGCGTAGGCGATAAGGCGAGAATCATCCTTGGGAACGCGGCTGAAATCGGATAATCCAGTGGTGCCGTCGTCGCCGGTGCGAGTGTAAATGCGAGTTAGATGAACGCTCATAGCTTCAAGCCTAAGCGCGATATTGCGAAATGTGGTTGGCTGGGGGAGTGGGAAATGAGCGATTTCTGGTTAAAGGCGGAGCGACGCTAAATGGTCAGGTTCAGATTTCCGGGGCGAAGAACTCGGTTCTGAAACTGATGGGTGCGGCGCTTCTCGCCGAGGGCACGACAGTACTGACGAACTGCCCTGAAATTGACGACGTGCCATTGATGCAAAAAGTCCTCGAAGGTCTCGGCTGCTCCGTGACGCGCGAGGGCGACCGGATTGAAATCACGGTGCCCGAAGAACTCTCGCATCACGCCGATTTCGATGCCGTGCGCCAGTTCCGCGCTTCGGTCTGTGTGCTCGGGCCGCTGACGGCGCGTACCCGTAACGCGATTGTCGCACTGCCCGGTGGTGACGCTATTGGTTCCCGCCCGCTGGACATGCATCAGGCTGGCCTGGAGAAATTGGGAGCACGCACCTATATTCACCACGGTTGCGTGGTGGCTGAGGCGGGGCGACTCAAGGGGGCGAACATCAAGCTGGACTTCCCGTCCGTCGGCGCGACCGAGAATATTCTGACCGCGGCCGTACTAGCGGAAGGTACGACTGTGCTGGATAACGCCGCCCGTGAGCCCGAAATTGTCGACCTGTGCGAGATGCTCGTGGAGATGGGCGCCAAGATTTCGGGTGCGGGATCTAACACCATCACGGTTGAGGGCGTAGAGAAGCTGCACCCGACTGAGCACAAGGTTGTCGGCGACCGAATTATCGCAGGGACCTGGGCTTATGCTGCAGCGATGACCGGCGGCGATATTACGGTCGTTGGCATTAACCCTAAGTACCTGCACCTTCCTCTGGAAAAACTGAAGAACGCAGGCGCTCAGGTCGAGACCTACCCGCAGGGCTTCCGCGTGCGTATGGACAGGCGTCCGCAGGGTGTGAACTACCAAACGCTGCCATACCCAGGCTTTCCGACGGACATGCAGCCCATGGCCATTGCTCTGTCCGCGGTGTCCGAAGGGACGTCAGTGCTTACCGAGAACGTTTTTGAGTCGCGCTTCCGGTTTGTCGACGAGATGATTCGCCTCGGCACGGACGCGACTATCGATGGCCACCACGTGATGATTCGCGGAAAGGAAACGCTGAGTTCCGCACCTGTGTGGTCTTCGGACATTCGCGCCGGAGCGGGACTAGTGCTTGCTGGGCTGTGTACTGAAGAAGGTGACGTCACTGAGGTGCACGATGTCTATCACATCGACCGTGGCTACCCGGGCTTCGTAGAGACACTCAATTCTCTTGGCGCATCGGTTGAACGGGTTAGCTAGTGATTGTTGGCCTCTGGTCAATGGCTAACGGCTAAGCGCACGGTGCTAGTTAAACGCGCGGTGCGGAAAACCATCGCAAGTTTTCGGTTCTGGATGCTTCAGAACCGTAGGGAGTGATTCTCCAGTGGTGGCTTGTGGTGGTTTTCGCTATTTTACCTGGGGTTTTGTGTCTTTGGTGGGGTGTGTGTAATGTATTCGGAGGTCAGCGCGGCCAGGCAGTTTATGTGTTTGGTTGGTTGATGTGGGGGAAATGTTTTCGTGCGGTTAGCCGCTGGGAGTCGTTGGT
>NZ_JASPJP010000028.1:0-6812 GCF_030232615.1 Corynebacterium sp. MSK035
GCATATATTTCTCTGAAACCTAGAGGTCAACCACTACAAATCACCGAATCCAGACACACTTTCTGTCGTTTAACCCAGAACGCCGAGTTACTGACTGCGTTTATGACAAAAATGGCGTGAAAAATGGCTTGAAACTGTCATAAACTTGCACAGTTTCACATTTGCAGCCCGTCTTTCTGAAGTTGTCAGGTTTGCTGCTTAACCAAAAACGCCCGACCGCCTGCGCATCAACTGCACAGAACAATCGGGCGTGAAAAGGCTTTTGGCTATCTAGCTGTACTGACCGGGGACGTTAGTTGACTTGCGTGGCATCGCCCGGGCTCTGTATCCTCGGCCGCATGTACTCAGGCATCGCCTCGATGAAGCTGCGTTCCGTCCGCTGACGGCGGCGGGACCCCTTATGACCTCTCGTCTGCCGTCCTGGCCATCTGCCGGGCGGCCGCTTCGTGGTGCCCGGCTCCATGACGAGCTGAAAGTACGCAATGCCAACCACAGAACCTTTACGATCATGTGCCTGGATCGGGACATCCCAAGGGCCCGCTGCACACATCCGCGCTGAATCACTCCACCTGACACTCGGCGACAGGCCGCTGCTGAGTGGGACTGACGTCACCGTCTCCACCGGGTCGCGACTGGCGATCGTCGGCGACAACGGCCGGGGCAAGACCACCTTGCTCCATATACTGGCGGGGATCTTGAAACCCGACTCGGGAGTGGTGACCCGGGTGGGTTCCCTCGTCCTGGTCAAGCAGGACATGGCCACCGAGGGCGATCGCACGGTCGGTGACCTCATTGCCGAGGCGACCGCCCCATCCAGGGCCGCTCTGCAGGCCCTCGACGTGGCTACCGCGGCGCTGGCCGCGGGCGATGACGCGGCCGACGCTTATTCCGCCGCACTCGAGGCGGCCACGCGGCTGGACGCCTGGGATGCAGACCGCCGTGTTGACATCGCCCTGGCGGGCCTGAACGCCTGTAGCGACCGCGATCGGGTCCTGTCGACCTTGTCGGTCGGCCAGCGGTACCGGGTACGGCTGGCGGTCGCCCTCGGATCGACCCCTGACCTGTTGCTGCTGGACGAGCCCACCAACCACCTGGACGCTGCAGGGCTGTCCTTCCTGACTGAGCGCCTGCGGGACCACCCCGGTGGCCTGGCCTTAGTCAGCCACGACCGCGCCCTGCTGCGCGACGTGGCGACCAGCTTCCTGGACCTCGACCCGACCCGCGATGGCCTTCCGCGCACCTACGCGGGCGGTTACGAGGGCTGGATCGAAGGGCGGCAACGAGAACGGGCCGCCTGGGAGCAAGACCATGCCGCCCAGGTCGCCCGGCATCAGGAACTGACCCGCGCCGCCGCCGACGCACGCTCCCGCCTGTCCCAGGGTGGATGGAGACCTGAAAAGGGCACAGGCAAGCACCAACGTGCCACACGCGCTGCTGGAGTGGTCCAAGCCTTCAACCGACGTATCGAAGACCTGAAAAGTCATGAAATCGGCGTCCCGGCGCCGCCACTGCGTCTTGCGTGGCCCGCCTCGGCAACCCGTGCCGGACAGAGCATCATGAACGCCACCCAGGTTACTGTGAAGGGCCGATTGGACGCTCCGGTTTCGGTCGACGTGAACGGCGGTGACCGGTTGGTGGTCACCGGACCGAACGGCGCGGGAAAATCCACCCTGTTGGCACTTCTCGCAGGGCGGCTGGCCCCCACCACGGGACATGTGCGAGTTAATCCGAGAGCGCGCATCGCTCTGCTGTCCCAAGAGGTCCCCGACTGGGACCGCTCCAGCCCCGCACACGAGGTCTATGAGGCCTACCTGGCGAAGCTAGGCCGTCGAGCTCAGGCGCCGTCCCTCGGCTCGCTCGGGCTGCTCGAAGCCTCCGCAACCGGCACGCCGGTGGGGCGCTTGTCGCAAGGACAGCAACGCCGTCTCCACCTGGCCATGTGTCTGGCCCAGGATCCAGACCTGCTGCTCCTGGACGAGCCCACCAACCATCTGTCATCGAGCCTCGTCGACGACATCACCACCGAGCTGCTGCAGACCTCCTGCGCGGTGATCGTTGCCACGCATGACCGTCAGATGCTCCACGACCTGGCCGACTGGCCCCACCTGAACCTTGACCTGAAGGACATGCCATGAACCCGCTTCACCCCTTGACCATCCCCACGTACCGTCAGCTGTTCGCAGCGATGGTGCTGACCATCTTCGCCCAGGGTGCCTGGGCCCTCTACCCTGCCATGCAGACCCTCGACCTGGGCGCCACGCCAGCCGCCCTGTCGGGTGTCGTAGTCTGGAGCGGCATTGGCCTGCTTGCAGGATCCCTCCCAGCTGGCGTAATCGCAGACCGGTTCCCCAATAAGTCCGTCATCGTGAGCGTGCTCACCCTGAACCTCACCATCGCGACCGCGACGTCCACGGCAGCAATCCTCGACATTGTCACCTTCTGGATGCTCGCGGTCTCCGCGTTCATCATTGGCACTTCAACCGCATTCTTCTTCCCCGCCTACACGGCGCTGGTGCCAGTCCTGGTGGACGGCGACGACTTAATGGCCGTCAACGGCCTCGAAGGCGCCGCCCGCCCGTTGGTCGGACAGGCAATTGCGCCCGCCGCCGTCGGAGCGGTCATCGGTGCCAGCATGCCCGCCGCGGGCGGGTACCTCATCGCCGGCGCGCTCGGACTCGCCCTGATCGCCGCCCTGCGGCTTCCTGCCCCTTGCTCAGCCGAGACCGACGCCGAAGCTCCGGCCACCTCTGCGCTGCGGGACCTGCTCGACGGGTTCGGCTACGTCGCCCGCACGCGCTGGGTTCGCTCCAGCGTGCTGTTGGCGGCCGCCATGGGCCTGGCCGTGACCGGTCCGCTGGAAGTTCTCCTGCCCGCGGTCATACGCTCGACCCATGACAACGGTCCGGCTGTGTACGGAGTCGTCCTCGGAGTTCTGGGCGTCGGCGGCCTGGTGGGTTCCCTCGTCGCCGGCTCATGGCCCACCCCCTCACACTTCCTGCCCGTAATGGTCGGCGCATGGGTACTCGGCTGCCTTCCACTGGCCATCCCCGCACTCACCAACAATCCGTGGATCATCAGCGCCGGACTGGCGGTCTACGGTGCGTCGATCGGAGTCGGGATGGTCATCTGGGGCACGGTCCTGCAGGAACACGTACCGCTGGAGATGCTCGGCCGAGTCGCCAGCCTCGACTTCTTCATCTCCATCGCCTTCATGCCACTGTCCATCGCACTCACCGGACTCCTCAGCCGACACATCGCCGCTGCCAGCTTGTTCATCGCCGCCGGACTCGTGCCGCTCGCCACGACGATCCTCCTTGCAGTCCTGGGGCAACTCCGAACGCCGCGGACGACGCCCGTCGCAGCAGGTGAGGAGTGATGCACGCCAACGCCACCCTGACACCTCGCCACCGGCTCAAGGTGGCCCAGCTCGTCGTCGACGACGGTTGGCCCATCAGCGAAGTCGCCGCCCGCTTCCAGGTCTCCTGGCCGACCGTGAAGAGGTGGGTCGACCGCTATCGCGCCGGCGAGTCGATGCAGGATCGCTCGTCCCGGCCGAAGACCTCACCGAACAAGACGGACAAGGCGACGACGAAGCGGTGCGTCAGCCTGCGGATACGGCTGCGTGAGGGCCCCGTGCAGCTCGCCGCCCGACTCGGCATCGCGCCCTCGACCGTCCACCGCATCTTGGCCGGTGCCCGACTGAACCGGCTCTCCTACATGGACCGCGAGACTGGCGAACCGATCCGCCGGTACGAACACCCCCACCCCGGCTCCCTGGTCCACGTGGACGTGAAGAAGCTCGGGAACATCCCCGACGGCGGCGGCTGGCGCTACGTCGGCCGCCGCCAGGGCGACCACAACCGAACGGCGACACCGGGTAAGCCGAAGAGCAAGTGGCACAACCCCAGGCTCGGGTACGCGTTCGTGCACACCGTCATTGACGACCACTCCCGCGTCGCGTACACCGAGGTCCACGACGACGAGACCGCCGTCACCGCGGTCGGGGTCCTGCATCGGGCTGTGGCGTGGTTTGCCGATCGCGGCGTCGCCGTGGAGCGGGTGCTGTCCGACAACGGTGGCGCCTATCGCTCGCACCTGTGGCGGGACACCTGCGAGGCCCTCTCGATCACCCCGAAGCGGACGCGTCCGTACCGGCCGCAGACCAACGGCAAGGTAGAGCGCTTCCACCGGACCATGGCCGACGGGTGGGCCTACGCCCGCTGCTACACCAGCGAGCAAGAACGACGCGACGCCCTGCCGGATTGGCTGCACCAGTACAACCAGCACCGCCCGCACACGGCCTGCGACAACCAGCCGCCGTTCTCACGATTGATCAACGTCCCCGAGCAGTACATCTAGCCGCCTATTTACTTCTTGCGAGCCTGACCCGGCTTCGGAGCCGGCTTGGACGGCTTGGAAGAGATCTTCTTAGCGTCGTCAGCGTTCTTCTTCTCGGTCTTGACCTCGTCGACCTTGATTTGAGCCTGCTTGGAAGCCTCTGCGGCCTTCTCCTCAGTGGTCTCCTTGGCCTCAGCAGCCTTGTCCTTGGCCTCGTCGGCCTTGTCGGCTGCCTTGCCCTTTACCTCTTCAGCCTTTTCCTTAGCCTCAGAAGCCTTCTCTTCAACGGTCTCCTTGACCTCGGCGGCCTTCTCTTCGACCTTGTGCTTAACTTCCTGGGCCTTCTGCTGGTATGGAGCTGGGTCAACCGGGAGCTTGTCGTCCTTGCGCAGCTTCCAAACGATGACACCGACGATTGCTGCAACAACAGCGAAGACCAGGGAAGCGGTTGCGATGCGACCGTTCTTGGCGCGCTGTTCTTCCTTACCGGTTACCTTGTCGATAGCCTTCTGGGTACGCACCTCGAGGTCCTTGCGAGCCTTCTTGGCCTTCTTTTCAGCCTTCTTAGCCTCGCAGCGAGCCTTGCAACGGGTCTTCTTGCCCTTGCGCTTAGCGTCCTTCTCGGCCTGCTTCGCAGCCTTCTTAGCCTGCTTCTTGGTCTCCTTGGACTTCTTCTCAACCTTGCCGGTCAGTTCTTCGGCCTGCTCAGCGAGCTGATCGCGGGCGTCGGAAACCTTTTCCTTAACGTCTTCCGCCCAATTGGTTGCTGCGTCCTTTGCTGCCTCGTTCTGTGCAGCTGCCACCTTCTTAGCCTCCTGCATCGTGTCGTAGAGCTCTGCAGCCTTCTTGTCCCGGTAATCCGAGTAGCTGTCGTAAGCGGACTTCAGTCCCTTGACAGCCAGCGAGATTGCGTTGGGGTTCATGACTCTCCTTTATTAGTGCGTCGCCAACAGGCATCGCCTTTAATTCTCAATCAATGATTAATACTGCTGCGGCGCCAGTGCCTCTGAGACCAAGATGCTTCTAAGTCCAAGAGCTAGGGCCCAGTTAGGCCTAGCGCCGAATTATTTGCAGCAGGCTCACATTCCAGCTTAGGCACTATTTGGCCTCCATGGGGGTCAACGAACAACTCTTTTCCTTATCTTGAGAAACATTTTCGCTGGTTTCTGCCACGGAGAAACTCACCAGTAGGAGCAATTGGCCACCAAGGTCGGTATCCTAAGGAACGTGACTATTAAGACTGCTACTGCAACTGTGCACACCAACCATGGCGATATCGTGATTGACCTGTTCGGCAACCACGCGCCGAATACCGTCGACAACTTCATCGGCCTGGCAGAAGGCACCAAGGAGTACAAGGGGCAGAACGCCTCTGGCACCGAGTCCGGCCCGTTCTACGATGAGGCCATCTTCCACCGCATCATCGCTGGATTCATGATTCAGGGTGGTGACCCGCTGGGCACCGGCACCGGCGGCCCGGGCTACATGTTCGACGACGAGATCCACCCGGAGCTCCAGTTCGATCGTCCGTACCTGCTCGCTATGGCAAACGCCGGCAAGCGCGGCGGCCGTGGTACCAACGGTTCCCAGTTCTTCATCACCGTTGTTCCGACCCCGCACCTCAATGGCGCTCACACCATCTTCGGTGAGGTCGCTGATGATGCCTCGAAGAAGGTTGTCGACGAGATCGCTCGTGTGGCTACGGATCACTGGGATCGCCCGCTGGAGCCGGTCGTGATTACCTCCATCGACATCGAGAAGTAATCCGCTAGCTTCTACGCTTTCTAACCCGTCCGGTTGTTCCGGGCGGGTTTTTTCATGCCCATTTTCGCTTTACGACGGCCCGTAACTTCAATGTTGTGTTTAGGGGCAGTGGGGGTAGTAGCACATCGTGTTGATTCTCCACATGTCCACAGCCCTGTGGACAAAATACTCCACTGTTCACCTAGGTGAACACGGGCCAAGAAGCACGTTACGGGTTCCAATTTTCACAAATTACAACAATTCACAGTTGTCCACAGACTTGTGCACATGTGTGGATAATTCCATTCTTGTAATTTACGAACCAGCGTTCGAAAGTGGTCGAACTCCGCAGAATATTGGAGTTACGCACAACTTGACTTGCAACTATGTTACTTGTTCACAGAGTTATCCACAGGCTGTGGATACTGTGGACACAGGGGATAAAACCAAAGTTGTCATGCTTTACGGTTTCTGTCACGTAACCCGTGAGAAATTTGGGACGAAATCTCTCCACAGTTATCCACAAATTACATGATTGTTACACAGGTTTCTGTGGATAACTTTTTTGCGTGATCAGTAGGAGGGAAATCCTCATTCGTCGAAAAACGTGTGGGAAACGGGTGTATTGACGGGGGTGAATTGACCTGGGTTTTTAGGGTTAAACGACAGAAAGTGTGTCTGGATTCGGTGATTTGTAGTGGTTGACCTCTAGGTTTCAGAGAAATATATGC
>NZ_JASPJP010000029.1:0-6486 GCF_030232615.1 Corynebacterium sp. MSK035
CCCCGTTCGTCTAGCGGCCTAGGACGCCGCCCTCTCACGGCGGTAACACGGGTTCAAATCCCGTACGGGGTACAAAGTTACTCCCCAGTCAGTCGGCTGGGGAGTTTTTGTTTTTTAAGAATCGAGGCGACTATGACCAGGGGCGACTATGACCAGTGAACGTTTCGCACGACTGAAGCTTCTCCTAGGGGAGGAGGGGCTAGAAACGTTAGCTGAATCTACCGTCATGGTTGTCGGACTCGGAGGCGTGGGGTCGAGTTGTGCCGAAGCTCTTGCCCGAGGCGGCGTGGGCAACCTCATCTTGATCGACGGTGATGTCGTGGAGCCGAGCAATCTCAACCGTCAGGCGCTGGCTTTTGTCTCCACGATTGGCCGGGTCAAAGCCGAGGTCATGGAGGCGATGGTTGCCGATATCAACCCGGATTGTACGACCTATGCCCGCCAGATTTTTCTCACACGCGAAAACCTGGCGGAGACCTTCGAGCAGTTCCCGCGTCCGGATTACATCATCGACGCTATCGACGATGTCACCGGCAAGATTGAGATCGCGCAGTGGTGCGCGGAAAATCGTGTCCACCTCATTTCCGCTATGGGCGGCGGAAATAAGCTCGACCCAGCTCGGCTGACCTTCTCGAAAATCAATAAGACAAAGGTCTGTCCGCTGGCGAAGGTCGTCCGTCAGGTGTGTATCCGCCGACGCATTCGCGGTCTTGAGGTGCTGTACTCATCCGAAGAGCCAGTGAGAATTGCGGACAAGGGCAGCGGTACCAAGGCGGAAACCCTCGGTACCATGAGCTACATACCGCCAATCATGGGGCAGATGCTGGCCGGAAAGGTCATTCGCCGTCTGCTCGGGTTCGAGGAAACCCCGCTGGCCCCGCGCATCGGCGGTCCGGCCGACGAAAACCAGCCACCAACGGAAAAATGATGCGGCTCATCGATACCCACTTTCACTACGATTTCCTGCCACCGGCTTCGCGCGAGTGCTTCAAAGCCGATATTGCGCAGGAAGGCGTGGAGATCATCGCGCAGACAGTCCGCCCCTCCGGATTTGTCGAGCTAGAGCGCGAAAATCTCCCCATGGCCGCAGTTGGCTATCACCCGTGGTATATCGACGGCAACTACGAGCGCGAGCTTGAGATATTTCGCGAGGCCCTTCCACACACCCGTTTCGTCGGTGAGATTGGCTTGGACTTCGCGCCCCGCAGGCTTGACGACGTTCCCGCCGAGACTCAAATCCATGTCCTCACCGGCATCCTCGATGCTGTCCAAGCTTCGAGCCAGCCGCATATCCTGTCCATTCACACAGTCCGCAGCGCCGATACGGTGCTTGATCTGCTGGAACCACGCTTGGACTCCGGCAAAGGGGTAGGGCTCGGTCAGAATCTCGTGCCCATCTTTCACCGTTTCGGTGGCACCAACGATGAGCTGACCAGGCTTATCCGAGCCGGTGGCTACATCTCCGTCAATCCGCTCATGTTGCGGACCAAACGCGGACGGGCCTATGTGTCGCAGGTGCCCGTCGATAGGCTTTTGCTGGAAACTGACCTTCCGCGCGAGCCCGGAAGCGGTGATGCGGCGGAGGCGGTCTCTGCCGAGGTCATCGCCGCGTTGCGGGACACTGTCGCCGAAGTTGCGACTTTGCGAAGAATGGATGAAGCGGAGCTTAAAAACGCATTGGCAGAAAATGCGGAAACACTTGGAATTTAGTGCTTTGACCTGGTGATTTGCAGTTACTATCCACGTCTAGTGTATTGTTTAACAAGTCCGCAGCGCGCGGATGAAAGTTCTAAGCCCCGTTCGTCTAGCGGCCTAGGACGCCGCCCTCTCACGGCGGTAACACGGGTTCAAATCCCGTACGGGGTACAAAGATATATAGAGACAAGAGCCTTCACTCGTAATCGAGTGGAGGCTCTTGTCTTGCTGCTCACCCCTCCACCGCGGCACTGGATTTCCACAGTCCTAGTATCGAAACTATGAAACATTCAAAACTCGTTTGTATTGGTCTCGGTCACGTCGGTTCGTATGTTCTGACATATGCCATGGAATCCGGGCTGTTCGCTGAGATTGCCACTATTGACGCAGCACCAGGCGTCGCGCATGGCGAGGCTCTGGACCAATCCCAGTCCACTGGTGTTCCCGGCACGGACTATGTCAATGTGCATGCTGGCGACTACAGCGATTGTGCTGACGCAGATATGATTATCGTCGCTGCTGGTGCGTCCATTCTCCCGGACCCGGACGACCCGGATTCCCGTCCGGACCGTGCCGGATTGGCCAAGCTCAGCGGGGAGGTGGTTCGCGATGTCATGCCGGGAATCGTGAAGCATACGCGCGATGCGATCGTCCTCTTTATTACTAATCCACTCGATGCGGTGGTGCACTTGGCACATACCGAGTTCGACTACCCCGCGGAAAAGCTCTTTGGTACCGGCACCATGCTGGACTCGGCTCGACTGCGCTGGGTGGTGGCCAAGCAGCTCGGCATCGACCCGAAGTCAGTCACTGGCTACATGATGGGTGAGCACGGGCTTACGGCTGTCCCAATTTTGTCCACACTCAATGTTCAAGGTGTGAGGTGGGCAGAACTGGAAAAATGGCATGGCACGCCGCTGCCTTCACCGCAAGAAATTCAAGATGCCGTGGTCGGGGCAGCTTACGATGTTCTCAATGCCAAGGGCTGGACTAATGCCGGTGTTGCACGCTCCGCTTTGGAAATTGCCCGTGCGGTGATGCTGGATCAAAACAGCGTCCACCCGGTGTGTACACGCTTGGATGGTGAATACGGGTTGCCGGATGTCTCGCTGTCGATGCCTGCGGTGATTGGCCGAGGTGGAATCATTCGCCGTATGCCGCCACAGCTAAACAGCTGGGAGCTGGAGCGGTTGCGTGAATCTGCTCAGTACATTTTGAGCACCGTCGAGAATATGTAGAAGAAATTATGTAGATTCCACTTTTGCCGAAATAACACGGGGAAGTACTTTGCGCTCCTAAAATATTGGCATGAATTCGGCCAAGTCCACCTACGTTCCGGAGCTGACCAGCATCCGAGCCATCGGCGCGTTCGGCGTCCTGCTCACGCATGCCGCGTTTTGGACGGGCAATTACACCGGCGATTGGTGGGGGCGCCTCAACGGTCGATTCGAAATTGGCGTCACCATCTTCTTCGTGCTCAGTGCGGTTCTGCTCACAGGGCGCTGGCTCGGTTCGCCTGACGACGTCCCCGCGAACCGACCGGACTTGCGGAAGTATTTCACCAGCCGTGCGAAGAGAGTCCTGCCGGCCTACTGGATTGTGGTCACTGCGGCCTTTCTGATTCACACTGCAGACGAGCCACCACCATCTGGTGGAGGGCTACAGGGCTGGTTGCGCACGATGTCGTTTACCCAGACGCTCCAATTCGGCTGGATTCACCCGGGCTTGCCGCAGATGTGGTCGATGGTGGTGGAAGTCGGCTTCTACTTGGTATTGCCGCTGGTGGGGCTTGGCATCTGGACGATCACAAAGGGGCGGCTGCGGCCTGGTCCAACGTTGGCCATCATTATTGGTTTTGGCCTTATTGGCCCGGTCTGGACTGTGCTGTCGCATCAGGAAGGGCTGCTGCCGGTAGTGGCACGGCTGTGGCAGATGGCGTATTTCGACTGGTTCGCCATCGGAATGCTGCTGGCTTACGGGCGAAAAGTTGGCTGGCGCGTCAATTTGGCGGCCAGCTGGCTGATAGCGCTAGTCCTGTTTTTCCTATCCACAACCACTCACGTGGGGCCAGCAACCTTGGTGCCGGATGATGTCGACCAGGCGTTGTGGAAGACCACGCTGTATGGTCTGTCTGCCGGCGCATTCGTGGCTCCGATTGCGCTGGGTACGGAGGTAAGGTGGCTTCGTCATCCAGCCATGATTTGGTTGGGAGAAGTCTCTTACGAGTTCTTCCTCGTTCACGTGTTGGTCATGGACTGGGTAATGAGCTTGATGGGTTATCAGACCTTCCAGGGTTCGATGTTGGCAGTGGCAATTGTCACCACTGCCATCGCCCTGCCACTGTCGTGGCTGCTGCGCCGCATCACTGATGTACTAACGCGGAGACCAGAGCCTGAGAGCCCATGGGCTGCCTACTGATCGTCGTCGTCAAGCGGGCCGAGCTCAGCAACGAGCACTTCCTGCGCGACCTTCATCGCGGACAGTGCGGCCGGTGCGCCGCAGTAACCGGAAGCGTGGACGATGGCTTCGGTGATCTCGGTGCGGGTCAGACCGTTGGCGAGGGCGCCCTTGATGTGGCCGCGCAGTTCCTCGGTGGCTCGCAGAGCGACGAGCATTCCAATGTTGAGCAGAGAGCGATCGCGCTTGGCCAGCCCTTCGCGGCTCCAGACAGAACCCCAGACTGTGGCGGTGATGTGCTTCTGCAGGGTCTCTCCGTCGGAGCCAGCATTGCGGGAGAGGGCGGCATCGACGAATTCGTCGCCCATTACCTCGCGGCGGATTTGGATACCGGCATCGTAGCGGTCGGAGGAAAAGAGTTCATCATTCGAATTGCTCATGCTTGCTAAGTATAGGACTAGCAATGCGGATAAATTCCGAAATGTCCCCACTAGCTTTACTGCCACGACGCATAACCACGCTGAGGTTGCGAGTAAAAACGGTGTCGGTGGGGACGATGACGATGCGCCCGAGCGTTACCTGATCGCGAATTGCGCCGCGGGCGATGATTGTTGGCGCTGCCAGCGCAATCATTCCAGCGCGCTGTGCTGAAAGGGAGCCAAATTCTCCGGCGGGTTCGGTGAGAGTGCCCAGTGCATCTTCCACCACCTGTCGGCTACCGGAACCCGGTTCGCGAATAACGAGTGGCGTCGCGCGCAGTTCCTCGGCGGATATCTCGGCCCGCTCAGCCCACAAATGCCCAGTCGGCACGGCGAGGACCAGTTCGTCGGTGCCGATGATTCGTTCTTCGAGGTCGTGCCGACCAGCCTCGCCCTCTACCAGGCCGAAGTCCACCGCACTGTCGGCTACTAGTTGCCGCACCTCACGGGAGTTTGCCTGCACCATCGAAAGTTTGACTGCGGGATGTTGCCGGTGGAACTCTGCGGCCCAGCCGGGGTAGTAGAGCTCAGCGACAGTGTTGGACACCGCAAGGGTGAGGTGGCGGGGAACATTGTCGGAACGCAAGCTGGCGGCAATGCCCGAAAACTTGTGGCAGGCGGCGAGGAGGTCTGGGAGAGCGTCGATAAGCACTTGCCCTTTTTCTGTAGGGGAGACGCCGTAAGGGGAGCGTTCGAAGACTGTGATTCCCAGCGCTCTTTCCGCCCGTGCGATGCGTGCGGACATGGTCTGCTGGTTGGTGCCGAGCTCACGCGCGGCCTTCGAGATCGACCCCGCACGGGCGACGGTGAAAAGTGCTTCGAGTTCGGCCACAGCGGAGGGGTACATGCATCAATGGTACCCCTCACAGAGTTTCGTGATAGCGGTGACTGCAGCAAGAACAAATACGGTATGGGCATGACCAACTCTCCTCGCAGTGATGTGCTTGCGCCCGCCGGGCCTGCGTGGGCAGGATCGCTGATGGGCACCTCCATCTTCGCCACGCTTGCGCACATTCATGACGTGCCGGTGGTTCCGGAACTGCTTCTCGTCGTGGCAGTTGGCATTCTCGGTTTCATAGTGGTCGGTTGGTTGCGATTTCGAAACCCGGCTTTTCACTCGAAGTTGCAGGCGCCGTGGGGCATGTTCGCGATGGGCATCATGGCTCTCGGTAGTGCTGCGACTGCGCTAGCTAGTAACTCATCGTGGCAGCTGATGTCCTGGTGGATCGGTGCGCCGCTGGCAATCTACGTCAGCCTTCGCCAACTGCGAGGATTCGAAGGCGAACCAACTTTTCAGTGGGGCCTCGCGCTAGTCGCCCCGATGGTGGCGGCGACAAGTGGCGCACAGCTGAGCGTTGACTACGGCACGTTCTATCACGTCTGCGCACAAATACTCTTTTGGATGGCGCTGATTACGGTTCTGCCGGTTTTCGTACGCTGCTACGTCGCGCTGTTCTCTGGCGCCATGCGCATCCCCGATTCCATCGCCGGTACTGCCTGGATTCCGCTCGGGCTGGTCGGTCAGTCCACGGCCGCTGCGCAGCTGCTTTTCAACCGAACCTCCGCTGTCGCTTACGGCACCGCTGTGCTCATTGTCGGTGTCTTCCTCGCCGCCATCGCTTTACGACGATTCACCCGCGCCGTAATCAGTTGGGCCGGATACAGCCCTGGTTGGTGGGGTGCAACCTTCCCCGTGGGCACTCTGAGTCTTGGTACGCACAGCCTGGGTGACATTACCGGCGTGCAGTGGCTATACGTGGCCAGCGCTGGGCTGCTGTGTTTGCTGGCTGTGCACTGGTGCGCGTGCGTGGCTCGATTTGTTTGGTGGGCGCGGAGCTAGCTAGGGCGTGTCTCTTATATGCGTAACCAGACCAGAATCGCCGCAAGCACCACTCCCGCGCGATACGTGACCGCG
>NZ_JASPJP010000002.1:0-305329 GCF_030232615.1 Corynebacterium sp. MSK035
CAACCTCGGCATCCAAAAAGGCTGGATCAAATAACCGCAACACGCCCGGAAAAGACACACTTTTCTTTACTTAACCCAACGAAAACACCCCGTGACCTGCATAGTCACGGGGTATTTATGTGTGCGCCTGGGGAGACTTGAACTCCCACGCCCTAAGGCACTGGAACCTAAATCCAGCGCGTCTGCCAATTCCGCCACAGGCGCCCGTCGCGAATCCGTGACAGTTACGTACAGTCCCCGTAAGCATGGACTACCTATTAGCCACCTACAGGCACAACGAACTTTCACAGCTCATTTGGACTGTACACACTTTAACGGGTTTGCCGCAGATTTCCTAATGTCCCATCCCCTGCCTATCCAGCGAGCGCGCTAGCTTGGCAGGTCACGGACTAGCTATGGTGGTTATGTGTCCACTTCACAGCATTCCAATACCACTGACAAGCCAGCGAAGATTCCCACTCGTACCCGCGTGGTGCAACTAATCTTCTTGGCTCTTGCAGTCGGCGCCACTCTTGCACTCGCCTACTGGCAGCTCAGCAGGTGGAACACAACCAGCTCATTCCAAAACCTGGGCTACGCACTGCAGTGGCCAGCTTTCGGCCTGTTCTTTATTTGGGCCTACCGCAAATACATGGAGTACGAACGCGAACGCCTGAGCGGCAATAGCGAGGCCGCATTTGAGGCTAAAGACGATGTCATGACGGAAATTCCAGACGAATTCCTGCCGACCAACCCAGATGGCTCGCGAAAGGTGCAGCGTGTGGATGAGACACAATCGACGGATTCTGGCACCAACGCCTAGGCGATAACTGCTTATTCGAGAAAAGGACTTTTAGTGACCAACATCAATCCAGATCGTCAAGAGCGCGTAAGGAAGGCACTGACGTACTTCTCCGTCACCGCCTACTTCACGGGTGTGATGCTGCTCTTGCTGTGTGCCGAGATGATTTACAAGTACCTCATCCTCGACAACTCCGCCGACGCGCCGCGGTGGTTCTTCTACACCGCCCAGATTCACGGCTTCGGCTACATGGCATTCCTCATTGCCACCGTAAACCTGGGTACCAAGGCCCGCTGGGAACCAGCAAAGTGGATTATCACCGCGCTCGGTGGCGTGGTCCCGTTCCTCTCCTTCTTCGTCGAGAAGAAGCGTCGTGAGGAAGTCGAGACCGCTTTCCAGCTGAAGTAGCGGGCTCTCGGCAGCCCGAGGGCTACCCCTTAGCCTCAACCTCAGCCAGAATTTTCAGCGCCGGAGTCAAGGCACGCAGTGCACGCCCCCTGTGGCTAAAAGCGTCCTTGTCTTCGGCGCTCATTTGTGCCGCAGACAAGGCCCCCTCAGCTTCGTTGCCCTCCCCAACTGCGGGCGCGAACACCGGATCGTAGCCGAACCCATTGTCCCCAACAGGCTCGCGCAGAATGGCGCCAGGCCAGCGGCCCTCTACAACCAGCAGCAGATTACCGGCTTCATCGAGGACGGCTGGGAAACCGCCGTCGGCAAGCGCGGACGGCACCTCCTTGACACCGGGGACGACCAACGCGCAGGCGGTACGGAAGGACGCCGTACGACGCTCATCTGGGCAGTCCCCCATCTGGGCGAGCAGCAGCTCGTAGTTAGCGACATCGTCGCCGTGAGTGCCGGACCAGCGCGCCGAGAGCACACCCGGCATGCCGTTTAGCTCATCGACGCTGAGCCCCGAATCGTCTGCCAAGCACGCGTAGCCGGTGTGTGTCGCACCATCGAAAGCCTTGATGTAGGCGTTGTCCGCAAAAGTGCGACCGGTTTCGGGGCGCTCTGGGTACTCCGGGACGTCGCTAAGCGAAAGAAGTTCCACCGAATCAATACCCGCCGCACGCAGGATGCGGTCGAGCTCGACTAGTTTTTTAGAATTTCGGGTAGCGACGAGGAGCTTCACGGCAGCTCACCCGGGTACGGCGCACGCAGAACTTCCTGCTGCAGGGCAACGAGCTCACGTAGACCCTTTTCCGCCGAGTCGAGCATGTCATTCAGCTGACCTCGGTCAAAGGTGCCTTCCTCGCCAGTGCCCTGGATTTCGACGAACTTACCCTCTGCGGTCATCACCACGTTGAGGTCGACCTCAGCGCGAGAGTCCTCCTCGTAAGGCAGATCCAGGCAGACACGGCCATCAATAATGCCAACCGAAACAGCTGCGACTGGTGCCTTCAGCGGGGTGCCCGGAACTGCACCCGCTGCATGCAGGTAGGTCAGGGCATCAGCCAGCGCGACGTACGCACCGGTGATGGAAGCGGTTCGAGTACCACCATCCGCCTGCAGAACATCACAGTCGATGTTGATGGTGTTCTCACCGAGTTCCTTCAAGTCGATAGCAGCTCGCAAGGAGCGACCGATCAGACGGGAAATCTCGTGAGTGCGACCCTTGACCTTGCCGCGCATTGACTCGCGGGGCATGCGCTCGTGGGTAGAGGCCGGCAGCATGGAGTACTCAGCGGTCAACCAGCCCTCGCCGGAGTCACGCTTGAATCGTGGCACCGACTGTTCGACGGAAGCGGTGCACATTACACGCGTATTACCGAAAGTAACCAGCACAGAACCGGCCGGATTGTCGGTGAAGCCGCGAGTGATGGTCACCTTGCGCATTTCATCAACCGCGCGTCCATCGGCACGGCGAAAATCGGAATTAGCTGTAGTCATGCCAACTACCCTACCGCCCGGCGCGAAAGCGGTGCGACAGCTGTACGGAAACCCGGTAGTCGCTGAGACTAGCCGCCTAGATCCATGCCCAGGTAGGCCAATTCAACGTCACCGGCAAAGGTACTCTTCGCAGCACGTAGTGCTTCTTCACCGTCGGCGTATGGCGGAATGTGAGTCAGCACCAACTTCTTAACCCCCGCCAGCGTCGCTGCCTTTCCGGCCTCGTAGCCCGTCAGGTGCATATCCGGTGGGGTGCCCTCTTCGTTGCTGCACCATGTGGCTTCACAGATGAAGATATCCGCATCCCGCGCCAGCTCCACCAATTCATCGGTCCACGCAGTATCTCCGGTGTACGCAATGGTCAGACCATCTGCTTCAATGCGATATCCAACAGCTGGCACCGGGTGGACCATGTTATACGGCGTGACGACGGCGCCTCCGTCCGCTTCGCCCCCACCGACTAACAGTGGCTCACCGGGGTTACTCACAACCTGATCAAAAGTGTCTTCCAGGTTGGCATCTTCTTCACTTCCCAGTGCTTTGCACATGGTGCCTATCCGGTCGTGAATGTCTCCGGGGCCAACCAGGAGATTCCGGGAACTCGCCGGGGCTGTCGGGTGGAAGCGACGCCAGACGAGCAGCCCTGGAATGTCTGCAGTGTGGTCTGGGTGCACATGAGTTAGTAACAAATCACAAGCTGCAGGATCAGAGATCTTCTGCAATTCGGCGAGGACACCGGGACCCAAATCAATGACAAAGGTTCGACCGTTATCCAGCTCAATGAGGTAGCCAGATGCTGGCGCCGATGGGCCACCCATGCTGCCTGTACATCCCAGAACCTTCAATCGCATACTTCAAGCTTGCCATGTAATTGATCAAAAACGAGCAAAAAACCAATGGAGTGTCTGGATTTAATAAGAAAGGTCACATTTGGGAATGCATAGTGACCTGGCTAATACCCGGCCCAAGGAAGCGCTTTGCCAGGGATGCAAAAACTTGCGGATCTCCAGTGGATTCGAATGTGCGCACAGGGTTCGGATTACTCTCCGGGTCAGCGAGCATGTCGGTCTTTGTGAGGATGCGCAGAACATCCTTCGACGTCTCCTCCGCCGACGACACTAGGGCGACGTCCTCCCCCATAGCCAGCTGAATCACACCAGACAGCAGCGGATAGTGGGTGCAGCCCAGCACGAGGGTGTCCACACCATCGGCCTGCAATGGCGCGAGGTAGCCCTCTGCAAGTCCCAGAATCTGGCGACCGGAGGTAATTCCTCGCTCGACAAAGTCCACGAATCGCGGGCAGTCGACCGCGGAGACATCCACGCCGGGCACTGCATCAAAGAGATCTTGGTAGGCACGGGAGCGAATTGTGGCGGCGGTACCGATTACGCCGACTTTTCCGTTCCTGGTGGTCGAGACCGCACGGCGCACAGCGGGCAGAATGACCTCGACTACTGGGACTGGGTAGCGCTCGCGGGCATCACGCAAAAATGCGGCCGAAGCCGTGTTGCAGGCAATGACAATCATCTTGCAGCCGCGTGCAACCAGTTCATCGGCAATCGCTTCAGCGTGCTGACGAACCTCGGCGATGCGCAGCGGCCCGTAAGGGCCGTTGGCAGTATCGCCGATGTACATAATCGACTCGTGCGGCAGCTGATCCATGATGGCACGTGCCACTGTCAGCCCACCGACGCCGGAGTCAAAGATGCCAATCGGCGCTGTTCGGTCGGGGAAGCCGCTATCCTGCGCTGTCAGCTGATTGACTGCCTGAGTTTCTGCTCCTGCTCCCACCGCTATCTGGACTCCTCATATCGTTGGTCAAACACCGAAGCTCCTATTCTAGGCCGATTTCGTCAGGAGCTGATGCCACGTACCTCGGGCTCTTAGCGACGTGCACTCTTAGCCACGTGCACGACCGCGCTTAAACATCACCGCAGCCCAGATGCCCGCAAGCCCACCGAAGAGGTGCATCTGCCAACTAACAGCCATCTGTGTTGGCAGCACTCCCCAGATAAGACCCGAATACATCGATGCCAGAATCACGCCCAAAATAATCTGCATCACCCGACGATTCACGAAACCGCGTACGACCAAAAACGCCAGCCAGCCGTAAATCAGGCCGGACGCACCGATGTGGACGGTATTTACACCGCCGACCAGCCAGGTCAGACCGCCGCCAACGACCGTAATCAAGAGTGTGACCTGCCAAAATAGCCGCTTCGACGACATTGCAATCAAACCGGCGAACAACGCCCCGGGCAGAGAGTTCGCCACAATGTGCCCGTAATCTGCGTGCAGCAGCGGTGCGGTCAAAATTCCCCACAGCGTCGAGGTTTCGCGTGGGCGCACACCGAAGTTGTTCAGCGCCCCACCAAAGATGAATTCGTTGACAAGAAAGACCGTCCAGATAAGTGCCAGGTACCCAATAGCCGTACTGATGGCCGCCCCGAGCCCGCCGTCGCGATCCTGTGGAACAATCTGATTATTCCGCCGCGTCTGCACGGGACCGCCCATCGGGTACTGCGCATAGTTCTGGTAATTCTGCTGTTGTCCCGAGCTCCATTGCGGATTCATTGGCGAACTTCCTTCACTACTTGTCCAGCATCTCTGACAGCGCGGCTACTTCCGCGCGTCCCGTTGCACTCATCACGGCATCGACAATAGCCATCTGCACCGCATCGGCCGCCATCGCAGCCAACAGGGCCACCACATCCGAGCCCACGGGTTCAGCGTTTCCGCTATCCGCCGCCTCGGCCGAGCTGAGGGCAAACAGCGTGTCACCGTCCATCGGCGCATGAGCCGGCCGAATCGCTCGCGCCAACCCGTCATGACCGCACATCGCCAACCGCTTCAACTGCGCAGTTGTCACCGGCGCATTGGTTATCAACGTGCCAATCGTTGTGTTTCGCGTGCTTGCCGACGATTCCCCGTGTCCAGCCGCATCGGCGAGAATCTTGGTCCTACCGACGAAAACCTGGTCCAGCTGCGCCAATGCCTCCTTGCTGGCACCGGCAGCCGCGGGCATTCCGTAAAGGTGTCCCTCCGGGTCAATGACCGCACCAAAGGAGTTGACAACCATTGCGGCAGCCACAAAGTACTTACCATCGGCGGAGGTCACACGGGCTTGTCCAAAACCACCCTTGATTGCCCCGGCCATAGCGCCGACACCGGCACCTACTGTCCCGGAGGGAGTGTCCTCCGGGACGTCGTCAAGCGCGTGAGACAACGCCTCGCGCCCGAGTGCAGCGGTGGGCAGCGTCGGCTCCCCCAACAGCAAGTCGAAGATGACAGCACCGGGAACGATGGGCACGAGGATATCCGGACGAGTTGGGGTGACCTCAAAGCCAATGCCGCGGTCGCGCAGTTCGCGCATAGCTCCGTCGGCAGCTGCGAGGCCGTACGCGGAGCCGCCAGCCAAAACGACAGCGTGGACGCGTTCGACGGTATTCTCCGGTGCGAGCAGGTCGGTCTCGCGGGTGCCCGGACCGCCGCCGCGGACATCGACAGCGCCGACAGCGCCGACAGCGCCGCCTGGAGCGGCGATGACGGTGACTCCGGTATCCCCCTCAGCAGCATGGCCGATGGAGATGCCGTCGATGGAGTCGAGACAGCCTGCGCCGATGTCGATGCTCGTGCCCAGCGCAGCACTGCTGGCTTGGTGTCGAATGTCGGTGGGGCTGATTGCGAAGATCTCAGAATTCATTGTCGACCACGGCACCTTTCACCACAGTTCATGGCAGCTAACCTCAGTTGATTACTGCATCTTTTCGGGGTTTTGCTCGGATTCGCTACTCACCCATGAGCTGGTCCAACAGTGACTCTTGGTTGTAGGACAGCCACTGGTACATCGCGTCGGTCTGCTCAATCTGTTCGATGGAGCCATTGAGGTTCTCCATGGAAACATGCAGGTAAATACGTAAGTCATTGATACCCGCTACCCAGGCATGGGCATCACTTTCCGAAATGGATACCTGCCCCGACTCGGCGGGCTCCAGGGCATCGATAATCGCACGCAGGGAATGGAGCTTGCTCTCTACAATCTCCGATTCATGCAGCTGGCGCATGAAAGCGTTTTCCCCCTCCACGCTCTCCTCACCCGGCTTGGTGAAGTCCGGCAACAGTCGCGCAAGCTTCGGATCGGATGGGGCTTCGGAGTGTCCGACAGGCATTCCCGTCATTTCCGCGAGCTCATCCTTCGGCGCCGACCGGGCTCGCTCCATCAGCGAGTCCGCCACAGTAGCAGCCAGATTCAGCAGCAAATCCCGCTCCGTGCCTTCAAAAGCCGTGACGTACTTGACGCCACCGCCGAGAAGGGATCGCTTGCGCTTCCAAGGACGCATGTAAATTCTCTCCCGCTGTCGAATATCGGCTTAGTCAGCCTGCTCCATTGTTGCCCACAAGCCTGCCTTGTGGAGCTTCTTCACATCGGCCTCCACCTTGTCACGCTCACCGGAAGACACGATTGCCTTGCCCTCCGTGTGAACCGTCATCATTAGCGCGTGCGCCTTCTTTCGGTCCATGCCGAAGAGCATCTGAAACACGTAGGTGACATAACTCATCGAATTAACCTGGTCATCCCACACAATGCACTGCCAGGGTCGGTTCGATTCCGTCACGACATCGGCATCCATAGTGGGCATCGGTGTTGCTGCTGGCATGCTCATAGGCACCAGGATAGTACGGAGTGGCGCGCGCTCGCCGGAACCGACTGCCCCGGCCCGCTTCAGCCGACTAGACTATTGACCGTGATTGATAAGCATTCCTCCACCGCCCTTCTCACCGATAAGTACGAGCTGACGATGCTGCAGGCATCGCTTGCCGACGGATCCGGCGAGCGCCAGGTCGCCTTCGAGGTGTTTGGCCGTCGCCTGCCGAATGAGCGTCGCTATGGCGTTGTCGCTGGTACAGCGCGTGTGTTGGATGCTATCCGCAACTTCCGCTTCACCGAGGAACAGCTGGCTTCGCTGGACTTCCTCGATGACAGGACGCTGGATTACCTGCGTAACTATTCCTTCAGTGGCCAAGTCGACGGCTACCGCGAGGGAGAGCTCTACTTCCCCGCCTCGCCCATTTTGACGGTGCGAGGCACCTTCGCCGAGTGCGTCATTTTGGAGACTGTTATTCTCTCCATTCTCAATGCGGACTCCGCCATCGCCTCGGCAGCAACCCGAATGGTCACGGCTGCCGGTGGGCGCCCGATTATTGAAATGGGTTCGCGTCGCACTCATGAAGAAGCAGCTGTGACTGCTGCCCGTGCCGCCTACCTGGCAGGTTTTAGCGCCACCTCCAACTTGGAGGCAGCGGCACGGTACAACATCCCAGCTTCCGGTACCGCTGCGCACGCGTGGACTCTGTTGCACACCAACCCAGATGGCACGACGAACGAGGCTGCGGCCTTCAAGGCTCAGATTGACACACTGGGAACCGACACCACTTTGTTGGTGGATACCTACGACATCACCGAGGGCGTCAATACGGCTATTGAGGTCGCGGGTCCGGAACTCGGCGGTGTACGTATTGACTCCGGCGACCTCGGAGTTCTCGCTCGCCAGGTGCGTCAGCAGCTGGACTCGCTGGGTGCACACAACACCAACATCGTAGTGTCCTCTGACCTCGACGAGTTCGCCATTGCGGCGCTGAGGGCAGAGCCGGTCGATGTCTACGGCGTGGGCACCTCTGTAGTCACTGGCTCCGGCGCGCCGACTGCGGGCCTGGTCTACAAGATGGTCGAAGTTGATGGGGTGCCCGTCGCCAAGCGCTCGTTGGACAAGCGAAGCCACGGTGGCGTGAAAGCGGCGATTCGTACCTGCCGTCGTTCCGGTACCGCCGTGGAGGAAATCGCATTCCCGCTCGGCTTAGAAATCCCGGATGTGGGCAACCTGCACTACCGCGATCTGACCATTCCGATGATGCGCGATGGCGAGGTCGTCGATGGTCTACCGACCTTGGAGGAGTCCCGCGACCACTTGGTTAAAGCGCTGGTCAGCCTCCCGTGGGAGGGGCTCGCACTTTCCCGTGACGAGCCGGTACTGTCCGTCCGTTTTCACGGCGTTTAGGCGGCGGGGGAACTGTGTCGGACACTCCCGAGCACGCAGATTTTGCTGAGCTATCGGACGACTTTGAGGACTTTGACGATGTTGACGATGTTGACGAGCTAGCTTCACCGAGAGCCAGCGTCCATAACGCGGATAGCATCGAAGCTCTTCTCGATGCGGCAGTGAAGGAACTCGGCGGAACGACTCGACCGAATCAGGTCAAAATGTCCCGGTCGGTGGCCTCCGCCTTTGCGCGCGAGCGGCACCTAGCGGTACAGGCAGGTACCGGTACGGGTAAGTCGCTGGCCTACCTGGTGCCTGCCATTGTGCAAGCAATGGAGTCCGACGAGTCAGTAATCGTTTCCACGGCGACCATTGCGCTGCAACGCCAGCTGGTCGAACGCGACTTGCCGCGGCTAGTCAGTTCGCTGGAGCCACACTTGTCCCGCACGCCGACCTTCGCAATCCTCAAAGGCCGCTCGAACTACCTGTGCAAGTCCAAGGTCGGAAATGTCATCAAAGATCCTGTCATGGACGGTGATGAATCCGAGCCGACAGCTATGGGCGGCCCCACTGCTCTACTCAGCGAAGCGCAGCTCAGCCGAACCGCTGCCGAGGTCATGCGGCTACGCGAGTGGGCCAATGACACCGACACCGGCGACCGCGACAGCCTAGACAAGGGCGTTTCCAACGAAGCCTGGCGGCAGGTCTCCGTCACGGCTCGCGAATGCGTCGGTGCCATTTCCTGCCCTTTCGGTGAGGAGTGCTTCGCCGAACAAGCCCGCCGCGAGGCCTCCAACGTCGACATCGTTGTCACCAATCACGCACTGTTGGCCATCGATGCGCTCTCCGACGCCATGATTTTGCCGCAGCACGACTGCGTTGTCATTGACGAGGCTCACGAGCTCGACGGTCGAATCACCTCTGTTGCCACCGACGAGCTCTCCCCTGCCGGTATCACCATGATGGCCCGGCGCGCCCGCAAATTCGGCGCCGCAGAGCAGGTGGATGATGTCACCGATGCCACGGATCTACTCGGCGAGACCGTCGCATTGCTTGCCGACGCCTACAGCGGCGCACTCGAAGAAATTCCCGGTGAGCTTGGAGCAGCGCTAGCTTCGCTCCGCGATAGCCTGTGGCAACTACAGACCACGCTGGGCACCTCTAGTTCAGGCAGCTCTGGCGGGTCGGGCTCCGGTGGTTCGGGTTCTGACTCTGACAACACTGAGCGCCAGACCGTCCGCGCTGCCGTGGAGAATATGCACGACACAGTCGTGCGAATTCTAGAGTTCAGTAGCGACGATGTCGTATGGCTTGGCGAGAACAAGACAGTTTATGTCGCTCCCCTGTCCATCGCAGCACTGCTTCGCGAACGCCTCTTCGGCGAATCCACCGTCGTTTTGACCTCAGCAACACTTGCTCTTGGCGGCAAGTTCGATGCCATGGCCGCCGCTTGGGGGCTTCCCTCCGGTGGGTGGGATGGCTTGGACGTCGGCACGCCCTTTGACCCGCAGAAATCTGGCATCCTCTACGTCGCACGCGACCTGCCACGACCTGGACGCGACGGCGCCACACCGGAGCAGTTCGCGATCATGGAGCGCCTCATCCGCGCCGCTGGTGGGCGAACGCTCGGGCTGTTTTCTTCTCGCCGAGGCGCCGAGGCAGCGGCGGAGGAAATGCGCAAGCGCCTGCCTTACGACGTGCTGTGCCAAGGCGATGACTCTATCGGTGCTCTGGTTGATCGCTTCGCAGCTAATCCGCAGACATGCTTGTTTGGCACGCTGACGCTGTGGCAAGGCGTCGATGTTCCTGGCCCATCGCTATCGTGTGTCATCATCGATCGCATCCCGTTCCCCCGCCCCGACGACCCGCTTTTGTCCGCGCGCTCCGATGCGGCTAATGCCGCTGGCCGAAACGGTTTTATGGAGGTCTCAGCGACACATGCAGCGCTGCTGATGGCGCAGGGTTCTGGTCGTCTGCTACGCCAAGTCGATGACCGCGGGGTTGTTGCGGTACTGGATTCACGGTTGGCTACTGCACGCTATGGTTCCTGGATTGCCGCGTCGATGCCTGACTTCTGGCGGACGACCAACCTGGATATTGCGGCTGGAGCGTTGCAGCGGCTGACCCAAAGCTGATTCAGAGGGGGCTGTCTGGGCTCACGAGGTGACGCTGGATTAGGCATAGTTTCTGGAAAAAATCCCACGCTTTTCTATCCAATACATTATTGTGATGTGAAACACAGCACTGCTACAGTGCCCGAGCTAATGAAGCAGGACACTTGGCAGCCGTGCACGAGATTAGAAAGGCGATTTCCTGCATGCCCCTTTCCAGCAACCTCCCCGACATCGACATCCCGGAGACCTCACTCTTTGAGTTCCTCTTCGGAGAAATTGAGCCACGTCACCAGGACAAGCTTGCAATCGTTGACTCAGGCTCCGAGGTCACCTTCGGTGATCTGAAGGCCAGCATTGAGAAGTTTGCGGGTGCGCTGGCAGCACGTGGGATTAAGAAGGGCGACGTTGTGGCTCTCCACTGCCCCAACTCGACAACCTTCGCGGTCGCTCTTCACGGTGTCCTACGCGCGGGGGCTGTCTGCACGACGGTCGCATCGCTGGCAACTGCGGAGGACATTGAAAACCAACTCCGGATGTCTGACGCGAAGATGATGCTAACGACCTCCTCAATCGGTTGGGCTGGCGCCCACGGCGCTGAGGCTGCTGGTCTGCCGGAAGAGATGATTATCGGCCTGACGGGTCTCCACGGCATGGGCGAGCTGCTTGCCGAGGGGCACGCAGCCCCGGACGTCGACGTATCACCCGATGACGTTGCCGTGATTCCGTTTTCCTCGGGAACCACCGGTGTACCGAAGGGCGTCCAGCTCACTCACCGCAACTTGGTGGCCAACGTCGCTCAGGCGGGTGGAGCTACAGTCAACGCGCTGACCGAGGACACCCCGGCTGTCACTATCCTGCCGTTTTTCCACATCTACGGCCTGACTGCGCTGCTGAATCTGTGCCTGTGGCGCCGCACGACGCAGTACACCATGGGCAAGTTCGACCTCGTCGATTTCCTGTCCATCATCGCCGAGCACAAGGTGAAGTTCGCGTTCATCGCACCACCTGTAGCTGTGGGCCTGGCCAAGCACCCAGCTGTCGATTCCTTTGACTTGTCCAGCCTGGAGACAATCTTCTCGGGTGCCGCTTCTCTCCAACTTGACCTCGCGGAACAGGTGGAAAAGCGCCTTGACTGCGTGGTCGCACAGGGCTTCGGCATGACCGAGTCCTCGCCAGCAGCCCACATCCGCATCGGCCACGATAGTCCGCTGGACTCGATCGGTCGCGCAGTCCCCAACACTCAGTACAAGATTGTCAACCTCGATTCCGACAGCTTTGAGGAAATCCCGGTTCCCGCCGAGGGGCGCTCGGAGGCAGGTGAGCTATGGATTCATGGTCCGCAGGTGATGAAGGGCTACCTCAACAACCCGAAGGCGACGGCAGAGACGCTTGTCGACGGTTGGCTGCGTACCGGCGACGTTGCGGAACTCGACGAACACGGGAATGTGTACATCGTCGACCGCTTCAAGGAACTGATTAAGTACAAGGGCTACCAGGTTCCGCCGGCCGAGCTCGAGTCCGTGCTGCTCAGCCACCCGGATATTGCCGATGCCGCCTGCAGTGGTGTCGTTCGCTCCGACGGCGAGGAGATTCCTAAGGCTTACGTCGTCCTCAAGGCGGGCGAGCAGGTGACTGAAGACGAGATTATGGACTACGTCGCCGACCGCGTCGCACCGTACAAGAAGGTGCGAGCAGTCGAGTTCATGGATGAAATCCCGAAGTCGGCGACGGGCAAGATTCTGCGCAAGGATCTCAAGGCCATGGAGGCAGCACGCGCTCAGTCGTGGGTTACTGCCCCAGGGGTCACCGCCACGGTGACTGAACCGGGAGCAATCTCGGTAAACCCGGCATCCTGAACCTCAACCGCGCGGAGCTCTGGCGCTGGCCACTGCTCCCGCGGTACTTCTTTCACATCCAGCGCGTAGCCACTTTGCGCCCACGCCCAGGCATCCTCAACCGACAGGGTGGCCGCATAGAGCATTGAGCCGTGTCCAACTTGCGCGGCCACCTTTCCTACGGACATATTCAGGTTTTTGTCCACCCAAATCACTGGCAGAGCAAAGGTGTCAGCGCTCTCATGGTCGTCCGGGGCACCGGGAGATGTGTTCTCCGGGTCGTCGTAAGGCAAATCGGTGCCGGAAATTTGTAGTTTGGCAATCGCCGGGTAGGTTTCGTCGACAGGAGTTGGCACTAGTGCGCGAGCTTGCGCGCCGTCGACGTCCACGGTGACACCCGGTGCAAGCTGAGCGCGTTGCCAGCCGATATTGCGAGCGCGACGTGTGAGCTTGCGGATGCGCGCACCGTACCAAGACGCCAGACCTTGTTGATAGGCAGAAGTGTCATCGCCTGCGCGTTCGTCCAGGCAACAAGCAACCACAGCCATCGCGGCAGCGCGGAGCAGCGCAGTGCGCGAGGGGCGTTCCTTCTTCGGAACCTCAAGCACAATAGCCATTGCCCACGGCACATCCTCGCCATGGTCTTCCCTATCGGGTTGCGGCAGGAGGTTATGGGCGATACGGAACCACTCCGGTACCGATGATGCGTCCGTGACAGCTGGATTCTTGTGATCCTCGCGTTGCACTACTGCTCCAACGGCACACGGCGGAAGGTGCCATCTTCGCGGTCGGCATCGTCGATTTCATCGCGGGAAATGCCCAGCATGAACAGAATCGAGTCCATGAATGGAACGTTGACGGACGTGTCAGCGATTTCCTTTAGCGCCGGCTTGGCATTGAAAGCAATACCAAGGCCTGCGACCGACAACATATCGATGTCATTGGCCCCATCGCCGACCGCAACGGTCTGATGCATCTGAAGCCCCGACTCTGCGGCGAACGTCTTGAGGCTGCGGGCCTTCTCCTGCCTATCGACGACATCGCCGACCACGCGTCCAGTCAGCTTTCCGTCCTCGACCTCGAGGGTATTCGCCTTGTAAAAGTCCAGACCGAGATCCTTTGCCAGCGGCTCCAAGATCTGGATAAAGCCACCGGAGACAGCACCACACTTGTAACCGAGGCGCTTCAGCGTGCGGATCGTGGTGCGGGCGCCTGGAGTCAGCTCGATGGAGTTAGTGACTTCCTCTAGGACACTGACCGGCAGGCCAGCCAGAGCCTTAACTCGCTCATGCAGTGACTCGGCGAAGTCCAGCTCACCGCGCATAGCGCGCTCTGTAACCGCTGCAACCTCCGCCTCGCGACCAGCATGGGCGGCCAGCATCTCAATGACCTCACCGGTAATCAAGGTCGAGTCCACATCGAAACAAATCAAGCGCTTGGAGCGGCGTTGCAAACCAGCGCGTTCAATTGCGATGTCAATGTCCTGGTCCTGTGCAAGCTCGGCCAGTGCCTTACGCAGCGGAATGCCCGCACCCGGCTTCGGGTCCGGAATAGAGACCAGCAATTCCAGGCCAGTGACTGGGTAGTCAGCAATACCGCGAATGGAATCGATGTTTGCACCGTAATCAGCAAGAGTGCGGCCGATACGGGAAATATCCTCAGCGTTGACCGGATTGCCCAACACGACAAGTGCGTGGGTGGAGCCATCGCTGCGCTCAATCGGGGCATCCAGCTGGAAACTGACAGTCATGCCGTGAGGCTTCAGTGTTTCAATGAGTCCCTCACGGAGAACACCGACCTTTTCTTCTGTGACACCAACAAGCGCACCGAGGCTCAGATTAGAGCGGAACACCGACTGTTCCACATCCAAAATTTGAACTCCGTGGGCCGCGAGCACGCGGAAGAAAGCTGCGGAGACACCCGGGCGGTCTCGGCCAACAGCGGTAATAAGCACCGGAGCTAGTCCCGGTGCCAACGAAACCGATAGAGCATCGGTATCTACAGACTGACTGGGAGAGATAATTACCTGTTCATTCACCAATCCAGTATCGCATGAAGCCCCGGCAGAGTGCTCATCGCATAGTGGGATTCCGCACTTCAGTGGGTGGCCAGTGACAGGCGCTAGCCATCGCCCTGCTCTCTTGCCCTTCTGGCGCTCCCTGCCCCCCCTGCTCTCCCTGCGCTCTCTTACTGCCTCTTCCCTAGGAAAGACTCTCAAAGACAAGACTAAGGCCCCATCACGGAGAACCGTGATGGGGCCTTAGCTTCGCGTAGTTATTAACTCAGAGTTGCATCAGCCATGTAGCCACTAGCTCTTAGAGCTGACGACCAACGTGGGCCTCTGCGCGCTGACGCTCAACCATGTGCGGGTAGTGCAGCTCGAACGCCGGGCGCTCCGAGCGGATGCGCGGCATCGAGGTGAAGTTGTGGCGCGGCGGCGGGCAAGAAGTAGCCCACTCGAGGGAGTTACCGTAACCCCACGGGTCATCAACAGTGACGACCTCACCGTAGCGCCAGGACTTGAAGACGTTCCAGACAAACGGGATAACAGACAGACCCAGGATGAACGCACCAACGGTGGAGATCATGTTCAGGGTGGTGAAACCGTCAGTCTCGAGGTAGTCGGCGTAACGACGCGGCATACCCTCGTTACCCAGCCAGTGCTGGACCAGGAAGGTCAGGTTGAAGCCGATGAAGGTCAGCCAGAAGTGAACCTTTGCCAGCTTCTCGTCGAGCATACGACCAGTCATCTTCGGGAACCAGAAGTAAACGCCCGAGTAGGAAGCGAAGACCAGGGTACCGAACAGGGTGTAGTGGAAGTGCGCCACGACGAAGTAAGTATCAGAGACGTGGAAGTCCAGCGGTGGGGAAGCCAGCATAATACCGGTCAAACCACCGAACAGGAAGGTCACGATGAAGCCGAGAGCGAAAGTCATCGGAGCCTCGAAGGTCATGTGGCCACGCCACATGGTGCCCATCCAGTTGATGAACTTAACACCGGTCGGGACCGAAATCAGGAAGGTCATGAACGAGAAGAACGGAAGCAGAACGCCACCGGTCACGAACATGTGGTGTGCCCACACAGCCATGGACAGACCTGCAATAGACAGGGTTGCGAAGACCATACCTGCGTAGCCGAACAGCGGCTTACGGGAAAAGACCGGAACGACCTCGGTGATGATGCCCACGAACGGCAACAGCAGGACGTAGACCTCTGGGTGACCGAAGAACCAGAACAGGTGCTGCCACAGCATTGCGCCACCGTTTGCCGGGTCGTAAATGTGACCGCCCAGCTTACGGTCGTACAAAACACCAAGAGCAGCTGCAGTCAGAATCGGGAAGATCAGCAGAGCCAGGATCGAGGTAACCAGGATGTTCCAGGTGAAGATTGGCATACGGAACATGGTCATGCCTGGTGCACGGAGGCACAGGACAGTGGTGGTCATGTTAATGGCGGAAGCGATGGTACCGACACCACCAACACCGACACCGACAATCCACAGGTCAGAACCGACACCCGGAGAGTGAATCGGGTCAGACAGCGGGGAGTACATGGTCCAACCGAAGTCAGCAGCACCACCCGGGGTCAGGAAGCCCGACAGCATCAGAATGCCACCAATGGTGGTCAGCCAGAAGCCGAAAGCGTTCAGACGCGGGAAAGCCACGTCCGGAGCACCAATCTGAAGTGGCAGAATGTAGTTAGCAAAACCCCAAACAATCGGGGTTCCGAACAGAAGCAGCATCACCGTGCCGTGCATGGTGAACATCTGGTTGAACTGCTCGTTAGAAAGGAACTGAAGTCCTGGGGCGAAGAGCTCAGCACGGATAAGCAGAGCCATCAGACCGCCGACAAAGAAGAACGAGAAGGACATAATGATGTACATGATGCCCAGCTTCTTGTGGTCGGTCGTGGTCAGCATTTCCCACGCCCAGCTGCCCTTACGCTCATGTCCGAACGGCTGCGGCCGTTCCGGCGCTACAACGCCATGATCTGGACGAGGCGCTACTGCAGTCATTCTTCCTCCTTACTACGCGAAGATTTCCTGTAACTCACTACAGGGATTTTAAGTTTTGTCCTTGTGAGAATAGTGCAGGCGAGTACGCGACGGCGAACCCACCTACCGCTATGTGCCAGATTCTAGTCTGAACCTTGGAAAAAGTTAAGGCTAAGGGATTTTCCGGCTCACTTCCCCACTCAGCTAAGCACACTATTAGTTTCCTGAGAATTGTCTTAACCTGGGCTAACGCCTATTTAGCAGGAACCGTCGAGGCTAGGACTACTACCCCCGTGTGTGTGCTGTCACCAGAGTGAGGCTCGATGCGGAATGTTCCCTACACCTGTGCTTTTAGAAGTCCCAGTCCTCATCCTCGGTTACTTCAGCCTTACCCATGACGTAGGAAGAGCCGGAACCCGAGAAGAAGTCGTGGTTTTCGTCAGCATTCGGCGACAGGGCCGACAGGATCGACGGCGAAACGCGAGTCTCGTCGGCCGGGAACATACCCTCGTAGCCCAAGTTGTTTAGAGCCTTGTTGCCGTTGTAACGCAGGAAACGCTTGACATCCTCGGTCCAACCGAGTTCGTCGTACATCTCTTCGGTGTACTGAATCTCGTTGTCGTAGAGATCAAACATGAGGTCGAAGGTGTAATCCTTCAGCTCGTCACGTTCGGCCTGGGTCAGACGCTCCAGGTTGCGCTGGTACTTGTAACCGATGTAGTAACCGTGAACTGCCTCATCACGAATGATTAGGCGAATAATGTCCGCGGTGTTAGTCAGCTTGGCGTGGCTGGACCAGTACATCGGCAGGTAGAAGCCCGAGTAGAACAGGAAGGACTCCAGCAAAGTGGAAGCGACCTTCTTCTTCTGCGGATTATCGCCCTCGTAGTAGTCGAGGATAATCTTGGCCTTCTTCTGCAGGTACTCGTTCTCCTCGCCCCAACGGAACGCATCCTGAATTTCAGGAGTCGACGCCAGCGTCTGGAAAATCGACGAGTAGCTCTTTGCGTGCACCGATTCCATGAAGGCGATATTGGTGTACACAGCTTCCTCGTGCGGAGTCAGCGCATCCGGGATGAGCGATACTGCACCAACCGTGCCCTGGATGGTGTCCAGCATGGTCAGACCAGTGAACACGCGCATCGTGGTGCGCTGCTCCAGTGCGTTGAGCGTATTCCAGCTCTTGATGTCATTCGACAGCGGCACCTTTTCCGGCAACCAGAAGTTACCGGTCAGACGATCCCAAACCTCGAGATCCTTGTCATCAGGAATCGTGTTCCAGTCAATAGCCGCAACTGGGCATGCACGCGACTCTGGATTCTTCTCACGGTGGGCCGGAGTCGAGGGTGGGCAATCATCGAAACTCACGTGGAAACCTCTCCCTTTTTCATTGATATTGCCGTTTTCCGAACACACCTTATATATAAGGAACGTCCTTCACTCTTTACGAGTTCAAACAGCGGCTGCAGCGGTGGCTATTCCAGCCTTGTCCCACTACAAAACGTCAGGCTCCCGATGAAAGGAGCCACTACCCTTAGCAGCTTACCCACACCCGCATTATTAAGCACGCGGCCTAGAAGAAATCGCCCCACTTGCCGAGTCTTGTTCCCGGTGCCCCTCCCCTAACCCCACGTCACACAAAGAACAAGGTGCTTGACGACGCAATGTCCGTCGTCAAGCACCAAGCGCAAGATGTTGCGCGAACCTAGGCGTGAACCTTCTCTCGGTTTTCCGCCGTGTCGTTGATGATGCGGTCGGAGATGACGTACACCAGCAAACCTACGACAGCCATGAGCGCGAGCAACCAAGCGATGGTAGCGGAGACCCCTTCTGCTTCAGACTGCGCGATGGAGAGGGTGCTGAAGAAGGCCGGTCGAGAATCAACAAGCATGGCCGTTAACGCGATGCCAACCGGTACGGCAATGTTGATCGTCAGATTGTAGAAACCGATTGCAACACCGGACTTGGCGGCAGGAATGTTCTGCAGTGCGGTCGCGACCAACGGCGCATACATGAGCGCGAACCCTGATGGGAACAGAATCATGGAGACGATAACCGTGGCAACACCGGCCCCCGGCAGCACTGCGGGGATGAGCAACGCCACGATGATGATGCTGATAGCCGCGACAATGGCCTGCTTCGAGGGCAGGAACTTGGCAACCTTGCCAGACATTACACCGACGATGACAGCGCAGAGGTAGCCCGGCGCGAGGATATAGGCAGCACCGTCGAGGTTGATGCCATAGAGCTCGTCGACCATATACGGCAACAGAATGGCCGAATACCCCAACTGGACCATGTAAACCACGAGCACAACAATCAGCGCGCAAACGTAGCGAGCATTGGTAAAGAACGACGGGCTGACCACGGCGTTGTCATGTGTCCGGATGTGCCAGACAAAGAGCGCGACGCCCAGCGCAGCGGCAACCAGCCACCACCATTGGAACTGCTGCATGAACAGCATCACCGCAGTGGCGATGACCGCGATGAGGAACAGGCCAAAGATATCCAGGTGACTCTTCTGCTGCTGCTCCTCCGGAACTGTCTTGATCAGGAACGGAATGGCAACTATCAGAATGAGCGAAATCAGGAACATAGCCGGCCAGGAAATGTAGGTAGCCACGATTCCCGAGGTCAACGTTCCAATCAGCAGCGCGGCTTGGAAGGCCGCGGTGGAAAAGCCGAGGTAGGTTTTCTGATCTTCTGGGCTTAGGTACTTGGTGACATAGATGACGTAGAGTGTCTCAGCCGCCGCCAGGCCGGCAGTTTGAATAATGCGGGCAGTAAGCACGATTGGCCATACTCCCTGGAAGAAATAACCCAGTAGAGAGCCCACGGCGACGAAGCCGATACCGACAATCATCAATTTGCGGATACTGATGCTGTCCGCCAATGCGGCGTACACCACCGCTCCAATGCCAATCAAGATACCGGCGAGTGTCGCCTGCAGACTGGCCGTGGAGACACTGAGGTCCAGAGATTCCGCAATCGGCTTGGTCATGAACTTAAAGCCATTGTCCAAGACCAAACAGAATACAAAGGAAAACAGCAAGACCGGGACTGCGGCCTTAGGGTTTGGCGCGGCAGCCTTGGACGCTGCGCTTTCACGGGGATTCACGTTCAAGCTGGTATTGCTGGCGGGATTGCTCATCGCACTGTACCTATTTCACACTTCAAGCCAATTGATTGCGGACCAGGACACTAGAGTCGAGCCAGCGGCAATGCCAGCTCCATCATCGTCGTGAAGGCCTTCTCACGTTCTTCCGGAGTGGTCTTTCCACCGGTGACGATGTTGTCCGACACAGTGAAGATTCCCATGGCCTCCACACCGGCCTCGGCGGCGGTGGCATAAAGGCCAGCAGATTCCATCTCCACCGCCAGCACACCCATGCGTGCCCAACGGTCGTTCACATCATCCTGGAAGTTGTAGAAAATATCGCTGGACAAGATGTTGCCGACGTGTGTAGTGATGCCCTGCTCGCGGGCACGATCGCGAACATCTTCAATCAGACGGAAAGATGCGGACGGGGCGAACGTTCCCGGCAAGTTGTACTGCGATAGAAAATTGGAGTCCGTCGATGCCGTCTGGCCGATAACCACGTCATACAGGTCCAGCTCCGGCTGCAACGCGCCGCAGGAACCGACGCGAATCAGCTTCTTGCAGCCGAAAACATGGATAAGTTCCCAGGAGTACAGCGAGATAGACGGAATGCCCATACCGGATCCCATGACGGACACTTCCTGCCCCTGGTAGGTGCCGGTAAAGCCCAACATGTTGCGAACTTTGTTGAACTGAACGACATCGTCCAAATAGGTCTCCGCAATGAACTTGGCACGCAGCGGGTCACCTGGCAACAAAATGGTTTCTGCAATCGGCGCACCCTTTGGGTTGATGTGTGGAGTGCTCTTACCAGTGGTATCGGACATGGCTTCCAGCCCCTTCCCCCACTAGCCGTGGGTGAAAATTATGCGAACATTGGTGTACCACTGCCCAGGTTAATTACCTGGATTACAACCGTCAATAGTGATATTTACATTTGTTCCCAATTGGGTGGAGTGACGAAAAAGGCGCGAGAATCTCCCGGCAAAACTCGGGGAAATTCTCGCGCCTTCAATGCGCTACAACTGAAGCACTAGATGCCTAGCCCTCAAGCACGCTTGCTTAAAGCATGCAGGATACGCAACCCTCGACCTCAGTACCCTCCAGCGCAACCTGACGCAGGCGGATGTAGTACAGAGTCTTAATACCCTTGCGCCATGCGTAAATCTGCGCACGGTTGAGGTCACGAGTGCTCACCGTGTCCTTGAAGAACAAGGTCAGCGACAGTCCCTGGTCAACATACTTGGTAGCGACCGCGTAAGTGTCAATGATCTTCTCGTAGCCGATTTCGTAGGCGTCCTGGAAGTACTCACGGTTGTCATTGTCCAAGTGCGGAGCCGGATAGTATACGCGACCGATCTTGCCCTCCTTGCGAATCTCAATCTGAGATGCAATCGGGTGAATCGACGAGGTCGAGTTGTTGATGTAGGAAATCGAACCGGTCGGCGGCACTGCCTGCAGGTTACGGTTGAACAGGCCGTACTCCATGACGTCGGCCTTCAGTTGCGCCCAGTCCTCAGCGTCCGGAATGTGCGCGGTGGAGTTCTCGAAGATCTCCTTGACGTGCTGAGTCTTCGGCTGGAACTCTGCCGGATCGAAGTTATCGAAGTACTTGCCGCTGGCGTAGTCAGAGTTCTCAAAGTTGACGAACTTCTGACCGCGCTCGCGAGCAATCTTGTTGGATGCGCGCAGGACTGCGTAGAGCACTGCTGCGAAGTAGGCGTTGGTGAAGTCCAGGCCCTCTTCCGAGCCGTACATAATCTTCTCGCGGCCAAGGTAGCCGTGCAGGTTCATCTGCCCCAGGCCGATGGCGTGAGATCCGTCGTTGCCCTTGCGAATCGATGGCACCGAGTCAATAGAAGTCTGCTCACTGACCGCAGTCAGGCCACGGATGGCAGTCTCGACAGTGCGACCAAAGTCCGGCGAGTCCATGGTCATCGCAATATTCAGCGAACCGAGGTTACAGGAAATGTCCTCACCCACGTGCTCGTAGGACAGGTCCGCATTGTAGGTCGACGGGGTGTTGACCTGCAGAATCTCCGAGCAGAGGTTCGACATGTTAATGCGGCCCTCAATCGGGTTCGCGCGGTTAACCGTGTCCTCGAACATGATGTACGGGTAGCCGGACTCAAACTGAATCTCAGCGATGGTCTGGAAGAACTGACGCGCGTTGATCTTCTGCTTACGAATACGCGGGTCCTCGACCATATCCGCGTAGTTCTCAGTGATATTAATGTCCGCGAACGGCTTACCGTAGACACGCTCGACATCGTACGGGCTGAAGAGGTACATGTCGTCGTTACGCTTGGCCAGCTCAAACGTGATGTCCGGAATGACAACGCCAAGCGACAGCGACTTGATGCGAATCTTCTCGTCCGCGTTCTCACGCTTGGTATCCAAGAAGCGCATGATGTCCGGGTGGTGCGCGTGCAGGTAGACAGCGCCAGCACCCTGACGAGCACCCAGCTGGTTAGCGTAGGAGAAGGAGTCCTCCAGCAGCTTCATAACCGGGATGACACCGGAAGACTGATTCTCGATGTGCTTAATCGGAGCACCCTGTTCACGCAGGTTGCTCAGCAGCAGCGCCACACCACCGCCGCGCTTGGACAGCTGCAGCGAGGAGTTAATGGCGCGACCAATGGACTCCATGTTGTCCTCGATACGCAGCAGGAAGCAGCTCACCGGCTCGCCGCGCTGGGCCTTACCGGAGTTGAGGAATGTAGGAGTAGCAGGCTGGAAACGTCCGGTGATGATCTCATCAACCAGGTGCTGCGCGAGCCCCAAGTCGCCGTCGGCAAGCGTGAGAGCAACCATGCAGACACGGTCTTCGTAGCGCTCCAAGTAACGCTTGCCGTCGAAGGTCTTCAGTGTGTACGAGGTGTAGTACTTGTAAGCACCCAGGAAAGTCTGAAAACGGAACTTGTGGGCGTAGGCCTGCTTAAACAGTGCCTTGACGTCCTCAAATTCGTACTTCTCCAGAACCTCGGCCTCGTAGTAATGGTTCTCTACCAGATAATCGAGCTTCTCCCGCAAGTTGTGGAAGAACACAGTGTTCTGATTGACATGCTGCAAGAAGAACTGCCGCGCAGCCATGCGGTCTTTATCGAACTGAATCTTGCCGTCTTCACCGTACAGATTCAGCAGCGCATTGAGCGCGTGGTAATCCAGCTTGTCCTCACCCACCGGCTCCGCGACCTGCTTGCCCATTTCCGACACGTTGACTCCTTTAATATTCATTTGCCTGCACAGGGTCTGTTCCAACACTGCCCAGAGCAATCCAATCTAGCTATTTTCCTCGCACACCGCTTTACGACGGCTTCCGCGAGCGTATCCATTCGGTTGTCCTCAGTGCCCCTTCCCTCGACACTGAGGCTTGCCAACTTAGGCGCTGGCTCTACCGTGGAAGAATTCCTCTAGCCCTTCTCGGACTCGCCGCACATCGTGGTCGGTTCCCATCAGCTCGAAGCGATATAGATATGGAACCTTGCACTTGTAGGAGATGACATCCCCTGCTTTACAGAAGTCCTCACCGAAGTTGAGATTGCCGGCAGCAATCACACCTCGGATGAAAGAGCGGTTGTGCTCATTATTAAGAAATTTGATGACCTGCGGAGGAACTGGCCTTGAGTTACCACCGCTGATGGAAACGCCACCACCATAAGTCGGACAAATGAGGACATAGGGCTCATCGACGATAAGCTCCGGCTCATTACGACGGATGGGAATGCGGGCATTTTTGATACCTAGCTTTTCAACAAACTTGTGTGTATTCCCCGTCGCCGAGGAGAAATACACCACCAGCATGAGAGCTTCACCCTTTACATCGCAAAACCCCCGCAATCTTCGCTTCCCGGGTGGTCAACGAAATCTGCGGAGAGGTGTGTGATTCTTACGCTGCCTGGAGAGCCTTGATGCGATCCGGACGGAAACCCGACCAGGTCTCAGTGCCAGTGTCAACGACCGGCGCCTGGAGGTGACCGAGAGCCATGACGTAGTCCCGAGCCTCATCGTCCATGGTGATGTCGACGATATCGTAGGCAATTCCAGCCTTATCGAGGGCACGAGTGGTAGCGCGGCACTGGACACATGCAGGCTTGCTGTAAACGGTAACCATGACTCTCACAAACTTTCTGGCTTTGGGTAAGACCAATGAATCGGATCGACTTCGTACAAACAACGGAAGCGGCCGAGGAATCAGCGGATTGGTTGAATGACCGAAAGCTCCCAGGGTTCATGAGAAACCGAGTACGGGTGGCAGACAGGTCCTTTTAGCTCTCCTTGGCTCGACATCGAAAACACTACACTTGGTGCCTAGAAAACTCTAGTCATACTAGATGTAGTACTCACAACCATGGTATTCCCTGTTCGGAGATCTCTGGCGCACAAGATGTTGTACACAGACGCACCACAACCTTGTAATTTCACGCTAAAAATTCTAGAAAATCGTAGAAAAACAACTATCGGTGGATTTTGGTTAAACCAATTACTGCATGACGCCCCGCAGCCGACCGCACCGATTCCAGGCGCCGCAGTGTCCCCGCCCTGCCTTTGTCCCTCCCCTACCCAACTTCGGATTCCGCAGCGATCTCAAAAATCGCGGGCTGCACATATGAACACGGGCTGCACATATGAAACTGTGCGAGTTTATGACACTTTCAAGCCAATTTTCGGGCCAATTTTGACATAAACGCAGTCAGTAACTTCCATCGCCCCACCGCCCCCAGCCATAAACGCTGTCACCGCCTGAACCTACCTCCTCCAAAAACCAAAAACCGCAACCTTTGGCCACAGTAAAACTGCGACTTCAGATTGCGGTTTTGGCAATAAATGAGGAAGCTATTTGCTTCGCGCTAGCCTAAATAAGGCTTAGCCCTGACGGGCCTTGAAGCGCGGCTCCTTCTTGTTGATCACGTAGACCTTGCCACGACGGCGCACGACCTGAGCGCCCGGCTTGTTCTTCAGCGACCGAAGGGACTTGCGGACCTTCATTCGGGCGCTCCTTTCTACTCGGCTCCGAAACGGGAATGTGCACACTGCACTCTCCCCGGACAATCACCCCAGTGACTGCCTGGCAACGCACCCTTCCTGATAATCCGAAGAAATATCAAAGAGGATGCGTTACGACACGAGTTGCCATACTACCTAATAAGCGGAATAACTCCAAAAATCCGGGGGAAACATGTTCTTTGACGGGCAACCCCAAGATCGCGACTCCCCACGTTGCAACTGCTTCCACTTCTCTACTTGGCAGCGGCAATCATGTACTCGCGGACCTCGGCAAGCGTCTTACCTGAGGTCTCCGGCACCGCCTTGATGGTGAATACCAGCGCAATTGCGCCCGTAATGGCAAAGAAGAAGAACGACCACGCACCACCGACAGCATCCACCATCGGAAGAAAAGCCTGCGCCACAAACCAATTCGCAACCCATAGCGCGAGCCCTGCCAGCCCCATACCCAGGCCACGAGCCTCTGTCGGGATGATCTCGGAAATCAGGAGCCAGGTCGCCACCGACACAGCCGCCTGCTGAAACACGATAAATACGGTCATCAGCAGAAGCGACATCATGGCACCCGTCGAAGAGTTACTCGACAAACCATAGACGGGCGCCAGCACGAGCAGCGAGCTTGCACAGCCCACCAAACCGATAATCAGCATTCGCCGACGACCAACGCGGTCAATGATGCTCATACCAATTGCACACGAAATCACCGAGGCGATACCGATGATGATGGAGGTATAGACAGAGCTTTCCGTCGACAAGCCAACCTTGTTCATCATCGTCGGCGCGAAATACATAATCGCGTTCGCGCCCGTGACCTGTTGCGTCACACCAATGAGCATCGCAATAATGACGGTGCGTCGCACCCACGGGGTTTTCACGGCAAGGCGCTCGGCTGCACGCTGATCGGCGCTTGACGACGCCTCATCAACGGCAACCTCAGCCAGGGTCGCCTCATCTCCCTGCATCTGACGCAGCACGGCCAGCGCCTTGCCCTCCTGTCCTCGACGGACGAGGTAGGCCGGAGTGTCCGGCAGAACCAGCATGCCGATGAGCAGCACGATGCCGGGGACAGCGCCGAGTCCAAGCATGAGTCGCCAGTTACCGGAGGAGGCTAGGGCGGAGTTGGTGAGGAACGCCACCAGCTGACCAATCACGATCATCAGCGAGTTCAGGCTGACCAGGCGTCCACGCACATGCGGTGGTGCCATTTCGGAGATGTACATCGGTACGACGATGGAAACACCACCGATACAGACGCCGAGCAAAGTACGCGCAGCACCCAGCGAAAACGCACTAGTAGCGAAAGCACACCAGATACTGCCGATGATGAAGCCGACCGCTCCGAGCAGGATGGTGCCACGGCGCCCCAGGGAGTCCGCTACGCGACCGCCCAGGAACGCACCGATAGCCGCACCGACCAAGAGCATGGCGGTGACAGTGGACTCCTGTCCTGGAGTCAGCTCAAAAGAGCGCTGGATATACAGCAGCGCGCCCGAGATGACACCGGTGTCGTAACCAAAGAGGAGGCCGCCCAGAGCGGCGATGATAGCCACGGCTATCGACCGAGTTGTGGTGGTTTCCCGGTTCGGTCCAGTCTTATTCTGTTCGGTTGTACTCACGCTGGAAATCTTGCCACCGTCCGGCCAAAGACCCCCTATCCGAACAGCACTTACTCGATAAAGATGAGAGTTTTGGCACTCTTCTGGCAGGAAAATCATCCCTTTTCCCGTCCTGAACTAGCGGTAGAGTGAGGCTCATGACACCAGTAGGCACACAGGATTTCCCACACCCCCTCCAGTCGGAGATTATTAACGACCTCCACGTCCAGCCCACCATCAATGCCGCCGAGGAAATCAGCCGCCGAGTCGATTTTCTCTGCGATTATTTCCGCGCCGCGCACGCCAAGGGATTCGTGCTCGGAATTTCCGGCGGTCAAGATTCCACGCTAGCCGGACGTCTAGCGCAGTTGGCCGTCGAAAAGCTTCGCGACGGCGGCGAGGACGCCACCTTCATTGCCATTCGCCTCCCCCACGGCGTGCAGGCCGATGAGGACGACGCACAGGTGGCACTGCAATTCATTCAACCTGACCAAAGGCTAACTATCGATATCGAACCGGCCACCGCCGCGATGACCGCCCAGGTCACCGATGCCCTGGCCGGCAGCGCTATCAGCGACTTCAACAAGGGAAATATTAAGGCCCGCATGCGCATGATTGCCCAGTACGCAGTGGCGGGTGTTGACGGCGCTTTGGTCATCGGCACAGATCACGCCGCGGAGGCTGTCACCGGCTTCTACACCAAGCACGGCGACGGCGCCTGCGACCTCGTTCCGCTGCAGGGGCTGAGCAAGCGCCAGGGCGCGGCCTTACTCCGTCACCTCGGCGCACCAGCCAGTACGTGGGAGAAGGTGCCGACGGCCGACCTGGAAGAAGATCGCCCTGCGCTTCCCGACGAAGTTGCACTCGGGGTGACCTATACCGCCATCGACGACTACCTCGAAGGCAAGGCCGTCTCAGATGAGGATGCCGCGCGAATCGAGTATCTCTACTCCATTTCCCGGCACAAGCGAGCCGTCCCTCCCGGACCGGCCGATTCCTGGTGGCGCTAGGCTACTGCCCCGGGCCACCGATCCAGCGTCCCGGACAGAGCAGCAAACCCCTTAAGAGAAGGCCTCCGCGCCAGCGTCCCAAATAGCCCCAACTGCGGCCAAGCTGTCTGCCGCACCGGCTTCAGCGCTGGGTTCCAGCGCAGGTGAACCATCCTGGACGAGCTCGGCGGTCACCAAACCGTGGGCGAACGCCCACATGGCCAATCCCTTAGGCTCATCGCCGGCAACCTTAATGAATGCATCACGAATCCAGGCATCCAACGACGAAGGCGAGACGACATTCACGAAATTAGTGCGACTCATCAGCCGGTAACCATGCGGATCGTCGAGAACTGCCTGGCGGTACGCCTGCAGCAGAGACGCCGAAGTGCATTCCTCATCAATGGCAGCATGAATACGCTTGCCCAGATTCTCGAGGCTCTCGGTCAGCAGCAGCTGAAGGAGCTCTTCTTTGCCGCTGATGTGCTTGTACAGCGATGGCGCCTTCACATCGAGCCGCGCCGCTAGGCGGCGCATGCTGATAGCACTCCAGCCCGATTCGCGCAGCATCGCGCGCGCTTCATCTACGATCTTCTGCATACGTGGGGACTGCCTGCGCACATCGGGCTGCGCTGGCACCCCATCGGTCGATTCTATGGTGCACGTCACATTTGCGACTGTAACGCGTTGAATCTCACTTAGGGCGCTTTTGGGTAATTTAACCCAACAATTTTTAAAAAAACAGCTAACGGCGGTGCTCAGTCACTAAAAGCTGCCTTTGCACGCTGCTATCTCTGCTTCACGACGGAGCCCCCACCGTCGTCAAGCAAAAGCGCCGTATGCCGCCGCTACGCTTCGTAGCGATTCGGCTCCTCCCCGAGGTGGAAATGGCGACCCGAAACATTGTTCGGGGTAATGCGCACGTAGTTGTACTTCAACGTCGGCAGCCAGGGCTTCAGCGGCAGCTCATCTGCAGCGTTAATATCAGCGCGGGAGGTGAGAACCTCTGCGTCCCCCTTAACGATGACCGACCAGGCCTTCTGAGCATCCTTGTCAACAAAGTCGGCCTCAAAAAGAACATCGTGGTTCAGAGAAACAGTAAAGAGCTTCGACCCCTCGGCAGTGCGGAAGTAAATGTTTCCCTCATGAACGACGTAGTTCAGTGGGAAAAGATCCATATCGTCTTTACGACGAACAACCAGTCGCCCAAAAGTCTGCGTAGCCAGCAGCTCAAGGGATTCTTCGGTGGACAGTTTCTGAATAACGGAGTCGTTGTGTGCCATACCCCCAGTATTCCACCGTTCAGACAAAGTTGCTACAGCCATACGGATTACCAATCATTGAGGTAAACGGCGAGCACACTACCCAGGGGCAGATACAAGAAAACCCCCGGTCATAACGACCGAGGGTTTTTCTACTGGTGGAGCTAACGGGACTCGAACCCGTGACCCCCACACTGCCAGTGTGGTGCGCTACCAGCTGCGCCATAGCCCCAGAATCAACATCGAAGTGGCTTTCACCCTCCGCTGTGGACTCCTCAAAGGCTACATGGCACTGTCATGTATCACCAAATCCGCATGTAGAACACTCTTTTACGTATTCGCCGAGTGCCCCAGAGTGGATCTGCCGAACATGAACTGAAGATGAATCGTGTGAGCGTGCACGGAACCTAGCGCAGGGCCACCTTGACCCACTGCCCCAGTCCGCCATCACCGGAAATGTTCTCCAGAATATCCTTGCCATCGACAAAGACGTGCGGTGAGGAAACCTTGCCCAAGCGCTTCTCAAGGTCATCGAAGTTGGCATTTGCGCTTGCCTTAGCCTCGGTGGTGTCGATGCCGGAACGGACTTCGCTGACAATTTCGTCAGCAACACCGAGCTGCTCCAGACGGTCAGCCAACTCATCATCGCTCCACGTGACAGAGTTCTGCTGGTCAGCCATCATCATCGTGCGGAAGTTCCAATATGCGCGAGCATCACCGGTCTCAGCAATCTTGCGGGCAACCGCGAAGACGCGAGTGGAGTGACCGTCACGCTGCTCCTTCTCCTGACCATCCAGGAAGTTCAGCGTGCGGTATTCAGCGACAAGCTTGCCGTCGTTTAGCGCCTTGAGCTCATCATCGTGGCCCTCTTCGCTCATCTGAGCACAGTAGTGGCACGAGTAGTCCTCAAAAATCGTGGCTGTTTTAGCCCCTTCGGCGCCGTCCTTGCTCAGTCGGATGACATCGCCGTCGAGTGCGACGGAGAAGTCGACGTCCTCATCTGGCAGTCCCTCAATCGGCTGCGACCGGCCGATGTAGATAACGCCACCAATAACAACTGCAACGACAGCAAGAAGAGCAATCAGGCCGACGACGAAGCCACTGCCCTTTTCATTTGGATTCTTAATCTTCTGACTCACACCGCTTACGATAGCGGTGTTTTCTTGCCAATGACACAATTGCGCCTGAGAAAACGGAAATGGTTGTTAGGCCGCATCGCTAGGCCCCATCACCTTGCCCCATTCCCCTGGCCTATCCCCTAGGCTTCCCCTCTAGCCAGCGGACTAGGCGTAAATGGCAAACTTCTTCCACGGCCACACGTACACAAATACAGCCAAGGCCAGAAAACCGATGTCTCGGGCGATTGACTTTAGATATGAAACCGCGTCAGCGTTCTCGTCGTAGCCACCGCCACCAAAGCAACCGCAGTCAATCTGCAGGCCGCGCGCCCACGCCGAGATAATGCCGCCGATAAACACCAGCAAGAGCGCGCCAGACAACACCGCTACCGGGCGCAGGAAAAGCCCCAATACCAGCAGGAGTCCAAGGATGACTTCGAAAGCGGGCAGCGCAACCGCTACCATCGGCACCAAATCGCTCGGCAGCAGCTCATAAGCTTGAACTGCCTGACGCGATTCCAGCGGGTTCAGCAGTTTGATAAGACCCGAGTACAACCAAACTGCAGCCAGGCCGAATCGTGCCACCACGCCTACGAAATTCTTCATACACAGAAATGTTAGTACAGGCTAACTGTTTACAGCTAGCCCAATGGTTACCGATTACCCGTTCAGGACTGCCGAGACCACGTCCTGCGCCTCAGCCTGAACCTGTGCCAGGTGATCCGCGCCTTTGAAGGACTCCGCGTAGATCTTGTACTTATCTTCAGTGCCCGACGGACGCGCCGCGAACCAAGCGTTCTCCGTAACCACCTTGAGGCCACCAATCGCAGCGCCGTTGCCCGGTGCTTCAGTCAGTTTGGCTGTAATGGTCTCCCCTGCCAGGGTGTCGGCCTTGACCTGCTCCGGCGAGAGCTTCTTCAGGATTGCCTTCTGCTCACGGGTTGCGTCCGCATCGGTGCGGGCGTAAGCCGGGGCACCGTACTTATCGGCGAGTTCTGCGTAGAGCTGCGATGGAGTCTTCTCGGTCACAGCCTTGATCTCGCTGGCCAGGAGGTCCAGGATGATGCCGTCCTTATCGGTAGACCACACAGTGCCGTCGTGACGCAGGAACGATGCACCAGCGGATTCTTCACCGCCGAAGCCGATGGTGCCGCCGAGCAGACCCGGGACGAACCACTTGAAGCCGACTGGAACTTCCACGAGCTTGCGGCCCAAATTGGCAACGACGCGGTCAATCATCGACGAAGACACCAGCGTCTTACCGACCGCGGTCTCCTGCGACCAGCCCGGACGGTGCGCGAAGAGGTAGTCAATGGCAACGGCCAGGTAGTGGTTCGGGTTCATCAAACCCGCGTCCGGTGTCACAATTCCGTGGCGATCGGAGTCCGCGTCATTGCCGGTGGAGATGTCGAACTTATCGCGGTTACCAATCAGGGACGCCATCGCATTCGGCGAGGAGCAGTCCATACGAATCTTGCCGTCTGTATCCAGCGTCATAAAACGCCAGGTCGCATCAACCAGCGGATTGACCACGGTCAGGTTTAGGTTATGCGCATCGCCAATTGCGCCCCAGTAATCCACCGACGCACCACCCATTGGGTCGGCGCCGATACGCACGCCGGCATCACGGATGGCGTCGAGGTTGACAACATTCGGCAGGTCCGACACGTATGCGTTGAGGTAGTCGTGCTTTACGACGAGGTCTCCGGCCTTATCCACCAGCTGGCGCTTAACCCCATCCAGGCCCTTAGCCAAGTATTCATTAGCACGAGCTGCAATCCAGTCCGTCGCATCCGCGTCCGCCGGACCACCGGTCGGCGGGTTGTACTTAAAACCACCATCCCGTGGCGGATTGTGGGAAGGGGTAATCACGATGCCGTCGGCACGCGCGGCGCTACTCCCCGTCGGACCTCCCTCCACGTCGCGGTTGTACGTCAGAATCGCGTGGCTGACTGCCGGAGTCGGCGTGTAGCGATCCTGAGCGTCAACCATCACGGTGATGCCGTTGGCCGTGAGCACCTCGAGGGCGGAAATCATTGCCGGCTCGGACAGGCCGTGGGTATCGCGACCGACGTAGAGCGGACCTTCAATGCCCTGGCCCTTGCGGTAATCCACGATTGCCTGAGTAGTGGCGTGAATGTGGTCTTCGTTGAAAGCGCCGTCGAGGGAGGAACCGCGGTGACCGGAAGTACCGAAGACGACCTTCTGGTCGGGGTTATTCGGGTCCGGGTGCTTTGTGTAGTAAGCAGTGACCAGTTCCGCGACATCGATAAGGTCGGATGGCTGGGCCAATTGCCCGGCGCGCTCATGAGCCATTGTGGGTATCCTCCTGCTGAATCGGCGAACTGCGCAACCACCGATTTCACCGCCGACGAGCCGGCCGGAATGGGGAAACCGGACTTAAATGCGCTTCCTCTTCCCCAGTGTCCCCGTTTTAGGGTCAGCGCGCATGGCAAGAACCACTCGGTAAGGCAAACTCGCCCCTGCAATAGGGTGCAGTAGGTAGATTGTCGCGTGCCGACGGGAACACCTCCTGGTGAAAGATTCCGAATTGTCGGCGCCTACCTCCCCTTTCGCCACTGTGCTAGCGTTTTCACCGTGAATGAGGAATCTGTCGTTGCGAAACTGCCATCAGCAGGACGGGCGCAGGTTCTCATGGCCCTGGTTGTCGCCGGCGGTGCCGCTATTGGCGCGGTAAGTCGCTTTCTGCTCGGCGCGGCAATCGATGCGATTGTGAGCTCGGGAACTAGCGCAGTTTCGACCACTGCCATCAACTTGTTGGGCTGCTTTCTCTTCGGCCTGGTCAGCAGTATCGCGTTTGCTAATCCTCGGCTTTCCGCTTTCTGCGGTACTGGCTTTTGTGGCGGTTTCACCACTTTCTCCGCATTTGTCATTCTCTTGTTGGTGCAAGCGGACACGTCAGTCGTACTGATTGTGAGCGTCGGACTTATTCATCTGCTGTGCTGCCCTCTCGCCTACTGGTTGGGCACCAAGTGCGCACGGGAGGTCGCGGAATGACCGGCGATCTCCTCGGCTCTTTTTCCTCGGCACTCTCTGCCATCCTCGCTATCGCAGTTGGCGCGGCAGTAGGTGGAGCGCTGCGCTATGCGCTGGCCGAACTTGCGGTGAAGTGGGCTGATTCCAAACTACCCGGAACGTGGACCGCGAATATGATTGCCTGCTTCGTCGCCGGTGTCGCTGCTGTGGTGTGGTCGCGGGGAACGTCGATAAGCAATGGCATGACGCCTGCTCTGGCCTATGCGACGGTAATGATTGGCTTCGCCGGCGGCCTGTCGACGTGGTCCACACTCGCCGGAGAGATCGTACGCCTTAAGAACCAACACTTTTGGAGGGCATGTGGGTACCTTGCTCTCACACTGATTGGCGGAATAGTTTTTGCTTTCGTCGGAATGTGTTTACCCCCACTTGTGGCGAATTAGTAGCACAATAATCATTTTCTGAGAAATTAATGATCGAATTTAGGCTTTCTACCAGTAAAGTTCCACAGCATGGAAAGCTTCAGCGATTTTGCCTCAGCGGCGGATAGTTTTATTTGGAGTCCGTATCTCCTGATCCCCGCGCTGATCGGCACCGGAATCATTTTGACCATTCGCCTGGGTGCAATTCACCTGGTCAAACTCGGCCCGGCACTGCGCCTCGGACTCATCGACCGTAACGACGAAGACGCCGAGGGAGATATCACCAACTACCAGGCGCTTGCGACGGCTCTCGCGGCAACAGTCGGTGTCGGCAACATTGTCGGTGTCGCTACCGCGATCGGCCTGGGTGGACCCGGTGCGCTGTTCTGGATGTGGGTGACCGGCCTGCTTGGTATGGCATCGAAGTACTCCGAGGCATTCCTGGGTGTGAAGTACCGTCAGGTCGATGCAGCTGGCGAACAGTCCGGTGGCCCGCAGTACTACCTGCGCAAGGCCATCCCGAATGGTTTTGGTAAGACGCTCGGTATTCTCTTCGCCGTCTTTGCTGCGCTGGCAGCGTTTGGTATCGGCAACCTGACCCAGGGCAATGCCGTGGCCTCGAACCTGGAAAACAGCTTCGACATCGATCCGACGCTCTCCGGCATGATCATGTTCATCCTGGTAGGTGCGGCGCTGATGGGTGGCATTAAGTCGATTGGCCGCATCACCGCCGGCTTTGTGCCGATGATGATTGTGCTCTACATCGGTGCGGCCGTGTGGGTGCTCGTCGCCAATGTCTCGGCGCTGCCCGAGACCTTCAAGCTCATCTTCACCGATGCTTTCACCGGCACCGCGGCCGTTGGTGGGTTCGCAGGCTCCACGCTCATTCTCGCCCTGCAGATGGGTGTTGCCCGCGGCCTGTTCTCCAACGAGTCGGGCCTGGGTTCCGGTGCTATCGCCGCTGCCGCCGCATCGACCACTCACCCGGTTCGTCAGGGTCTGGTCTCCATGACTCAGACCTTCATTGACACCATCATCGTCGTGTCCTTCACCGGCCTGGTTATCATCAGCACCGGTGTTTGGCAGGATGGCAACGTCGACACTGGCGCTCTGACTGCTGAGGCATTCTCCCGCGGTCTACCTGGCCACTGGGGTGGCACAATCGTCACGCTGTCGGTTGTCTTCTTCGCATTCTCCACCATGCTGGGCTGGTCCTACTACGGTGAGCGCGCATTCGAGTCCCTGGTCGGTCGCCGCGGCACCGGTCTCTACCGTGCGGTCTTCACCTGCGTAGTCTTCGTCGGCGCTGTTACTCATCTGGAAACCGTCTGGTCCGTCGCCTCGGCTCTCAACGGCCTGATGGCGCTACCGAACCTCATCGGTCTGATTGTCCTGTCCGGGCTCATTGCGCGCGAGACAAAGGCCTACCTCAAATTTGACCCGCAGTTGCGCGCAACGGCGGCAGAGATTGATAAATGGCAGTCTCAGCAAAACTTCGAGGCCTTCAGCAAGAACTAGCTGAAACTAGCAGCTGCTCGTAGGGACTACGACAAAAACTACGAGCAGGTCTGCGCGGTCTCCGGCTTTTCGATTGCCGCAAGCGCGTCGTCAAGCACAGAGACCTTTACCAACTTCATATCGCCTCGGTCGGCAGTCACAGCCTCTGCGCAATTGCCTTCCGGCACGAAGAACATCTCGGCGCCCTCATCTCGGGCGGCCGAGATTTTGTGTGTAATGCCACCGATTTCGCCCACGTTGCCGGCAGCGTCAATAGTGCCGGTGCCAGCGAGGTGCTGCCCCTCGGTCAAATCGCCTGGACTCAGCTTGTCAATCACTCCGAGCGTCATCATGAGACCCGCAGACGGACCTCCAATGCCGCTGAGCTGGTACTCAACCTTGGTGTCGTCCGCGGATTGCGCCCCCATCCCAACGCCGAGCAGCGCGGCATTCTTCTGATGCGGATTTTCCGCCAGTGTCACAGAAATATCGACGGCTTTCTCGGGGTCAGAGTCCTCGCCCTTAGCAGTCTTCTGCTTGTCGACGGTCGCAGACTTGACCCTCAACGTGACAGTATCGCCCGGGTTGCGTCCGGCAATAATCGCCTTGACTTGCTCAGGCTTGCTTACGGCCACCCCATCCACGGCGAGAATCACATCGTCTTCATGCAGTCGCCCATCGACGGGACTATCCGGCACTGTGTAGGCGACGGTGACTTCCATCGGCAACCCGAGATGTGCCAGCGCAGCGGAGGTGGCGTTGGCCTCTGACTCGGTGAATGCAGCCTTGTTCTCCTCTTCCACCTCGTCCTGACTCTGGCCCGGAGGGAAGACCGCCTCAATGGGGACGATATCGTTGTCACGATCGAACCACAGGCCAATGACCTGCGGCAATGTCAGGTTATGTCTGACTGCGACGGTTGTCATATCCAGCGTGCCCTTAGAGAGTTCGGAGTCCGCAGCACTGCCACTGACCGAGATAATGCTCTTGCCCTCGACATCGCTGAGAACATCGAAGACCGGGCCAGGCCCCTGCGCGGCATAGGGCACTGTCAGCGTTGGCAGCGAGAGCACAGTTGCCAACGCGGCGATGGGCACAGCGCCCGCAACAAGAGTTTGGGTACGACGATTCACAAATAACACCCTACATTCTCGCTATCTGCCTACTGGACACCTGATGAATCTTGTCCGTGTCTGTTCGCTGGGCGCGAAGTTGCCAATAAAGTGGTGCTTTTAAGTACTCACGCGGGTCATTGCCCGGTACGGTGGGAGCATGAGTTCTAACGGATTTGGCTTTGGTCCGAACGACAATGATGACGATCGCGACGACGCTGGCAACAATGACTCCGGTCAGGGCGGTCAGGGCGGCCAGGGCGGTCCTTTCGGTTTCTTCGGGTTTCCCTTCGGTGGCATGGGCGGCGCCGGTGGCTTCGGTTTCGGCGGCCCCGGGCAGCCCGGCAGCGGCGCCTCCGGCAAGGGGGACCAGCCGAACTTGGGCGATATTCTCAACCAGTTCGGCGAGATGTTCTCCGGCATGGGGCAGCGATTCCAGGAGTCTAACTCTGGCCCTGTCAACTACGACGCGGCCGAGCGCGTTGCGCGGACCCGTCTTGGTAACCCGGCTCCGGTGAAGGACTCGGCCCGCGAGGCGCTGACTGATTCCCTGCGCCTGGCCGAACTGTGGCTAGATGACGTCACCTCCCTGCCGGCTGGTGTCAACCGCGTAGAAGCGTGGAATAGCCTGCAGTGGTTGGAGAACACCAAGTCGACATGGACTCGCCTTGTCGATCCCGTCGCCAGCCGCATGAGTGATGCCTCCCTCGAGGGTGTTCCAGAGGAAGCTCGCGAGATGATGGGGCCGATGCTGGGCATCATGCGCCAGATGAACTCGATGAGTTTCGGTACTCAGCTAGGAAATGCGCTGGCGGAGTTGGCACAGACGAGCCTGACTGGTTCTGACCTCGGGCTGCCGCTACACACCACTGGTGCGGCGGTACTGCTGCCAACGCATCTCGTCGCTCTCGCGGAGGAACTCGAGGTTCCAGCGCGCGATCTGTTTATCTACGCCACTGCCCGCGAAGCTGCCCACCAACGTCTCTTCGACCGCGTGCCATGGCTGGCTGAACGCATGATTTCCTCTGTCGAGGAATACGCTGCCGGCATCGTCATCGATTACTCGGCGATTGAAGAGGCCGCCCGCGGTCTGGATATTGAGAACATGCAGGATCCGCAGCGTATGCAGGAGGCTATGAGCGAGCTGCAGAATATGGATCTGAGCCCGAAGATTCGTTCTCGTAACGAGAATGCTCGTACTCGTTTCCAGACGCTGCTAGCACTGGTCGAGGGATGGGTGGACATGGTTGTCACCGATGCCCTCGGTGAGCGTCTATCGGGTGCCGCACAGCTGGATGAAGCCTGGCGTCGTCGCCGCGCCACCGAAGGTGCTGAACAGGCGCTGGAGAAAGCCACCGGCATTGACCTCGGATCCCCCAAGGTGCGTGAGGCAACCAACTTGTGGCACCGTCTGACCACCGCTGTGGGCATCGAGCGACGCGACAAGGTCTGGGATCACCCGGACTTCCTGCCCGTGGCAGAGGATTTGGATGAACCCGCGGCCTTTATTGATTCGGTCCTTGGCGGCTCGGAAAACGATGACTTCGACCCGATCGCAGAGCTTGAAGAGCAGCTGCGCAAAGAGGCCGAAAAGCGCGCGGCTGAGGGCAACGACAGTGACGCCGACGACGATAAGTAGCGAGTTAGCTCTGGGTTCCCCAGCGTTGATACGCCTCTAAATAGCCCCGTGCCCGTTCGTGGTACGGGGCTTTTGCCGCCCAATACCAGAACTCTTCGGTATGACCACCGTCGACGAAAGTGTGCACCAGTTCGTGCACAATGACATCGTCGAGGACGTACCCCGGGACGTCGGCAAGCCTGTGCGAAATGCGAATGCGCCCAGGACTATCGACACCGCCGGTGACGGATGCCCACCTGCGCGACATGTTCTTGACCCATTTGATTGACTCGAACCGCGGGCGATCTTCCAGCACCGTACGAGAGAGCAGCCGTGCGCGGCGCTCCAGCTCGGAATTATCCAGGTTGCTGCCAACTTTCTTCCGCACTCGCGCAACAATTTCATTGACCTGCTGTTTTTCCGCAGCGGCGCTGAGATCGTCCGGAACCATGACAATGATCCGGTTTCCCTCCGCGCGGGCGGACACAGTACGGCGGCGGCGCTTCGAGCGCCGAACCTCAACATCCGGGCCGTACTCAGGTCGCTTGGTGCTCATGCTTTTTAAGCGTATATGCTCTGCGCTGCGATTGCGTAAAAGCTGGCCCCGGGGTAAAAGATATTTTTATGGGGGAATACAGGGATACGTCTCGGGGGCGGGATGGTACGGCTGGCGTAATAGGTTCGCACGCACCCGCTGCACAAACACTTGCCGCGCCTGCCACGGACTACGCGCTGCGGCCGGAGGTACCGATTGTCATGCGCCCAGGCGCGCGGATTCAGTTCGGCGTGGAACCGGAGCGCAGCATGATTCTGCCGCTTTCCGACGGCACCCCGCCGGGGCCTGTCTTCTCGGCGCTTCTTGCAGCTCATAGAGGTAGCACCTTAAGCGAGGCCTTTACTGACAGTCACGACAAACTGTCACCGCAGTTCATTACCGCACTTATCTCCGACCTTCACCGAGCCGCGCTGGTCCAAAAACCACCGACACGGCGGAGGATTACGCTGATCGGTCGGGACAGCTTGCGCACCGGACTTTTAAAGGAGCTTCGTCGCACGGGTTGTGGTAGTTGGACGACGGCAATGTCGCCCACTCGCAATGCGACGCTAAAAATATCTCAATCCACACCGGAAGAGATCGGGCTCGCGGTGGTCACGGGCATGGAAGTACCGAGCATGCCCTTGGTTCGCGCTCTGTTTCATCGTGGAATTGAGCATCTGCACACGCATTTCCGCGATGGGGCACTGATTCTTGGGCCGCTTGTTCAACCAGGTCAAGGGCCCTGCTCGATGTGTTTCGAAGCTTATCGACGAGACCACGACCCCGTCCGGGCACTGATTGCGCTACAGCTTCGCACTTTTACGCCCGTGGCCGCACCGGAATGGCTGAACACAGCGGTGCCACTGTTGGTTGGGCAGCTGCGGCGGCCGGATCTCTCAGATCTATGTGCAACGGAGGTGCGCATAGATCTGGAAAGCCTCGATATCACCCGCACTACTGTTGCTCCCCACCCGCAGTGCCCAGTGTGTGGTCATGGCAACTCGCATATGCAGTTCATGTAATTCGAAGTGCCTTGAGCAGAATCTGACTAGGAATTCACGAAAGAATTGACGATTCCCAAGATGCCTTCGCCGAAATGATTGAGCTTCGCTTCTCCAATTCCGGGAATCTGCAGAAGTTCCTCCGGCGTAGTCGGCTGCTGCTCACCGATGGCCAGAAGGGTCGCATCGGAGAAGATCACGAATGCGGGGACCGTCATTTCCCTCGACATTTCCAAGCGCCATGCACGCAATGCTTCCAGTAGTGCAGGATCCGCACTGACTGGGCACTCTTCACAACGCCCTGAGATCCGCTCGGCATCGGTGTGCAATGGCTTAGTACAGCCCTTGCACTGTTTGGACTGCTGACGCTTACTGCGGGAACTAGAGCTCCTTGAGCTTCGCTGTGCCTCAGCCGAGTAGTCAGAGACATCAATGTCGAGTTCATCGAGGAATCGTGTGCGGCGACGTGACCTGCGGCCGCCTTCTGTCCGCGACAATGACCAAGATAGCTCCAGATGTTCGCGGGCTCGAGTAATGCCGACATAGAACAGACGGCGCTCTTCTTCGATGGCTTCCGCCCCCTGCGCAGGAGAACGGTCGAATTTATTCAGCGCATGTTGGATAGGCAGCGAACCGTCGGTAAGCCCAACGAGGAACACCGCATCCCACTCCAGCCCCTTGGCTGCATGCAGGCTAGCCAGCGTCACGCCATCCAGCGTCGGTGGATGTTTGGCCTGCTGCCGGGTGTGCAATTGGCCGAGGAGCGCCTGGATATTGACCTCGGTGTTGGCATGAACGATGTCTTTACACAGGTCAAATAGGGCGCGTAGTGACTGCCAACGTTCCCTGGCACCAGCGCCTTCCGGCTCTTGGTCAGTCATGCCAAGACCCGCGAAAACCTGCTTGACCAAATCCAATAGATTCGTGCCCTGCAATGTCGGAACAGTCCGTGAGGAACGGGAAACTCGCACAAGTGCAGCGATGGCATCGCGGATCTCGGGACGCTGGTAGAAACCGTCCCCGCCACGAACCTGGTAGGCGACTCCTACCTCGGACAAAGCCTGCTCAAAAACTGCGGACTGTGCGTTGATGCGGTACAAAACGGCAATCTCCGATGCCGGCGTACCCACGTCGATAAGTCGCTTGATGCTGCGCGCGGTCGCGCGAGCTTCCATCGGCTCATCGTCGTACTGGTTAAAAGTCGGCTCCGGGCCGTCTTCACGCTGCCCAATCAGCTTCAGCCGCGAGCCGGCGATACGCCCCTGCGCACGGCCGATGACATTGTTGGCCAGCTCGACGACCTGTGGGGTCGATCGGTAGTCCCGCTGCAGGCGGACAACTGTGGCTTCCGGGTAGTCCCGAGAGAAGTTCATTAGGTACTGCGGAGTCGCCCCTGTGAAGGAGTAGATCGTCTGGTTGGCGTCCCCGACAACTGTGAGGTTGTCACGGTCTCCCAGCCAGGCGTTGAGAACTCGCTGCTGTAACGGGGTGACATCCTGGTACTCATCGACGACGAAGCACCGATACTGGTTGCGGAATTCCTCCGCCACTGCACGGGAATTCTCCATCGCACCGGCGGTGTGGATGAGCAGGTCGTCGAAGTCAAGCAATAGCCCGTCAGGAGTGGTTTTTATGTCCTCGTAAGCGTGATAGCAATCGACAATTTTTTCCGCAGACAGAGGTGCCATGCGCCCATGCTCCCGCAGCGCGGCCTGGTACTGATCCGCACCGGCCAGAGTGGCCTTCGCCCACTCAATCTCGCCCATGACATCGCGGATCGTTTCCTTGGAGGTGTCCAGGCCCACCCGGCGTACTGCTTGGGCGACGACACGGAATTTCTTGTCATCCAACAGCTGCCAGGGCATATCACCGGCGACTTGGGGCCAGAAGTAGCGCAGCTGGCGAAGAGCTGCCGAGTGGAAAGTACGCGCCTGGACTCCAGGCGTTCCCATCTTTGCCAGGCGGTCGCGCATCTCCCCTGCTGCACGCGAGGTAAATGTCACCGCTAATACCTTCTGCGGCTGCACAAACCCCTGGTCAATGAGGTACTTGATGCGATGAGTAATTGTTCGGGTCTTACCTGTACCGGCTCCAGCAAGAATGCACACCGGCCCCATCGGAGCCGTTGCTGCCTCGCGCTGGTCTGGATCCAGCCCAGCTAGATAATCCGGCTTGTTCACATCCGCCTCTGAGTAAGTCAAAAGTTGTTAGACCCCATTTTTAAACTGGTCGAGTGCTATTCGTCATTGCTGTAGACACGGCGGACGTACAGCAGCCGGTCGCCTGGCTCCACCGACTCACACTCCGGTGAATCAATTCGGTACAGCTCACCCGAGCGCACCACGCCGAGTGCAATATCCGCGAGGTGCCGTGGGCTGGCACCGATTTCCTCTTCGGTGACCAGCCTCTCTGCAACAGAGAATCCTTCATCCGGGCTCAGGAGGTCTTCCATCATCTCAACCACCGAAGGAGTCACCGTGGCCAGCCCCAGCATTCGGCCGGCGGTTTCAGAAGAAATAACCACTTGGTCTGCACCTGACTGCGTCAACAAGTGGCGGTTTTCTGATTCACGCACCGAGGCCACAATTGAGGCACCCGGCGCCAACTCACGGACCGACAACGTGACCAGCACCGCTGTGTCATCTTTGTTCGGTGCAACGACTATAGAGCGGGCACGCTGAATACCAGCTAACTTCAGCACATCGGATTTGGTAGCCGACCCATGCACCGTCGCCAAGCCTTGATTCGAAGCGTGATCGAGTGCTTCCTTGTCCGTATCAATAACAACGATTTCTGCCGGATCTACGCCGTCCGCGAGAAGAGCTGCAATGGCAGAACGACCCTTGGTGCCGTATCCGATAACGACGGTGTGGTTGCGCAACTGTCTCCTCCAGCGCTGAATTTGCAGGGTTTTCCGAGATTCTTGGGTCAAAACGGTCAGAGTAGTACCGACCAAGAGAGCAAGGAAGGCCACGCGCAGTGGCGTAATGATCAAAATATTGAGTAATCGAGCCCTCTGTGTCACCGGCGTGATGTCACCGTAACCCGTCGTCGACAGGCTGACAGCCGAGTAATACACCGCATCGATGAAGGTGAGAGGCTCCGTATATCCGTTGCGGTCGTAGTAGACCACGACGGATGCAATCAGCAGCAAAAATACGGCGTAGTTCAAACGACGTATGATTAGCCGCCAAGGATTCTTCGGCGCGGACTCAGGCAGGCCAATGACTCCCAGCAGTGCATGCCCGGGAAGATCATTGAGCCCGGTTTCGTATCCCGAAGATTTCCGAATTGGATTACGCAACCGCTCCTCGCCTGCCTTTCATGAAAACTCCTCCCGGTGAAAAATAGCGCATACAAACTGCTGCTTTCACCTGGATAACTGGCCACGGCCACGCGGCAGTTACATACGTAGATGATTATCCAATCAGCTCGCGCATTTTCCTGTCTAACTCTATCCTGCTTGGCAGTAGCGCTTCATCTGGTATTAGCGTCCGTCCTGCCGAAACGTAGAAGAACCCGGCTTCAATGTCTTCGGGGGCAGTTTCCATTCCCATCTCGCGCAGCCTATCCGACCACGCCAGGCGGTAAATCGCCAGCTGTAGCGCCGCTACTTCCCTTTCCTTTCCGCGCGGCATCTGGCCTGTCTTCCAGTCAATGACGCTCCACTTCCCGTTGTCGTTAAACACCGCGTCGATTCGGCCGACGACCCGCCTCTGCCCGATGGCAATTTCAAACGGCACCTCTACATGCGTTGGCGTGCGGTCAGCCCACACAGATGCCTCGAAATTCGCCTTCAATTTCTCCAGTTCGCGTTCGGACGCGACTTGTTCTGTGCCGAGGAAGTCATCCAGTTGATCCCCGAAGAGATCCTCATCGTCCAGCAGACTGTGTGCACCGAAGCGATTCTCCAACCAAGCGTGGAATGCCGTACCTCGGCGCGCGAATCGGTTTGGCTTAAACGGCACCGGGCGTGCTTTCCGACGGGCAAACGCGACCGGATCCGCAATCATCGCTTGGTATTCGCTAGTGGACATGCTTGTCGGCATTGGTAGATGAATCTCCGCGGCCTTAGCTCGAAGGATTTCATCCACGAGAATGGTCGTTTCCGTTTCCCATACCTCAGACAGGTCACCTGCAATGGGGCGCTCATCCTGGTCTTCTCTCATGTAGCGCATGACGCTTTTGGCTGCTCGCTGCGTACTATCTCGGCGGTTGCCCAGGGTATCGACGGGCCAGACCACCCCATCAACCGCAGTGTCGCAGTCCAAATCGACTTCAGTGTCCTCTACCTCAGGGTCCTCCCCATCTGTCCACGACACCACATAGTCACTGAATTGAGTGGCGATGGCTGCGAAGTCCGCCGACACGTCGGTGGGTTTCTTCAAGCTCGGATTAGGCCGCCTGCTTGCAGTGACAATGAGCTTTTTCGCGGAGCGAGTCATGGCAACGTAGAAGAGGCGCTGTTTTTCTTCCCTCTCCACTTCTCGCAGCTCTTCCTTGTAGGCTTTGATCACCTTGTTGAGGTCGGTCTGGTTATCGGTGCCTGATATGTCCAGTTCGGGGGCGTTGCTATCGACAGAATCAGCGACAGGAGCCCAATCGCCTGCTGCAAGCCGTGTTGCATCCTCTGTTGGTTCTGCACTAGCCGTTAGCGGATCCACCTGGGTAATTGCCCCAGGAGGAAGCTGAACTGAATTGGTGAGCCACGATGACAAATCAACTTTGTCGAACTTGCTGGTGGTGATGCCCGGAACAGCAACGGTTTCCCACTCCAAGCCCTTTGACTTGTGCATAGTCATGATTTGGACACAGTTTTCCGGCATGTTCATAGGTGCCCGTTCCAAGCCATCATCGTGTTCGACAGCGAATTCCAGATAGTTCAAAAACCCTGTCACATCGTCCGAGATATTTTGAGAATACGTCGCAGCGATATCGACAAACCTATCCAGATGTGCGGTTGTCGGCCTGGTTATCGCGGTAGCGGAACCGTACTGTCCAGCCGCTGCTTCTACGCGAATTCCAAACTCAGTAGCGATGTCCTCGACCAGTTCCGGCAGAGGCTTATTCAGCGAGAACCGGCGTAGTTTTCGTAGGCTTGCACCCAACTGTGCGATGCGCACCATTGCTTCATCTGTGTAGTTCAGTGACTCGCTGCAGACCAACCGCCCATTTTTTTCCACACTGCCGCGCGCCAGCGGGGTGCCGTCGTAAAAACGAATATCCGGGTCGGCGATGGCGTGCCCCAGCCCCACCGCGGACGATGCTGCTTCGGCATCTTCCACGAGCTTGTCATACTGGCGAGCGAGCTGGGAAAGCGGTGAGGAGTCTGAAGTTTCTTCGACGTTGCCCTTCTTGCGGGCCAACTCGTCCTTTCCTGCGATTGCCAGCTGATCTACACGAGTGCGAAGTGCCTCCACGTCTGCGGCACCCAAATTGAACTGTGGGCTGAGTAGCAGACGCAGAGCATCCTGGTCTGAACTGGGGTCGACCAATATCTTCATCACCGAGGTGATATCCATGACCTCGGGCAAGTGCAGTAATCCAGCGAGTCCTACAATGATTGCAGGCACACCCCGCTCAGACAGTGCATCTAAATAGACAGCCGATTCAGCATTTGTCCGAACCAGGATGGCGGCATCGAGCTTGTTGCCAGCTGCTTCACATTCGCGTAATTGCGTCTCCATGCAATCTGCGATGTATGCAACTTCTTCCTCACCGGTTGCAGTGAAAGCAAGCTGCACCTCGCCCTGGCCTGCTTTTGGCCCTGCATCCAGTGCCTCTACCGTACGAGCCTGCCCCGCAAAAGCACGGTCGGAGACTGCGTTAGCAAGCTGCAGCACTGACTGCGGGTTTCGCCAAGAAATGGTCAGTTGCTTTTTCTCCGCTGGCTGCCCATCCGACCGCGGAAAATCATTGACAAACTGCACAAGGTTTTCGGCCGTTGCTCCTCGCCAGCCATAAATTGCCTGCATCGGATCGCCGACAGCGGTGACACAACCACCGGAGAACAGCGCACGCAGGAACAGCCGCTGTGTGTGCGACGTGTCCTGGTACTCGTCGAGCATGATGATCTTAAAGCGACGCCGCTCCTCCTCCCCGACTTCCGCGAAGTCGGTGGCTAGCCGGGCCGCCCGAGCCATCTGCATACCGAAGGTGGCGACATTTTCTTCATTGCACCGAGCTCGAACCTGCTCTACCAGCGGCAAAATCTCTAATCTCTCCCGCTGCTTATCGACGATGCCCTGTAGATCGCCAATTAGTCCCTCGCGTTTACCCTTCTGCGGGGTCTGCTCAATATTGCTGATGAACGCTTCGGTTTCCTCGCGAATCGCCTGCGGGGTAGATAAGTTTGAGTCGATGTTCGACCCCAGCTCAATAATGCGACTGGCCAGCGTTGATGGCGCAATATCGACATCAATTTCGGTCACATTGCGAGCTGTTTCCCAGGCCAACTGCCACTGCGTCGCGCCATCCATAATGGTGACCCCCGGCTCCGTCGGCAGCAAAAGACCATAATTGCTCACGACTTCAGAGGCATAAGCATCGTAAGTAAGCGTGGTTGGGGCAATGACCTCGAGGCTTGCTAATACCTCTGGTGAAGCTTGTGCACGAAATGCAGCGGAGGAAGCAAGCGCATTCAGCTGTTGGCGGATACGGACGCCGAGCTCGCGCGCTGCCTTCCTGGTGAAGGTCAAACCTAGAACTTCTTCTGGGCGGATAAAGCCGTTGGCGACCAACCACACAACACGGGCAGCCATTGTCGCTGTTTTACCAGCACCGGCACCGGCGACAACAAGCATTGGTTCCATCGGTGCACCGATTACCGCCGCTTGTTGCGGGGTGGGCGGAAAGTCCTGCCCCATCATCTCCGACAGGGTGACGGGATCAATGATGGTTCGTTCCTCCGACATGACTACCGATTCCCTTCTGCTGCCGGGCACGCCTTCGAAAGCGTGCAGAACTTGCAATGATCACCAGCGAGCGCCAAGGCACGCGGGCCAGACGTCGCACGTGCTACCTGCTCTACGCGACGCTCCCAGTCAGCCAACTTGTCTTCCGTGAGCTTTGACTGTTCGCGGCTAGTGATAATGGTCTTATTGTGTGACTTTCGCGGAAATACCAGGTATGCCCCAGATTGTTCAATGCCTTCGCCGTTGTCCACAGCGAGCCCATCTCCGCTTTCAACGAGCTTCCCCTTCGACAGCGCTAGTTGATATGTAGCTAGCTGTGCGTGTCCTTCTACTTCTTTACCGGAGGGCGCTGTCTTACCGGTTTTAATATCGACGATTTGAACTGCACCATCAGCGTCTTCAATCAACCGGTCGATTCGTCCGACAATCACGATGTCATCGTTGATGTTGACATTTACTGGGACCTCGGTTCCGATATCTTTCTTAGTCTCAATCCACCGCTGCCAATCCTCCAGCCCGGTCAACCAGGTCTCTTCCTCAGTACGCTTACGCCACTCCGGATCATCGGACAGGTCCCCAAAAACACGCCGGATCTCAGACTGAGCCTCAGGCACAGTCACTCCCTTGGCGACTGCTTCTACCGCCTGATGCAGTAGAGAGCCCAGATACATGGCCGATGTCGGTGCTGATTTATCCAACATGGCCTTCAACGGACAACTCAGGGTTGCTTCCACCTTGGAGGGATTGATCCTCATCGGCTTCTTGTCATTTACCGGCTTCGAAGTCGACGGTGCACGGAGCCCCCACCAGGTGTCTGGATGTGCGCCAGCAACCTCAACCTGCGCCAATCGCGCGAGTTGACGTGCAGCTTGTCGACGCCGCGTCTCAGTCTCCGCATCGTCCACAACGGCTGCACGCAGTTCTGCCAGCAGTGACTCCACAGAGAGCACCCGTGGCAGGCCTTCACCGGCCCATGCGACATCTTCTGCCTCTGCAACATCCGGATTGCCGGCGTTTGCTTCATTAGCCGTAGCCCCGACTCCGTTCGCAGACGACGATGCTTCCGACTGTTTCACCAGCTCCGTCACCGAATTACCGAGCTTTTCAACGAGCTCGATAATAAACGGACTGGGAACTCCAACATCGTCAGGAGAATCGACTGCGGTCAGCAGTACCCTGTCGCTCGCCCGTGATACCGCGACGTGCAGCAAACGACGTTCCTCCGCCAGCGCATCCGCCATGGAATTGATGTACTCCCGCGGCTCAATTCCGTGATCAACGAGACCGATGAACTCGTTCTGCTTCATCACCGAGCCAGTCACACCGAGGCTGGGCCACTGGCCTTCCTGGACTCCGACAACTGCTACTGCTTTCCACTGCCTGCCCAGAGCCGCATGGGCTGAGAGAATGCGCACGGCATCGCGCTCTACCCCGCTACGGTCACGTGCGCCGATGGGCAGCTCCTGCTCTTCCACAGAAGCGATAAAACCGTCAACCGTCAGTTTTGGATTCAGCTCCACACGGTCACCAGCAAAGTCGAACAGTGCCATCACAGCATCCAAATCGCGGTCAGCCGATGCGCCAGCTGTACCGCCGCGCAACGATGCCGCCACCAGATGGTCTGCCAAACCAGTGGACTGCCAAATTGCCCACAAAGTTGCTTCCACACCATCGCGCAACGCTTCACGAGCTGCGCTCAACAGATCCAGCGGCACCTGCAGCGCCTGACGTTCACGCTGCGACAGAGACTCAATAAGCTCCAGATGTTCAGCTGTGAGTCCCTCTGCCTTCAAGATTCCGATGAGCTGAGTCATCGCGGCCCCGCCGAACAGGTCGGCCTTTCGGATTCCGCGCAGCAGACGCTCTTTGACAATCGGATCCATGTTGACCAATGGGCCGGAGAGGAACTCGTCCCACTCCACGTCATCGAGCTGGTTCATAGTTGCCCGCAACGCCACCATCAGCGCTCGCACCAATCGCTGATGACTTAGCACGATGTCCGTTGGGTCAATCTGCACAGGCACACCCGCACGCGACAACGCACGGAACAGAGAGGACTCCCCTGCACCGGACCGGACGATGACCGCCATATCCTTCCATGCCACTCCCTCGTCAATATGAAGGCGCCGGAAGTAGTCCGCGACTGTGGCTCGCTGTGCACGTTCAGAAGGATGAATAGCTATTTTTACTGCACTTTTAGCTGCGTACGAGTTTTCCGCTGCGACGGTATCGCTGTTGTTTCCAACTTCGGATTCACGAGCTTCCTGTGCTCCAACTGAACCGACAATGCCACGGTATGCAGGAGCCTTAGGCAAGCGCTGAGAAACTGCGTTGACTAAATCCGCGATATCAGCGTTACAGCGGTAAGACTGCTGCAAGTGGATTGCCTTGCACTCGGCCTCACCAGTCCTCCGGAGATAGTCATTATTAGCACCGCGGAAGTGGAATACCGATTGATCTTCATCACCAGTAATGACGGCTACCGCCGCCTGCGACACAAACCGATCCACAAGACGCGCAGCTTCCGGGGATAGGTGTTCAGCATCATCGACCAGCACCACCGACTTTCCCCACCGAGCCAGTGCTTGCGCGTCTGCATCCAGCTCCATCAATGCCGCAGAGACAATCTCTGCAGCGTTCAGGCTGGGCTCCCACGCCAACCGCATAGTCTGCTGATACTCCGCCATAAACTTGCCAGCCGCACACCACGACTCAATGCCATAGTCCACGCCGAGCTGCTGAAGCCTCGGGGCATCAATCCCCCGCTCAGCTGCACGCAGCAGAAAGTCACGAACTGCACGGGAAAAACCGACTAATGGGAGAGCCGGGCGCAACCGCTCTGGCCAATACGCACCACCATCTTCCGCATGTCCGGCCAAAAGTTGCCGCACGACAGCATCTTGGCGTGCACCAGTGGTCAACGATGGTTCAGGCTCTCCCCGACTCACGGCGGCATCACGTACTACTGCATAGGCAAGTGAATGCACGGCACGCACCATGCCACCTTGGCCTGCCCCGACCGAACCGCCTTCCCCCAGTTCAGAGGAAAAACGCCTGTCAATATCCCGCCTCAATTCCGCAGCGGCCTCTTTTGACTGTGACACCACCAAAATACTGTCCGCCGGAATGCCCGCCTGCATGTAGTCCACCGCGAGATCTGCCAGCAGCGAACTCTTTCCAGTCCCTGGGCCGCCTAAAACGCGCACAACAGGCTGGTTTACAAGCTTGTTCTCTACCACGAGCGCCTGATTATGGGAAGGGAAAAGCGCCTCTACCGCAGTACCCAACCACTGCCGACGACGAGGAGGTTCCTCCTGGACGAACCGAACCTTCGGCATTCCATCTACGTTCATGTGCACCATTGTGGCACAACCTCCGGACCGATACTCGAACACCCATTCGAAATAAGGAGAAAAATACCCCCGTCCCAAAAACTCCCGTAAATACTGCCCGGCGTTACTTAGACACAAACGCGCGAACTAGCGAAGCCGCGCGGAACAGACCGCGATACGCACTCGGCTGCGATTCTGGACTAACAGCGTGGACAAAAAGTCGATAACACATCGCACGAACGAGCAACTGACCGAAATCCGGCAGGTGATCGAAGCGCCGCAGTAGCTCCTCATCAGCCCCCATCATGGACAGACAATCCACTGCCGCCAAGGCAGCTGTCCAACCACGGACATGCCACGCTGGCACGATATCGGTGAGAACCGGGGCGGCCGTGCCGTCGTAAAGCAGCGTGCCGACGAGGTCTGCGTGACAGACCTGCAGAAGCTCCGTTGGCACAACCATCTCTGCCCGCAGCTGGAGAAGATCACCGGAGATCGTGAGAGCCTCGGCACAATCGGCGCGGGGGACGCTATCCGCGTCGAGAAGCTGCTCGAGGATGCCGATTGGGTCAGAGTCCCAAGCTGCTCGATTACACATGACGAAGTAATCGGGCTCCTTATCAAGGAGGAACTGTGGCCGTTCAATACTGGCAAGCGACTCTTCCACACGACCAGCGGCCACAATGGTTTCATCGGCACGTGGCGCGAATCCCCCCGGGATGAAATGACGAGCCTGCCACCCAGCAATAACCAAGCGGCCGTCGCTGGTACGCACGGATTTCGCCACTCGGACGCCATCGACATCTAGCGCACTGCGAACCTTTGCAGACCACAGCGCCTGCGCCGAATTATGTACCGGCGAAAGGACAATGGAATCGTCGTAGACCCAGCCATTGTCCCAAGCTCGCCCGGCACGATGCGGCTCGCCCTCGGCACCAAAGGCCTCTAAAACACGGTCGGGAGGAGTGGCGATCATAATCTGCTACTACCTTGCTTTCTGAGTCGGTGCGGCCGTATCGTCGTCCGCCCCAAATGGGTACGGCCAGCCGTTGACAGAACACGTCTTACCATCGACCTGATAGACCTCGCTGCTGTCGATTTTGTGCAGTTCATCGTTCGACACGCTCAGGGTCTGCTGCATCATGATTGGCGCGATACCGCCGTCCCTCGGACAGGGCTCGTGAACCGCGTACCCAAGTCCGTGACCAACCTCGTGATTAATAAGGTATTGGCGATACAATCCCAGGTCCCCCTCAAAAGGCAGGGCACCTCGAACCCACCGGGCGATACTGACGACCACGCGCCCAGGCTCACCTTCCCGCTGCCCAGACAGGTAACAGGAGGTCTCCATTCCCAAGGTGTTGCCGCACAGCTGATGTGCGGTTCCAGTCGCGGAAAGCTGCACGACAATCGTCGGATCCTGGTCGCGAGGCACTGCCTCGAAAGAAAAATCTGGATTAGCTGTCCAGCCACGTGGATCGGCCAGAATCGAGTTTACCGTCTCTGCAAAGGCGCGCTCGCCACCAATCGAAGGAACATCAATGTTGTCTTCAATTTCCACGGAATACCTGACCGCATTGTCGCGCCCCTCCCCAACACGGGGATGCGCCACGGTGACATCTTTAAAATTTCCCGAGGGTTCCGTGGCAAAGGCCGGACCGGGTGGCAACTGCCCTCCCTCGTAACCATCACCGTATCCCTCACCGGGCACCGGACCAGGGCGACCATTGCCACTCTGCGAGGCGACAGTGCCAGTGCCGGAACCTGAAGAATCATCTTCAGCAGTGAAGATGTCGAAGAGAATGATGACTGTGAGCACCACAAGTACAGGGATGGCATAGGCTCGCCACCCCCAACTCCTTGCAATGCGTACGAGAAAGGGTTCTTGCGTCATTAGGCGAAGAAGCCAACCTTACGGTCTGCGTTATTACCGGTACGGACGTAGGCGACCTTGTCAGCATTAATCAGGTACTCCTGACCAGCGCCGTCGCTGAGCTCAATCACACCTTCGCCAGCAGCCAGCTTCTGGGAGATCGCAGCCTTGACCTCCTCACCACCAGCGACGTTTTCAATGTTCAGCTCACGCGTATTGTCTGCAAATCCAATAGTGAAGTCCATAGGTGACATCATAACCATTCCCAAAGCGGCTAGGATTAGAGAGACCGATTAAGCCGTCGTGTCACGTGAGGTTACAAACAGCAAAGGAGTCGCCGTGGCAGAGTCCCAGTCCCCGACATTCGTCGAATTGGGGGTCGCCGCGGAAATCTGCGACGCACTCGCCGACGAAGGAATCACCCGCACATTTGCCATCCAGGAACTGACGCTGCCCTTGGCGCTCGACGGCACGGACATCATCGGCCAAGCCCGTACTGGAATGGGAAAAACTCTTGGTTTTGGTGTCCCCCTTATTGACCGCGTCTTTGATGACGCCCGCATTCCAGAACCGGATGGCACTGCCCGCGCAATCATCATCGTCCCCACCCGTGAGCTATGTGTGCAGGTCGGCGAGGATTTGGCCCGCGCTGCGCACTCAACCAATCTGCGTGTGTGCACTATTTACGGTGGCCGCCCCTATGAGGAACAGATTGAACAGCTAGACCGCGGCGTGGACATCATCGTTGGTACTCCCGGCCGTCTCATCGATCTTTACCAGCGCAATAATCTAGAGCTGTCAGGCGTAAAGATTTTGGTTCTCGACGAGGCCGACGAAATGCTCGACTTGGGCTTCCTGCCGGACATCGAGAAGATTCTGGCTGCGGTGCCAGATGAACGTCAGACCATGCTCTTCTCGGCAACAATGCCGGGCCCAATTCTGACTCTCGCACGTACCTTTATGAATCGCCCGGTGCACATCCGCGCTGAATCAGGCGAGGAAGAGGCCACAGTCCACGAGACCACTAAACAGATCGTTTTCCAATCGCACCAGATGGATAAGGTCTCGGTCATTGCCCGCATCCTGCAAGCCAACGGTCGTGGTCGCACCATCATTTTTGCTCGCACGAAGCGTGGCGCCGCTTCCGTTGCTGAGCAGCTCGGCGAGCGCGGCTTCCTGGTCACTGCCGTCCACGGCGATATGGGCCAGCCTGCACGTGAGCGCTCGCTGACGGCGTTCCGCAATGGCGACGTCGACGTCCTGGTCGCAACCGATGTCGCGGCTCGCGGTATCGATATCGACGATGTCACCCACGTCATCAACCATCAGGTGCCCGATGACGAAATGACCTATGTCCACCGCATCGGCCGCACCGGCCGCGCGGGACACAGCGGTGTCGCCGTTACGCTCGTCGGCTGGGATGAAACCACAAAGTGGAAGGCTATTTCAGATGCTCTCGACCTGGACATGGCCGAGATTCCGACGTGGTTTTCCACCTCCCCCGAGCTCGCTGAAGCTCTAGACATCCCCGAGGGGATCGATGAGAAGGTCGGGCCAGCCCGCCCGGTGTTGGGTTCCAGACCACCTCGCGGGCGTGGCGGGAGAGGCCCGCGAAACAACCGCTCACAGGCTCATCATCGCAATCGCGGCCAAGGACGAAGCTCAAAGCGGGCCGGCCACTCCAATTCTCATCGTCGCAGCTAGGCCGCTGCGCGTGCCAACTCCCCGCCTCACCTCTCGCCACGACCACTCGTCGACAGGACATTCCAACCGTGCTGCAGTCACCACAAGCCAACGCTGAGCCCACCACTGCAGAGACCCGACTGCGCCGCAATCGAATCGCATCAGTAGTTCTCATCATCGCCGTAGTGCTAGTCGTCGGTTGGACATGGGTCGCTTCTCCGGCTCGTAAGGTCAATCGCACTGAATCCACGGCACCGACGAGCAGCACAGCGCAAGCCCCGGCCGCGAACGATCCGGAGGCAATGCCACATACTCTCCGGCCGGTGTGGTCCACCGAATCGTCGGCAAGCACAAGCACGCAGACCATCTCCCCGGCGCCACTGGTGATGGACAACTCCCTCATCGTTGCTGAGGACCGGGGCGTGCGTGCTATCTCGCTTAACGACGGCACGGAGCGCTGGCACTATCGACGAGATATTCCGCTTTGTGCGCTCTCGGGCAGTGATGGCCAAGTTTTCGCGACTTTTCGTGGGGCAGCTGGCTGCGGTGAGACCGTTGCACTCAAGCCCGACTCGGGGCAGTATGTCGCGACCCGTAAATCGATTGCGGCTGACAGCCCTGCCGCCGTGCGCTCGAACTCATACGCGGGTGTCTACGACTCTGGATTCCTGGAGCTGTGGCGCTCTGACCTGGTCCGAGTAGTCGAGTACGGCAAGATTCCAGCGTCTCCGGAACCGAAGATGCAGCCGCATCCGGAGTGTTCGATTATCAGTGCGCTCACGCGCGTGGAGCTGCTGGCCGTCGTAAACAACTGCGATGGTCACGGGCGCCTGGTCATGCAGGCGGCAAATCCGGAGGAGTCTCGGAAACCGGAGGTCAAGAGCGATATTGACCTTGGTCCGGTAACTGCAGATATGTCACTGGTATCGATTGGCCAGGACACGGCGGCGGTACTGTCAGACAATCGCATCCGAGTTTTTCGTATGGACGGCACGATGCTGACTGAATTGGCGCTGGATGAGACTACCCTGCGCCCAGCACCGGCGGAAGCTAACTCCAACGGCGATGCCCCGCGTGCGCCTTTTACAACGGATCTTCCCCATCACATGACGTGGTGGTCGCCGCGTGGTTTACTGGGCTTCCGCCCGAGCACCCTGGCGCCGGATTTCGAGTTTCCTGAGGCCACAGGAACCCCAGCTCCATGGGGTGAGCATGTTTTCATGCCAGTCGCTGACGGAGTCGCGGTATTGAATGCCAAGACTCTCGAGATTATCGGCACACTCCCGTTGCCTGCAGCTGCGAAGTCCACTCATGCAAATAATGCGGACAAGCCGGAAGTGCCCGTGCGCCTTGCGGTTGTCGGTGACACGCTACTAGTTCAGCGCGGTGAGTCAGTCGACGCGTTCGCCATCGAAGCTTAGAAAGAGCGGGCAGCCCAATCAATCGCCTTCGGACTAAACATACAGGCCAGCGCAGCAATTGAAGCTGCCGCCGTCGGTAGAGCAAGCAGAAAAGCGCTCGAGCGGAACATGTAATAGGCCACGCCCAGCAAGCAGAGGTTGAGCATAATAATCGGCCCGCGCCCCCATCGGGCGCCACGCAGCAACATAATCGCACCAGCGAGAACAGCGCCGAAAATGAGAAGGAACCACAGCGCGGTACCCCAACCGGAAATGACCGCGGCCTCGTCGCGGTACCCCATCAAATCACGAATGAGAAGGAAGATCCCGTAGCCCAGACCGAGGGCACATTCGGCGACACCAATCCACGCACCGACCATAACAACCTGAGGTGCGGCGATCGGCCCGTCGGCTGCCGCAAGCTGGTCGGTAGTACGCGATTTGGGCGCATTGCTGCTGTTTTTCTGGTTACTCACGCCCTACATGTTAGCCCGGTGCGAACCGATAAATACACCCTGGAGGCATACCGGCTAATGCGCCCATCACAAGTCTGCTCATGCACTATTCTTGGTGCCTGTGCGTGCGTTGCTAATCTCCAATCCGAATTCGACCAGTAACACTGCTCGACGTATGCCCGGCGTTGTGCGGGCGCTTCGCTCGGTCGAGGGGATTCGCTTGACATCCATGTTTACCGCCTACCCTGGCCATGCTGCAGAAATGGTGGCGGGTAAAACGGTTCGCGATTACGACGTCATTATTTCTCTCGGCGGCGACGGAACCATTAACGAGATTGTCAATGGGCTCATGAACTCCAACCCATTCTCCGCACTGCCTGCCACTGACCTGCCTGCCATCGCGACAATTCCCACCGGCAGCGCCAACGTTTTGGCAGGTGCGTTGGGTATTCCCCGCGACCCCGTAGATGCCGCGTGGTACATCGCAAGTCTGCTGCGCTCCCGAACCCGCAGCACTATCAGCGTTGGACATGCAGCGGAGCGATGCTTCGTGGTCAATGCCGGTATCGGCATCGATGCGGAAGTCATTTCCACCATGGAACAGCTCCGACAAAACGGTACCCGCGCCAAAGCCGTGCGCTATTTGCCGGCAATTTTCACCGCATGGAATCAGTTGCGCAAAAGCCCGCCACAAATCACCGCAACTACCGACGGCACGGAGTTTGGCCGTGATTTCGCAATGGCCGTGGTGTCCAACTCCAATCCCTGGACATTCCTCGGCGACCTCCCCATCGTCACCAACCCCACTGTGTCCCTACGCAGGGGCCTGGGCTTTTATGGCTTCACTTCCCTGAGGGGAGTGACGGGACTTGTCGCCGCAGCCAATTTAGCCGGTTTCTTCACCCGACTGCGTTCCCCCTTCCACGTCGAAGCCCGCGAACGACGCGTCGACAACGTCCAGCACATCGAGCTCACCGCTACTGCCCCACTTCGTCTCCAGTTGGACGGCGAGTACATCAATCAGTGTGAGTCCCTCAACATCCGTGTTAAGCAAGGCGCTATCAATTTTGTGGCGCGTGCCGACGATTACACCGAGGACCAGTTCACCAAGAAAGTCGCTACCCGCCCCGTGGACGAGCGCTTGCTCGTTGTGGTGACCAAAAAGGTCATGGATCGCACACGCCGACTGTTCAGTACTAGCCAAAAGACCGAGGCAAACCCGGCTTAAACTGCAACTGTTTACTGACAAGCCAACAAAAATGCGCCATACACCCTCACTACTGCAATTACCAAAACTAATTTTACCCCCACAAAGGGCTAGTTTTGACCTGGCGTTTTAACCAAAACTTCACTTTTCTGTGAGGTTTGGCACTTTTATTCATTTTGCTCTTTACGAACCGTCCCAGTCGTGAAAACATGTAAATCGTCAGCGAGACAGGCACGCAGTTCACTGGTTGTGTAACCATGCAAGTCTCGCCTTTTTAGGCGCAAACTCTTTGGTGAGTCCCCACTACCTTTCACGCCGTATAGGCGATGGAACAGGTGGCCCCTCCCAAGATGCCTAATACCCCTGGGCAACCGGGAATGAACCCCAAACCTTCGTTGAGATACGGCGATTTGTCGTGTCTGACGAAATCCATTTCCGGAGCTGCCTTCCCGCAAGGAAATTTAACCCTGCCCTCACCCGGGGCTCGTAATGTTTTAGGAGTTTGTCATGGATTGGCGTCACAAGGCCGTTTGTCGTGAAGAGGATCCGGAGCTGTTCTTCCCGGTCGGTAACTCCGGCCCGGCTCTCGCCCAGATTGCTAAGGCCAAGGTCGTTTGCAACCGTTGCCCCGTTACTGCTCAGTGCCTGGCCTGGGCACTTGAGACCGGCCAGGATGCAGGTGTCTGGGGCGGCATGAGCGAGGATGAGCGTCGCGCACTGAAGCGCCGTCGCAACCGCGGTCGCACTCGCCGCACTCGCACCAGCACCGCAGTCTAATTAAAAGACTTACCCTCTTACCGTGTAATCTATACCGGTTGATACCTGTTTAACCCGATAGAAAGAGAGCCCAGCTATGAGCAAGCGTGGCCGTAAGCGCAAGGACCGTCGTAAGAACAAGGCTAACCACGGCAAGCGTCCGAACAGCTAAGTTGCCCTTAGTTGCAGCAGTCTTAGCCATCACCGGCTAAGACATCTCACTCCACCCCGGCACAACTCGGTATTGCACCGAAGGACGGGGTGGAGTTTTTTATGCCTCCAGCGGATACCTCAGCGGGTAGCAGATTTGAAAGTGACTAGGTTTATCACACATGAATTGAATTCACCCGCGGTTTTTTGTCATAAACCTAGTCACTTTCAACACCTTTTCGATGCCTCGTCGATACCGCATCCTCGCTTTCCGGATTAACCATCCGCCGGAACCTTACCAGCGAGTTTGGAGCCCAAACCCCACCGGAGTAACGTCTGAAAATAGAGCTTTTACAGCAGCTCCAGCTAGGTTGCTCGAAAGCAATGGGGCTATAGCTCAGTTGGTAGAGCGTCGCGTTCGCAATGCGAAGGTCAGGGGTTCGATTCCCCTTAGCTCCACAAAAATATCCCAGGCCACATCACCGTGACCTGGGATTTTCCCATTACGCATTACCGCATTACCGTATTACGCAACATCGCATTAAGCATCAAAGGAATACGCGCCAAAAGATGACGCACCAAAACCTAGCCGCCAGCAGCTACCTGCGGTACTCCACCCGCGTATAGGACACGCGAATCCGAGTGGTAATGCGCTGACGGAGGTCCTCAGGGGCAGGTTGCTGGCAGCACCGGCGTAGCAGCCGTCGTATAGCTTGCTCGGAACCGAACTCTTCCAAGCACTGAGGGCATTTGTGAATGTGTTCCTCGAGAAAGCGGCGCTCCTCCGAATCACACTCGCCATCTAAAAATGCGTGTAGGCGCGAGTGGACATCCTGACAGAAAGCATCTTCACAGGCGTGCCCGCGCTCTGGCGTCTGCTCCATATCTTGGCTCGACTCTCGGCTCATCGCGGAGAATCTCCCTTCTCTTCTTTCAAGAATCCACGTTCCACGGCTACGTTGTGCAACGCGTCTCGGAGCTGTTTTCTTCCACGGTGGAGCCGACTCATCACAGTTCCGATGGGCGTGCCCATGATTTCGGCGATTTCCTTGTAGGGCAATCCCTCGACATCGGCGTAGTAGACCACCATCCGGTAGTCCTCTTTGAGGCTCATCAAAGCGTCACGAATTTCCTCGTCAGGAAGCTTTTCCAGCGCTTCAACCTCAGCAGAGCGCAGCCCTATCGAAGTGTGCGACGCGGTTTCCGCGATCTGTGAATCCGTGATGTCATCGGTGGCGTACTCGGCAGGACGTCGCTGCGCCTTGCGGTAGTTGTTGATGTACGCATTCGTCAGAATGCGGTAGAGCCACGCTTTCAGGTTCGTGCCCGGCTTGTAGGAGCGGAAGCCCTGAAAGGCCTTGATATAGGTCTCCTGCACCAGGTCTTCGGCATCGGCGGGGTTGCGTGTCATCCGCAGCGCCGCTCCATAGAGCTGATCCAAAAGCGGCATGGCATCACGCTCAAAGCGCTGCGCAAGCTCCTCATCCGACTCATCAGTCCGGATGGCCGATGTTCCTGTCTGATCACCTGACATGCTACCTATCCTAAAACATCCGCACCCACGAGTCGGCCAGACCCCCGTCACCAGGCATTTCGTCGCGTAGCTGCACTGGTGTGCAACGATGGGAAATTATGTCGAAGAAGTCCGCCAAGAAATCCGCTGCCGCCACCCCGGCAATCGCCGTCTGTCAGAACGCCGGAATCGACTTCCACGTTCACCAATTCCCCCACGGCAGCGACAACTTCGGCGAAGAGGCCGCCTCTTGGCTACTAGAGCATCTCGGAGTCGAGCCCGAACGCATCTTCAAAACTCTCATTATCGAGCTATCCGGCAAACGCACTGGGCTGGCCATCGCCGTCGTCCCCGCCACCGGAATGCTCAACCCCAAGGCCGCCGCCGCTGCTGTCGGGGCTTCCAAGGCCACGATGGCCGACCCCCATGACGCGTCACTTGCCACCGGCTACGTTCCCGGCGGCATCTCCCCGCTTGGCGGTCGCCGCAAGCTCCCCACCGTCATTGATGAGACCGCTACTCTCGCCGACACCGTGTTCGTCTCCGGTGGTCGCCGCGGGTGGGACATCGAACTGTCACCCGCTGATCTGGTTTCGCTTTGCGACGCCACGGTCGCCGACATCGCCCGCTAACCCTGCGGCTACTCCTGCAACCTCCCCGCTGATACGGCCTTAAAACAGCTCCTCGTTGTGGCCGGGTGCTGCTCCATCGGGCCCATTCAGCAGGTGCGATCCTTCATTCGCAACATTGCCGACGGCGCGGTTGACCGGTCGGATGGTCAGCTTGTCCACCACTTCTGCGCTGGTCATGCCAACATCTCCGTCTGCTGCCCAGGCCGAGAGATCCAACCAGTCACTGACTTCGTCGTCGGCAAGCACGCGCGGCATACGATGATGAAGATCCGCGAGCTGTCCCACGGCGTCGGTGGTGAGAATTGTGGCGGAGACGATATCGCCCCAGCGCGCCCACAGCCCCGCGACGGTGAAAAGCGGTGCGTCATCGCTGAAGCTGACGAAGTAGGGCTGGCGATTCTTCCACTCGTACCAACCGTTCATGGGGATTGCGCAGGGCAGGCTGTCCCGGAAAGTCGGTTTGGACTGCCAGGTTTCCGCACGAGCATTGAAGAAAGGTGTTGTTGGCACTTCGCGGGCCCACTGCGGAATTAAACCCCAGCGCACGGTGGCAGCAATGGTTCCTGTGCGGCCGGGGTGCTCGCGGGCAAGAGCAACTATTGGCATGGTCGGTCCGATGTTGTAGCGGGAGGTGGGCAACGGGCCGTCGGCACGCACGGGCGCCAAACCGGGAATCTCAGCCGTGGTGCTGAGCAGTTCTTCGGCGACTGTGAAATTGACGAAACGACCACACATACCAACTGATTGTGCCGTTGACTCCCCCTCTAGTCGAGGTATGGAGTGAAAGTGTTCCATAATTGGTTGTGTGTGTTCCCAAAATCAGAATTGGTCCGCCCCTACTGTAAGTGTCGACGGTGCCGAGGCCGGTCGACAGCCTTTTAGCGCCACGGTGCAGATTGCCGGCTCGAAGTCGATTACGAACCGTGCCCTTGTCATCGCGGCGCTATCTTCGACACCATCGGTTATCCATGGTGCTCTGCGCTCTCGCGATACCGATCTTATGATTCGCGCACTGCAGGCTCTGGGAACTGACATCAGTGCCGACTCGACATATTCGGGTGCCCCGAACCACACGCTCCGCGTCACTCCACGCATGCTTCGCGGTGGTGTCGTGGAATGTGGTCTCGCAGGTACGGTTATGCGCTTCGTGCCACCTATCGCAGCTCTTGCGCAGGGGTCGGTGTTCTTCGAAGGCGACGTAGAAGCCAAGGCTCGCCCGATGTCGGCCGTGCTGGATGCCCTGCGCAGCCTCGGTGTGAACATCGCGGGCAATGGGCTTCCCTTCACGGTCAATCCGCAGGGTCCGAATCAGGGCAACCGCCTCGGTGACTCGGTTCAAGAGCAAGATCTGCCGGACATCGGCGGCGAAGTGGAAATTGACGCTTCGGCTTCGAGCCAGTTCGTCTCTGGTCTGTTGCTGTCAGCACCGCGCTACGGCCGTGGCCTGGTACTTCGCCCGACCGGTGAGATTCCTTCCCGCCCGCACATTGACATGACCCTGGACATGCTTCGCGAGGCCGGTGTGCAGGTCGAGGAGACCACGGCCGACACACCTGAGGGACCACGCACAACGTTCACCATTCACCCGACCGAAATGATGGGTCGTATTTGGCAGGTCGAGCCTGATCTGTCCAACGCCGCCGCCTTCCTGGCCGCTGCGGCTGTCACTGGTGGCAGCGTCACCGTGCCCGACTGGCCAGAGCACACCACGCAGCCGGGCGACCGCATCCGCGAGATCCTCACCGCTATGGGCGCTACCGTGACGTTCAACCGTCACGAAGGTGGCCACACCAGCCTCACCGTCGTGGGCCCAAAGCCGTCGGAGCTGCGCGGAATCACGATGGACATGTCCGAGGTTGGCGAGCTGACCCCCACCGTCGCGGCCATCGCCGCCTTGGCCACTACCCGCACCGAGCTGACGGGTATCGCACACCTGCGCGGTCACGAAACCAACCGTCTCGCCGCGCTCACCACGGAAATCAACCGTCTCGGCGGTCGCGCGACCGAGCTTGACGACGGCATTGCGATCGACCCCGTTCCGCTCCACGGTGGTCTCTGGCACAGCTACGCCGACCATCGAATGGCCACCGCTGGTGCCATTGTTGGCCTGCGCACGGAGGGCGTGGAAGTCGAAAATATCGGTACCACTGCTAAGACCATGCCTGGATTCGATCTGCGCTGGCTGGAGATGCTCGGACTGGCCTCCCCCAGCCCTAGTTCGTTGGAAAAGTCAGTCGAAGCTCGAATTGATGGTGTGGACAACGGAACCGAGGCAGGGAAATAACAGTGGCGGCACGCAGGCGTGGACGGCAATGGGACGAGTCCGATGTACGCATCCGCCCCGGTAAAGGGTCGCGACCACGGACGAAGGATCGCCCCCGCCACGCCGATGCCCACTGGGGCATGGTGGTGACCAAGGATCGTGGTCGTTGGGGTGTAGTCCTCTCTAACAACCCTGATGTTGCAGTGACATGCATGCGTGCCCGCGAGCTCGGCCGCACCAATATCGTTGTCGGTGACCGTGTCGGTGTCGTAGGCGATGTCAGCGGCCGTGCGGGCACACTGGCCCGCATCGTCAAGCTGGCAGAGCGCAGCACGGTTTTGCGTCGCACCGCCGATGACAATGACCCGTATGAGCGCATCGTCGTGGCCAATGCCAGCCTGCTGCTCATTGTGTGCGCAGTCGCCGATCCTGAACCTCGCACCGGTTTTGTCGAACGCGCGCTGGTCGCGGCCTACGCCGGCGGTGTCCGCCCCGTGCTCTGTCTGACTAAATCCGATCTGGCCGACCCAGAGGAATTTGCCGGGGAGTTCTCGGCACTCGGAGTGGATGTCGTTGTCTGCGGTATTAATGATGACTTGGCTCCTCTGTCAGAACTCATCGATGCCCCAGGACGAGTGACAGCTTTGGTTGGGCATTCCGGCGTGGGGAAATCGACCCTCGTCAACCGGATTGTTCCCGAAGCCAACCGTGAGACCGGCGAAGTTAGTGGTGTGGGTAAGGGCCGCCATACCTCCACGCAGTCGGTGGCGCTGATGTTGCCGTCGGAAAGCGATGACGATGCGGCGTCGTGGATTATTGATACCCCGGGCATTCGTTCCTTTGGTCTGGCTCATGTGACACCGGAGACGCTGCTGGCGGCGTTTCCAGATATCCAGGCAGCGACAGATGAATGCCCACGTGGTTGCACCCATTTGGGGCCGCCCGCGGATCCAGAGTGCGCCCTCGACAAGCTGGAGGGAGTTCAGCACCGTCGAGCGATGGCCGTGCGTCGCCTGTTGAGCGCCATCAGCGACAACGAGGACTGGGAGCTGGACATTGAAAGAGACTAGCCATACCGATTCTGTGGAGACGCCCTCTGAAGCCGCGGCTGGTGCTGAGTCGGACAAAGCGGGCTCCGGACTCTACCCCGCTCCCGGCAGTTGGATTCGGCTGTGCATCTACACGCTTATCGTGGGTCTTGCGACGGGGCTCGGAGCTGCCGGGCTCGCGCTGATCATGCACGGCATCGAGTACGCGGTCTACGGGCAGCACGAGGGTGACGTAGCGGTCGTAACCGATGGCACCACTGGTTTACAGCGCTTTGTCGGAATTGTGTTGGCGGGGCTGATTGCAGGACCAATCTGGGCAGCTCTTCGCACAAAGGCGAAGCCTGTTGAAAGCGTTGAAGCGGGCATGCACGGCCGCCCCATGCCTGTGTGGTCAACTCTTGTCAATGTGTTTTTGCAGATGGCGACTGTCGCTGCAGGTGCATCCATGGGACGCGAGAATGCCCCGCGTGAGCTCGGTGCAATGGTGGCCTCGCAGATGTCGCATCGACTGCGCATCGATCCACTACACCGCCGTATTTTGGTCGCAGCAGCGGCCGGTGCCGGCCTGGGGGCGATTTATCACATCCCGTTGGCTGGAGCGGTTTTCTCGTTGGAGATTCTGCTGGGCTCGCTGAGTATTACCGCGGTGATGGTGGTGCTGGCGTGTTCAGCCATTGCCACGGTGACGTCGGGCATTGTGGTCGGCAGTAGCCCGCTCTACAGCCCAATTAATCTCTCGGACGGCTGGGGCAACCTCGGGGCAGCACTGCTCATCGGTGTTATCTGCGGTGCCATTGGCTACGCATTTCGCATTCTCAGCTCGCGGATGTCGGACAAAGCACCGACTGGCTGGCATTCTGCCTGGGCCATCCCCCTCGCATTCACACTGGTTGGTGTGATTTCACTGTGGGTTCCAGAAGTGTTGGGCAATGGCCGTATCGCTGCGACCACAGTTCTCATGGACCGCCCGCTGCTGGGTTTTGCAGTCATCCTGCTGATTGCGAAAGCTTTCGCGGTTCTCGTTACTTTCCGTTCTGGTGCCGTCGGTGGTCTCTTGACTCCCGGCTTTGCCCTTGGCGCGCTCAGCGGTTTCATCGTCGGCTGCTTCGTACAGCCATTGATGCCCTCAGTTCCGCTGAGCGACTTTGCGATTCTCGGCGCGGCGGCCTTCCTGTCGGCGTCCATGGCAGCACCACTTTTCGCACTGATCGTGACCGTGGAGTTCACCGGCCAGAATTCCTCGGCTTACTTAGCGCTCTTCCTCGCTGGTGCAACTGCGACGCTGACCGTGACCATGATTCGCGCCTGGCTGCGGCTGCCCCACAAGCAATCAATGCCATGGAACCGCGAACCGGCAGTCGCGGCTGCGGTCCGCAAGCGGGTCGAGGACTAACCGCGCGCAGCAGTGTGCGTCGAGCGACCTGTGTAGGCCCGGACAATTTCCCGGACACCTGGGCGAAGACGGCGGAGCATTCGCAGGCCCGTCGCTAAGCCCTTGCGTTGCGGGGAACTGGACTGGAGCTCCGCTTCAACCTGCGGATACTTCTTGAACGCCGCCTCCGAACGTACCTCTGGGGCGTTGTCCGGGTCAGCGACTAAGAAGCGATCCGGCAGCGACAACTTCAGCAGCGTGCGCTGGACCTGGAAGAACTGCTTCGGGAACGACCCCGTGTTGTATGGCAGGTCGTATTCCCGGCAGATCTGCTTAACCTGCTTCGAAATCTGCGCAAGCCTGTTGGATGGCATGTCCGGGAAGAGGTGGTGCTCAATCTGGTAATTCAGATTTCCCGAGAGCACCGACAGCGCCAGCCCACCGTGGAAGTTCGCCGAGCCCAGCATTTGGCGCAAATACCACTCGCTCTTGTCCTCGGTGTTGTACTGCTCCTTGGTGAAAGTCTCGGCATCATCCGGGAAGTGTCCGCAGAAGATGACAGCGTAGGCCCACAGATTACGGGCTAGGTTGGCCATCATGTTCGCAAACGCCACTTCGCGGTAACGCGAACCCGCCATCGCGGGGAAGAGAACGTAGTCCTTGAGCACCTGGCGCCCCGACTTGTTGAGCACCTCCATGAGCTGTGGACGAGCTTCATCCCAGGATTTCTTGCCGGCGAACACGCGCCCGAGCTCGACGTCATAGAAGGCCACTGCCCATTGGAAAAGGCTGGCCAACACCACGTTTGTCACCGGCTGCAGCAGCGTCGATGGCTTCCAACGGCGGTCACGAGTCACCCGGAGAATGCCATATCCCACATCGTTGTCCATACCGAGCACGTTGGTGTACTTGTGGTGGACAAAGTTGTGGGAGTGCTTCCACCCGCTGGATGGGCAGGAATTGTCCCACTCCCAGGTGGCCGAGTGAATCTCGGGGTCATTCATCCAGTCCCACTGACCGTGCATGGTGTTGTGTCCGATTTCGAGGTTTTCCAAAATCTTTGCCAACCCCAGCGCTGAGACGCCCGCCCATTTGAAACCCCAGTGCGCGGTGTTCTTCCACGACTTCGGCAGCATCCCCAATTTGTTCAGGGCCATGCCGGCGGTCGGCACCATCAGCAGGCCTCGACCAGTCACCTCAAGGGTGCGCTGAATGCGGATGAGCGTGCGGATGTAGCGAGCATCCTTCTGTCCCAGCGAATCGCGGTGTTGCTTTTCGATTTCCGCAAACCGACGCCCAATCTCTGCGACGTCTTCTTCGCTCAAGTGCGCATACGATGCGATATCGGAAATTGCCATGGGAAGGGTCCCAACTCCTTTAGGTAGTTTCTCCTGGTTAATGCAGGTTGAGATAGATGTGGGGCGAACTTACAGTTCGATACGCGCGCGCCCCGCCGGCGCACAGACGCACGTTCGGACCCGCTCGCCCGCCACAAACGTCGCCCCGGTGCGGATGTCCCGCGCTGCGCCGTCGGAGAGTTGCTGCACGCACGTCGCACAAATTCCCATCCGACAGCCGTACGGCAGGTCAACCCCGACGCTCTCGGCCGCCTCCAGGATGGTCGTTGCACCGTCTACGTCGATATCGCCTCGGCTGCCGAAACTCACCGTGCCGCCGACCTCCCCCGCCGCCGAGCGGTCAACGGTGAAACGTTCCGTCCGCAGCCCGGGAAACTCCGACTCAAGGTTCTTCAACAGTTCAACCGGACCACAGGAATAGGCGCTTGCCGACGATGCCAGCGCTCCAAAGTCAGCAATGATGTCGGTAACCGCCGCAGCGTCAATCCGCGGCTGCGTCTCGGTATTCCGGGCATGCAGGTGATACTTCAACGCGCTAGTAGCGCTGCGCTGTTCCAGCTCGCGAAGTTCGTTGACAAACACAGCTTCTGCCTCGCCGCGGTAGGAGTGAATGTGCTCGACTTCCACCGAGGCATTGCGAGCTGAAAGATCACGCAGCATCGAAATCACCGGAGTGACGCCGGAGCCTGCGGTAACAAACGCAATGCGGGCTGGGAGCGGCTCCGGAAGATGGAAATCCCCAGCCGGGGCAGCCAGGCGGACGACAGTACCCGGCTTGACATTGGCGACGAGGTGTTGGGACACGTAGCCGTCGTTGAGCGCACGGATGTTGATAGTCAGCAGCCCGTCATGAGGCCGCGGCGCATTTGTCAGCGAGTAGGAACGCCACAGGTATTTCCCCTTGACCTCTACGCCAAGTCCGATGAACTGGCCTGGCTTGAAGTCTGTTGGCATCCCCCAACCCGGACGGATTATCAACTCTGCTGAAGTAGGAGATGTGGGATTAATGGCCTCAATCTGACCGCGCAGCTCGCGACTTGACCACAGCGGATTTAGCAAATGCGTGTAATCATCGGGCAAAAGTGGCGTGGATAAATGCTTGAATACCCGGGAAACTTTGGTCTTAAGCCCCATTTTTGGCCCTCCTGACTGTCACGGGCGAACAAGTAATAACGCTGTTCATCAGTAGGCATGCCCCACCCGATTCATTATTACGTGTCCGTAGGTTACTTAGACGTAGACTACGGAGCGGTAAGTTATTGGTCAAGAGAAACAAATGATTTTGACACAAATAGCGAAATTGTCATTACCCCCACCCTCGTGCGAAACACCCCCTTTGACATGGAGCTTATCTACACAAAACAATCCCGCCTTTTATACCCCCGCCGAAAACACTTGTGCCATACAAAAAAGGGGCTGGGTTCCTAAACCCAGTCCCCTTCATCAACGCCAAGCACGCGCTACTACAGGAAGTCGACCACCATGCCGAGCTCAGCTACGTCGTACCACGCCAGCGGGATCTCCAGCGCATCGCCGACAGTGAGCTCCGCATCCTCGTCACCGAGATCTGCCTTATCGACGGCATCAATCGCAGCCTCAACCTTGCTTTCCGCCTCTTCCACATCAATGTGGAGCGCTGCAACGTCGGCAAGCGAAATTGGGCCGCCGACCTTAACCACGGCATCTCCCATATCCGACTGCGGCTCCGCCTCAACATCAACGGAAATGACCACTCGACGGTGCGGGAACTTCTCTTCTGCGGCATCGAGCAGACGGAGCGACGCACGCGCAGCCTCATCAAAGGCTACGTCTGCCAGTTCCTCATCATCGCCCTCAGTAAAGAAATCGCGCAGCGCTTCAGTGACAGCAAAGCCCCAACCACCGCGGGCGTGGAAGAGCTCATCCTCCTTAAGCGCCTCAAGCATGGAGAAAGTCGCTGGGATATAGACGCGCATTAGAACTCGCCCTCGAGACCCAGTAGACCGGCAATCTCGACCACTGCGCGGTCGAACTGCTGATAGAAGACTCCCACCATGCCGTTAGAGACGGCCGCATGGATGTTCTCAATCGAATCATCTACCAGCACGCAGTCCCGTGCCGGCAGTTCAATAGCCGCAGCGGCTGCATTAAAAGCCTCTGCCGAAGGCTTCTCATGGCCAATTTCACCAGAGAGCACAACTGCGTCTACCAGGCCCTCATCTTCGAGCTTGCGAATCGGATCCGCCGATGGGCCACCTGGGTCATTCGACAGGACTGCCAGGCCAACACCATTTGCACGCGCCTCTACCAGCAAATTACGCCAACGTGCCTGGTCTTCATCCGTGCCGTCAAGGACACCACAGTAATCGATAATCATTCCGCGCATGGCCTGTAGTTTATCGCATGACCTGCACGTTTGCCTTTTTTCCAGTTCAGCGTGTTAATTGGCTGTTCGTTACGCCCAATTGTAGGCGACCAGAACGGCCTTGACGGAAACCGATAGGACCATTAACAGCGAAACACTCAGCCCATTTCGCGACTGCGCCTTCTCCACAATCCCCCCACGCCGGCCGTGAATTCCCCTTCACAAGCTGCACACTTAAAGCACTTGTAGGACAATGGTCTTCAGCAAGGGGGAACTTGCCAATGGAGAGTTTTTAGGGGGATTAATCCATGGCACCAACGTCTCACGTACCAAAATCTCAGACACCGATGCCTTACGCGCTGTCGCACGCCGCTGAGCACCGCTCCAGTGGCAGGGAATCCATTGAACCGGCAACGGGCTTTTCGCTTCTCCACACAATTCAACTCGGCCAGTCAGCTAATGCCGCCGCCTCTCAAACCGCAAAAGTGGCACCGACCTACAGCGGATGCTCGGCTGCCACCGGAGCCGCTGTCATAACGGCATTACCGCCCGCCGTGGCCACTCCTGCTGCGAAAAAGACGCCGCAAACACCGCACGTCGTCCAGCACTGTGAGCAGAATCTGAGACAGGAGCTTGGCACGATTACTCGCCGCGTCTTCGACATCATCGCGGGTCGCAGGCGAGTCAACGATTTGCGTCGCATCAATATCGACCCGATTATTCACGCTGCGATACTCACGCTGTCGAAGAACACCAGCCTCAAGGGTGTCGCGTTGCAATCCTTCCACGCCAGCGCTTCCGCGGACGGCAAGAAGGTCGAGTTCCTGGGTAGTTGCCGTGTCGGTCCGCGCGTTCGCGCGTTCACGGGCACTTTCCGCCGCGGAACAGCAAAAACGCGGCCATGGACCATGACCGCGTTTCGTGTGCTTTAGTGCTTAGCGACGGCGCTTGCGAGCCGCCTTCCGACGCTGCGCTCGGTTGCCCTCAGACTCTTGATCCACGCGCTGCTGCTCTGCACTGCCGTCCTCGCTGGGGCCGGAGTAAGTCATCTGCTGATTTTGCTCAGCAGCTTCCGTTGGCAGAGCTGGAGCCTGGTTCTCCTGCCCCTCGGCGTTTTCCACTGCGGGCATAACCTGCTTACGGATCAGGAACAACTGACGAACCGATTCTTCCTTGATGCCGTCCATCATCGCGGTGAACATGTCGTAGCCCTCACGCTGGTACTCCACCAGCGGGTCAGCCTGGGCCATGGCGCGCAAGCCAATGCCCTCCTTGAGGTAGTCCATCTCGTAGAGGTGCTCGCGCCACTTCTGGTCCATGACGTTCAGGATGGTGAAGCGCTCGATGTTGCGCATCTGGTCGTCGCCGCCAATTGCGGAGACCGCATCCTCAAGCTGGTCGTAGCTGGCCGAGATGTCCGTGTGCAGAGCCTTGGACAGCTCATCGGCCGAGAGGTCACCCGGGGTACCGAAGTCAGAGCCATCAATAAGCTCTTGTGCCGTAAACGTCGGGCTGTAGAGCTGCTCTAGGGCATTCCACAGCTCGTCGAGGTCCCAATCCTCCACGTAACCGTCAGCGGTGGCACCGTTGACATACGCATCGACGACGTCGTCCTGCATGTCACGGACCTGAGTCTTCAAATCCTCACCTTCGAGGATGCGACGGCGCTCAGCGTAGATGACCTTACGCTGCTGGTTCATAACCTCGTCATACTTCAGAACATTCTTACGGATTTCGAAGTTCTGGCTTTCCACCTGAGCCTGAACGCTCTTAATGGAGTTGGAGACAACCTTGGAGTCAATAGGAACGTCATCCGGGACATTCAGAGTGTTCATCAGCGCTTCCATGCGCTGACCGTTGAAGCGAACCATGAGATCATCGCGCATGGACAGGTAAAAGCGGGTAACGCCCGGGTCACCCTGACGACCGGTACGACCACGCAACTGATTATCAATACGGCGCGACTCATGGCGCTCAGTGCCCAGGACGTAGAGGCCACCGGCCTCACGTACCTTGTCAGCTTCTTCCTTCGACTGCTGACGAACACGCTCAATCTCAGCGTCCCACGCCTCTTCGTATTCTTCCGGAGTTTCCACCGGGTCCAGACCACGAGAGCGCAGATTCAGGTCAGCGATGATGTCCGGGTTACCGCCCAGCACGATGTCAGTACCACGACCGGCCATGTTAGTTGCCACGGTAACGCCTCCGAGCCGACCCGCCACTGCGACAATCTCAGCTTCCTTCTCGTGGTGCTTAGCGTTCAGCACAGAGTGAGGAATACCTTCGCGCTGCAGGAGCTTGGAAAGGTACTCGGATTTCTCGACTGACGTCGTGCCAACGAGAACTGGCTGGCCCTTTTCATGGCATTCGCGGATGTCCTCGACAACAGCGGCGAACTTTGCCTCCTGCGTCTTGTAAATCAGGTCGGGCAGATCCTCACGCTGCTTCGGGCGATTCGGCGGGATCGCCATGACGTTCAGCTTGTAAATCTGGTGCAGCTCAGCCGCTTCGGTCTCAGCCGTACCGGTCATACCGGACAGCTTGTCGTAGAGGCGGAAGTAGTTCTGGAGCGTAACGGTTGCCAGCGTCTGGTTCTCGTTTTTAATCTCCACCCCTTCCTTGGCCTCAATTGCCTGGTGCATGCCCTCGTTATAGCGACGGCCTGCCAGCACACGACCGGTGAACTCATCGACAATGAGGATCTCACCATTACGAATAATGTAATCCTTGTCGCGGGTGAACAGTTCCTTGGCCTTCAGGGCATTGTTCAGGTAACTGACCAGCGAAGAGTTTTCCGGAGCATACAGGTTGGCAATGCCCAGCTGATCCTCAACGAATTCAACACCCTCTTCACGAATACCGATGGTGCGCTTACGCTCATCGACTTCGTAGTGAATGTCGCGCTTCATACGCGGCACGATCTTGGAGAACGCCAGGTACCAGTGCGGATCGCCATCTGCCGGACCGGAAATAATTAATGGGGTACGGGCCTCGTCAATCAGAATCGAGTCAACCTCATCGACGATGGCGAAGTGGTGCCCACGCTGCACCAAATCGTCGAGCGAATGCGCCATGTTATCGCGCAGGTAGTCAAAGCCGAACTCGTTGTTCGTGCCGTAGGTGATGTCGGCAGCATAGGCCTTGCGACGCTGGTCCGGACTGAGCTCAGAGAGAATCACGGAAGTCTCAAGCCCCAGGAAGCGGTGGACTCGACCCATCCACTCCGCGTCACGCTTAGCCAGGTAGTCATTAACCGTAACGACATGAACACCCTTGCCTGCCAACGCATTGAGGTATGCGGGCAGCACACAGGTCAGGGTCTTACCTTCACCAGTACCCATCTCGGCAACGTTGCCGAAGTGCAGTGCCGCACCGCCCATAACCTGGACGCGGTAGTGCTTCTGCCCCAGCACGCGCCAGGATGCCTCGCGCGCCGTGGCGAAAGCATCCAGAAGCAAATCGTCTACATCGGCACCGTCAGCCAGCTGCTTCTTAAACTCCTCGGTCTTGGCACGGAGTTCATCGTCTGAAAGAGCTGCGTACTCGTCTTCCTTGGCGATGACCTGATCTGCAATATTGCCAAGCCTCTTGACAGCGCGGCCTTCACCAATGCGGAGCAACTTGCTGAGCGAAAACACTAAATTGGGACCTTTCCGGCCGATTCACGTCGAACTTTAATGTGCAACGGTTGATTATACGACGAACCCGCCTTCCCTTCTAAGAGAAGACGGGCTCATGTGAGCAATTACTTACCAATACACAGCTCTGCGCGGTATTGCGTGCTCTTTTTGGTGAAGACTTATTTCTCGTCTTCGTCTGCCAGCTCAATCAGACCGTAGTCGTATGCGTGACGACGGTAGACCACGGACGGACGAGAGGTTGCCTCGTTAACGAAGAGGTAGAAGTCGTGACCGACGAGCTCCATCTCAGACAGAGCATCTTCCACCGTCATCGGAGTTGCGGAGTGCTGCTTGGTACGCACAACCTGGCCCGGGGTCACGTCCTCAACCAGATCCTCGTACGGATCAGCCTTTTCCGGAGCCGCTGCCTCAGCCTCTGCAACCAGCGAAGCAGTTGCCTCGCCGACGGACATCGGTGCACGGTGGCCAGAACGGCTAATCTTGCGGCGAGCCTTCACCTTACGCAGGGAGCGCTCCATCTTGCCCAGAGCAGACTCCAGTGCAGCGTAGAAGCTATCTTCCTTCGCTTCCGCACGAGCCAGGTGCCCCTTGCCAGTAGCGGTGATCTGAATACGGTCAGAGCGGTCTGCACGGCGCGGATTCGGCTCGTGCTGGAGCTCCACGTGGAAGAAGGTCAAAGTCGGGTCGAGGCGCTCAATCTTCGCCAGCTTCGCCTTAACACGATCTGCGAAGTGCTCTGGAACCTCAACATTGCGCCCGGTGATGGTCACCTGAGCGTTCGGGCTGAGTACCTCGTTGTTGTCAGCAGGTGTGGACACTTGCTACCTACCTCCCGGTATGGCCACCGCCCTTCCGTGAGCGGGATTACTCACGGCGTCTACGGTGACGAGTCTTTCTGCACCCCCAGGATACAGTTCCGGGGGTAACCAATGCCACGTTCCCCTCGTTTATTTTTCGCTTGCCGACGACACCCCTGCGTCTACGCCCGGGCGAGCACCAACACCATGTCGATGCGAATCCCCAATGACGCTGCCACCAACTCGGTTTCCGCTGCAGTGGCACCAGTGGTGGCCACATCATCAACCAGAATTACTGTCGCCTGCGCACAGCGTTGTCGCAGCTTGTCGCTAATTCCGCGCTTGAATTCCGTCTGCGGCACAATGTGGCCAGAAAGATTTCGTCTGCGTTGAGAAGCCCCAAGCTCCGCGGAATCCCGCGTGCGCCCACCAATGCGCACCAGGGGCAATACCGAGCTGGAGGGCAGCTGGCTGCAGGCAAAATCGCAGGCAATCGTTACCGGATCCCCACCCCGTTGTCGACGGGATGACGATCTTGTCGGCGCGGGAATCAAAATGACGGGGGTAATTTCCGGGGGCATTATATGGCCATCAGAGGCCAGCCTTCGTACCGCAGCGGCGAACACGGCCCCCATGATTCGTCTGGCTTCACCACTGCCCCGTTCTTTGGCCGACAAAATGAGATGTCTCCTCGCACCCGAGTACGGACCGCAGGTCCACGCTGCTGCGCGTAACGCAGCCCGCGGTGAAAACCGCACTGGAGGTTGCTGAAGATCGTCCTTGCAACCGCGACACAGCGCCCCGGAGCAGCCGCACACCGGACAGGTTTCCGGTATCACGAGGCCGATCGCATCGCGGGTAACGTCGTAAAGCGCGCGCAGAAATTCCTGCGATGACCTACCCTGCGCCATTAATCCCCTCCCCGATTTGCGCTTATTCCACAGACACCGGAGCCATTCGACCGCGCGCACCCGGAACCTGGCGCCAGAACTGCTGCTGCCCCTCGCTGGAGATCAGCTCCATGACACCGGTGGCATCCAACGCGTAACGCTTCGACGAGGTCGCGGTAACCACAGGAATTGGCGGTGTCAGGTTGAGCTTCGGCAGAACGGAGCTGGTCGCACCGTCCGGGAAGGCACTCCACATCGGGGTGTCTCCGCTGTAACCGCCCACCGTGACCGTTTGATTCGGCGACCACGTCAGCGACACCGGGGAAACGTTTTCAGGGAGCGGCAGAGCACGCGGGTGCGTCAACTTCCACGGTTTATCGTCATGCCTTTCGATGGTGGCGATATAGACTTCACCAGCGATAATCATCGCTACCTGCGTGCCTGAAGAATCGACGCGGAATTCAGAAATACCGGCGCTCGGGCGCCCCGTGCCTGCGCCGCCGTCAAGAAGGTGATTGAGCTCAGAGGTATCAACCTCCTCCTGCTGAATCCGAGATGACGTCGACTGCCGAACCAGGCGTACGACGGTTGTACCGTCCTTCACTGTCCAGACCGCCTCGGCGTCTGGAGACCATGTCGGACGGGTGAGACTCTCGCCAGTCAGCACAGGAACCGGCTGATCTTGTATTCCGCCGAGCATCAATGTGGACTCCCCGAGGTCATACGACCCAGCACGACCATCCACGGCCGAGCGGAACACGGCGGCAATGAGCTCGCTGCCATTGGGGTTGGTGCCCACTGCCGCGGAGAACACCGCGGTGCTGCCGCTGGCGGTCCAGCCGCGTCCCACAGGTGTGGCGTGGCCGTCAGCGATCTCGTAGATACCGCTGCGGTCGACCGTCCGTAACGGTGCGTTATCAGCCGGTAGATGATTCGGGTCGTAGAGCTGGATTGTGTCGGTGTCCTTCGTCCACGGCTCGTCGTGGCTGGCAACTAGTGGTTCGCCGTCGGCCATGAGGATCCACGGACCACGGAAATCTGCCGAGTCGAGAGTCCAGATAATCTGCGCCGCGAGCATGACACGCAGTTCCTCGGAAACATCACCCAACCCGGTGATTTCGACCCTGCGACCGTCCGCGTTGGACACAGGTCCTGCTTCCACCGCAATCGAGGCATTGGGCTTTAGCACGGTAGTGACGCCCGGTCGCAGCGGTGCTGATGGTCCGTTCTTCAGCTTTGTCAACAGATTGGTCGCGCCATCGGTGACGCCACGATAGAGCCAACGACGATCTGTGACCAAATGATTACCCGCCGGATCGAGGAAATAGATATTGCGAGGCACATTGTTTTCCAGGAATGCCTGACGCTCCATGACAACTCCGTCGGGCAGCGAGGAAATGCGCCACTGCCCATCCGAACCGAGCTTCATCTCCACGGTTTCCTCATAGTCACCGGACTGGGGCTCATACGCACCATCAGTACCGAATTGACCAACGCTGCGACCTCGGGCAACGAAGGACTGTCGCGATCCTCCATCTTCCCTCTGGGCGATGAGGTTGACACCGTCGAGAATGCGGGCGCTATCTTGCGGTTTCCAACTGGCCGCAAGTTCCGGGGTCATGAAGGCACGCATAGCTTGAAAATCATCAACCGGATGCGCGGCCGCGGCGAAAAAGTCGCGCAGGACAATGTCTGCATTGACATTCGGACGTGGCTGCGGAACTTCAATACGAACTTGGGGCGGCTCAAACGGACGCAGCACCTGGGGGCTGGTGTTCCGCGGAATGGTGGTACATCCTGCGGCCGTGCCCAAAATAATCACTGAGCTAAGCGCCACTGTCTTACGCAGGACGCGACGAGCCTTTGACTGTTGCTGCGCCGTCATTTAACTATCCTCCTCTCGTGCCTGTTGGGATTCGCTATCGCTAGTCGGCTGCCCCTTACCCTGATCCTGGCTCTTGGCTTGCGGTGCATTCGATTCCGATTCCAACTCCCGTGCACCAATTTCCCGCTGGTGCGGAATCTGATCGGGCAGCGGGGGAACTTCCAGTCCGAGCGGATGCTCGCCGAAGCTCGCATCGGGCTCCAGTGGCACAGTCAGGCGGAAACAGCTACCGACCGTCGGCACGCCAAATGCCTCCAGTTCCCCACCGTGCAATTGTGCGTCCTCGCGCGCGATTGCCAGGCCAAGTCCGGTCCCGCCGGTGCGTCGGACACGCGAGGGGTCAGCGCGCCAGAACCGGTTAAACACCAGTTCCTGCTGTTCCGGCTTTAGCCCCACACCGTGGTCAACTACCGTAAACGAAACCGCGGAATCGCTCGCCCGCACTGTGACATCCACCGGATTGCCCTCACTGTGGTCAACAGCGTTGGCCATAAGATTGCGTAGCACGCGCTCGATACGACGCGAGTCGACTGTTGCCATTACCGGTTCATCGGGCAGATGGAAGCGGATGGGCGTACCGGTCTCCTTAGCCACGACCGTTACCTGCTGATAGGCAGCATCCACGCAGCGACGGACATCGACCTTTTCTGCGGATAGGTCTGCAACGCCGGCATCGTGGCGTGAGACCTCAAGCAGGTCATTGAGAAGCATCTCAAAACGCTCAAGCTCCTCATTCATCAGCTCAGCTGCGCGGCGAGTCGCCGGATCGAGGTCCTCAGCGCCGTCAGCAATAAGGTCGGCGGCCATACGCACCGTGGTCAGAGGTGTCCTCAACTCATGCGAGACATCGGAGGTGAACTGTCGCTGCAGACTGCCGTATTCCTCCAGCTGTCTAATCTGCGTCGACAGCGATTCGGCCATCTTGTTAAAGCTCATGGCCAGTCGCGCCATGTCATCTTCACCCTGCACGACCATGCGTTCGCGCAAGTGGCCGTCGGCAAAGCGCTGGGCAATCTGGGCGGCGGAACGCACTGGTGTCGTCACCTGATTGGAGAAGAACCAAGTAATACCGCCGAGAAGCGCCATGATGATTACTGTCGCACCTGCGAGCAGACCACGAACCAACTTAATAGTCGATTCCTCAGCAGCCATAGAGGTGACCAGATAGAGCTCGAGCCCATCAACCGAAGTAGAAGTGGGACTACCGATAATTAACGCCGAGTACGTGTCGCCGCGGTTATCAGTGACTTGGCGTACCTGATACGCAATTTGCCCTTGTCGGACTACTTCATGCAATCGTTCTGGGACATCAGCCTTAATCGGTGATGAAGCCAACACCGTGCCTCGCGGCACCGGCGCCACGAGCAGTGGTTCATAACTTGTCAGTGGTGCAGCACCGGAACCGGCTGCACGGTTCACAAGAGCATCGCGTCCCACGTTGAGCAGAGCTTGCAGCTCGTTGGACGAAGAGTTCTCAATCGCCCGCTCCACCACTGCGCGAGCACGGTCAATTTCCTCGTCGGCAGCGGTAACCTTTGCGTCGATAAGCCGCTGGGTAACAATAGTCGCCAGCGCGAAACCGAGTACCGCAATCACCATCGCGCTCAGTACCACCACAGAGGTCAGAATGCGCGCTTGGATAGACGTGCGCCAGAGCGTAACCGCCCAGGTCACTCCCCTATTGGTGAAGTCTCGAAGCTTCGTTATTAATCGACGCAAGAATCGGCTCCCACTAAAGCTGACTGGCCTTGTTTAGTCACCCGTCTTGTACCCGACACCGCGGACGGTCAGCACAATCTGGGGGTTCTCCGGATCCAGTTCAATCTTCGAGCGCAGACGCTGAACGTGAACGTTGACGAGTCGAGTATCCGAGGTGTGCTGATATCCCCAGACCTTTTCCAACAACTCATCACGGGAAAAGACCTGCTTCGGACGGGATGCAAGAGTGTGCAATAGGTCAAACTCCAACGGGGTCAGAGAAATCTCCTTGCCATCGCGAAACACTGCGTGACCGGGCACGTCGATGGTCAAGTCGCCGACCTCGAGGGTCTCGCTCGGGCTGTCCTCCTGACGACGCAGCCGAGCGCGCACACGCGCCACGAGTTCCTTCGGCTTAAAGGGCTTCGTGACATAGTCATCCGCACCGGATTCCAGGCCGAGGACCACATCGACCGTGTCGGTCTTCGCAGTCAACATGATGATCGGCACCGCCGATGTCTCTCGCACAGTGCGACAGACATCGACACCACTCATGCCCGGCAACATGAGATCCAGCAGAATCAAATCTGGGTTCTCCCGCTCTGCTGCCTTGACAGCTTCGAGGCCATCGTCGACTACTACTGTGTCGAAGCCCTCGCGCTCCATCACCATCGTGAGCATTTCGGCGATGGCCGGATCATCATCAACAACCAGGATTTTTGAGCTCATGCGTCATATTCTAAACGTAAAGCTATCTAGTTCTGTAGTTTCCCGTTGAGGTGGCTAGCGCAGGCGTGCACTAATCCATTCCACAAGGCGGTCCGCCCCATCGTCCCCCGTAAGCATCAGCCATGGTGACTGCCACGAGCCTTCCGCGAACTTCTGGTACGCCGCTAGTGTGCGCTCCTGCAAACCCGAGTCCTTTTCGTAGGCATCCCTCGTTCGCTGCACATCAGAGGCTTCCCGCTTGCGTGCGCGGTCGGCTGCCACTCCCACCGACGTGGCCAGACAGACCTGAACGTCGGGAAGCGGAAGTTGGAAATCTCCGAATTCGGTCTTCTCAATCCACCCGACGATCGCCGGATCCTGTGTGCGCGCCAGGGAGTATGCCGCGTTGGACGCGACGTAGCGATCGATAATCAGAACATCGTTCTCGCGCGCTGCATCAACAATCGCTTCACGACGTTCTTTGCGGTCCAGAGCGAACAGGAGTGCCATTGCCCAAGCGGAGTCCGCGGTGTCGCCGAGCTGACCGTGCAAGGCTTGATCGGCGAAATCAGCGAAGATTGTCTGCCGGTACGCCGGAAAGGTCATCGAAGAAACGGAGTATCCTTGACTTCGGAGTTGATTGGTAACAGCTGTGACAAGCGTGTTCTTGCCAGCACCGTCGATTCCTTCGACTGCGATAATCAAATTCTTCTCCTCGCACACATGGCTGCGGCCTAGCCTTGGCTAGAACTAGTAGCGGTAGTGCTCTGGCTTATACGGGCCCTCGACGTCAACGCCGATGTATTCGGCCTGTTCCTTGGACAGTCGGGTGAGCTCACCGCCGAGTGCCTCGACGTGAATGCGAGCGACCTTCTCATCCAGAATCTTCGGCAGACGGTGGACAGTGTTGTCGTACTTATCACCGTTGCAGTAGAGCTCAATCTGCGCGATTGTCTGGTCGGCGAAGGAGGTCGACATTACGAAGGACGGGTGTCCGGTGGCATTACCCAGGTTGAGCAGGCGCCCCTCGGAAAGCACAATCAGAGAGCGTTCCTCGCCGTCAGCATGCGGGAAGATGTACTCGGTGACCTGCGGCTTGATCTCCACACGACGGACATCATCGCGGTGGTGCAGGCTATGCATGTCGATCTCGTTGTCGAAGTGGCCGATGTTGCCCAGCAGCGCGTGGTTCTTCATCTGCTGCATGTGCTCGAAAGTGATGACGTCCTTGTTGCCTGTGGCGGTGATGACAATGTCGACATCTGCGATGACGCTCTCAGTAGCGACGACGTCGAAACCGTCCATCAATGCCTGCAATGCGTTAATCGGGTCGGCCTCGGTGACCTGAACGCGAGCGCCCTGCCCCGCCAGCGCCTCCGCGCAGCCCTTACCCACATCGCCGTAACCGCAAACCAGCACATTCTTGCCGCCAACCAGCATGTCGGTACCGCGGTTAATGCCGTCCAGAAGGCTGTGGCGGGTGCCGTACTTGTTATCGAACTTGGACTTGGTGACGGCATCGTTGACGTTCATGGCCGGGAATGGCAGCACGCCCTGCTCTGCGAAGTGGTAGAGGCGGTGGACACCAGTGGTGGTCTCCTCTGTGACACCCTTGACCGACTTTGCAATTCGGTGCCAACGGCCGGCATCCTTCTCCAAGCTGGCGCGAAGCATGTCCTTGAAGGCAATAAACTCGTCCGAATCCGACTCTTCTGCAGGCGGCACCAGGCCAGCATCCTCGAATTCCATACCCTTAATGACAGCCATGGTGGCGTCGCCGCCGTCGTCCAGAATCATGTTGGCATCTTCATCGCCCCAGTCAAAGATGCGGTCGAGGCACCACCAGTACTCCTCCAGCGTCTCGCCCTTCCAAGCGAAAACCGGAACACCCTGCGGATCCTCCGGAGTGCCGTTTCGCCCAACGACGACAGCCGCAGCGGCCTCATCCTGAGTGGAGAAGATGTTGCACGAGGCCCAGCGGACCTCTGCGCCCAGCGCCGTCAAGGTCTCGATGAGCACTGCGGTTTGAACCGTCATGTGAATGGAGCCGGAAATACGGGCACCGGCCAGTGGCTGCTGCTCTGCGTACTCTTCGCGCAGCGCCATTAGGCCTGGCATCTCGTGCTCAGCCAGACGAATCTGGTGACGACCGGCCTCAGCCAGGGAGAGGTCTGCAACCTTGAAATCAATGTTCTTCGAGGACATGTAACGCTTTCTCTAGATTCTTTGACGTGAGATTCTTCTTAAAGAATCAGTACTGGGGACGCGAGAATTACTCTACCGCTTCGACGCAGTTTTCCAGCGCCGCCTGGTCAGACTCACTGAGTTCCCCCAGAAGACTATCGAACACCTCGGAGGCGATAGCCAACGCATCCTCCTCGCTGCCGTGTGCCTCCGAGATTCCCTTCCGAATGAAGCTGTAGTCCTCCACAATGTCACCGCCGCTAAATGGCGCACCATTCCAAATTGCAATAATCACAGCCGCCGCGAGTGCGCATGCTTTCTCATCGCTACTTTCGGAATCCACCCCAATGCGGCCAGCATCAATCAATGCACCAACGCGATCCTGCGAGTCGAGATCCTGAACCTCATCGAACAGTTCAATGACCGAATCGCTACCAAAAACCTCAGTCTCCCAGATGGACATGATAGGTGGCCACGCTCCTTTCGCGCTTCGAACCAATTGCCAGTTTTCGTCTTCGACGAGCGCTTTCCAAAGAGCGCTTTTCGACGAGCCCACGGTAATCTGGCCGCCGACCAAATAGCTGTCGTCTGCACGCGCCGCTAGCCGGAAAACCGCATGTGGCCTTACCGAAGTTCTACCCGACTTTTCGCCACTTTTACAGTGCGAGAGACTTATTTAATCCCCTCAACACAATTTTCACCCTAGAGAGAAGATAACGGGCATGTTAAGTTAGTTCCCAGACCTCGTAATGCAACTGTTATCTTTTTCGTTACAGGGCGACCTCACGCATGACACGAAAGGAGTACCTACCATGGTGAAGAAGGCTTTTGGAGCTCTTCTGCTCGCAGCCCTTCCCCTGAGCGTTTCGCTCGTTGGCTGCTCCGATAGCAATGCTGCCGAGGGGGCGAATCCGGAAAATGCCGGCTCTCAGTCGAAAATGGAGACCTCTGCTCCGCTGCCTCCAGTTCCTAGTGATGCCGAGCTGCAGCAGAGCACTGAATCGAATTCAGATTCCTCGCTGACTGAGACGACTGGCAGTCTGGTACCTCGTCCGACCACGCCATCGAGCAGCGAGATTGTAAAGGATCCGTACCTGCCACCGCAGGCGTATATCCCGCCGACTTCCACAAGCTCAAGTACGACAACTCCGACGTCGACGACATCAACACCTCCGACGACCACGGAGACCACAGAGCCCACGTCTGACGACGTTTCTTCGCCGACGCCCAGCAAGCCGGTGCCACTGCTACCGGAAGATAACTCGGAAAAGCCGAACGACAGTCTTCCGGAAGGCGACGGTGACGCAGCAGCTGAGCCGAAGCCGCCTTCATCGCAGGCGCAGTCTCAGTCGGGTACGCAAACCACAACTCCGTCCGAGACTCCTCAGAAAACTCCTTCGAACGAGCCAACGTCCCCGAAGGGGCCGACACCTCCGAACAACCAGGCCCCTTCGAAGGAGAAGGACACCGCTGGCGGCAATGGGGCTAGCAATAGCAAGATTTCCCCAATCCCGGAAAAGCCAAAGGACTCCGGATTCCTGGGAAATCTCTTCGATAACGACGAGGACTAACCCACCCGCGGGACGGTCGCGACAAAGACGGTTGCCCCGTCTTGGCGCGCAGTCAGCTCAATATCGGCTGCGTCGACAGCCGGAACCCAGGCCGCATGGCCGCTGGGAACCTCAACCACGGAGTCGTCGTGACGCAACGTAACCGTGCCCGCTGTAGACAGCACAACCGTGGCGGAATCTTCGTCGAGCAGAACATGTTCGCCCGGCTCCAGGTCCCGCGAACGAAGGCGGAACTCGCGCACCGGCGCGTCATAGTCATTCCAGCCATCATCGGTCAGCCGCGACTGCAGCACCGGATCTGGCAGCGGGCGGAAAGAGAGCACGCGCAGTAGCTCTACGACATCGACATGCTTAGAGGTCAGGCCTCCGCGCAGCACGTTGTCGGAGTTGGCCATGATTTCCACGCCCATGCCATTGAGGTAAGCATGCAGCTGTCCCGCACCAAGGTAGATGGCTTCGCCCGGCTGTAAGCGAAGGCGATTAAGCAGCATCGAGCCCAGGACTCCCGGGTCCCCCGGATACTTTCGAGCCAGTTCGCAGGTGGTCTCGGCTACTCGCGAGAACTCCTCGTCCTCGCCACTGTAATCCGCGCACTTGGCAGCCACGGCTTCGACCAGCTCATCGAGGACATCCTGGGGCAACGTCAACCACGTTGTAAACAATGCCCGCAGAGCGCTCTCGTCATCGGCGGCATCGAGCAGTCCCATGTAGTGGTCGAACTCCGGTACCGCCAGCGCCGCGAGCAACTCCTTCGTGCGCTCCACCGGGCGGAATCCGGCCAACGCGTCGAAGGTAGTCAGGGCGACAATGAGTTCTGGCTTGTGGTTATTGTCCCGGTAATTGCGGAAATGTGCAGTGGCCGGAATGCCCTCCGCATTTTCGCGTGCAAATCCCTCCTGAGCTTCTGCCAAGGTGGGGTGTGCCTGCAGCGACAGCGGCTCATCGGCTGCGAGCAGTTTCAACAGGAACGGCAGCCTGCCGTTGTCGGTGTCAATTGCGCATCCGAGCGCAGCCGCCGGATCCTGCGCAATGAGCTCATCCAGCGGCGTGCCGGCTACGGTGGCCGATGCCAGTGCATGCGCACCAAACCACAGTTCCGCCCAGGGCTTCGATGTGGGAGCGTCCGCACCGGTGATTCTCGCCAAATGTGTACGAGACCCCCAGGGGTACGACTGCAGCACGGGGTCCAACAGCTCCATGCCCGTATCACTCCTCTAATAGTCACTACTGGCGCAAGCACGCCAATCTCACCGAAGCCCCAAAAGCCTTCGGTGACACCCGGCGATTACGCAGAAAACGCCGCAATCGCACCAACTCTGGCTGCAGTAACACATACTTCAACCAGTGGATGATGAGTCTCCGCATCGAGCGCAGGGCACTCCACACGAGCCCATCCAGCTTCGCCGTAGTGGTCCCGGTAGTGGCTCACATTGTTCGGCGCAGCTAAAACAATCGCCCCCAACGGTAGCACTGTCGCCCCTTCATCCCCACCATCAATGAACGGGTCATAGAAAATATCCCGGCTTGCCTGGGGTTCTGCAGCGAGCAATGCGCCCACGCTAAGAGACAATTCGCTTATCGACGACGCTGCCGAGACCACGCCTGCCTCGAGCATCTGTAACGATGCCAGCTCCGCTACCGGCGCCAGCGCCGAGGTCGTCGACACTGCAAGCATTCTGCGGCCTGCCACCCACTGCGCTACCTGCCGCGCGGGGTTAACTGTTTCATCTCGCTGCGGAGCACAAGCGGCAATATCGGCGTCCACCGCATCGGCGACTTCCTCGACTATCCCAGCCGGAGCCAGAGCGGTGGCGCCACATTCGGTGAGCGCGCTGGCGATGGCACCGACATAGGCGGTAAAGGACGCCGACTCCGCCATCGCCGGGCGCGGAACCACAACCGTATCGGGGCTACCTGCGGCACGCAATGGCCCTTCACCGGGATCCACCACGACCGTGGCTGCTCCTCGCCTATGAGCTTCAGCCAGAGCTGCACCGAGTGGGCTGCCGGGGTTGTCGTCACAGACGATGACCAAATCGAGGGCGCCGACATAACTGGGCAACTGACGCGCAATTACGACCGGGCAGCGGATGTCGTCGGCAAGCGCGCGCACGGATTCGGCGGCGAGCTGCGCCCGACGATTTCCCACGAGGATGACCGCGCTGCGCGGCAGTGGAAGTTGAGCAAACGCTCCCCCGCGAGTCGCGGAGGCAGCAGCTCTGAGACCTGCGCCGGCAGTGGCCATACGGTAGAACAGGGCCTCTTGGCGCGGGTTATGGGAGGAGTCGAATGACGAGGTCATACTCCCAAGCATGCCTGAAAACGGGCGTGTGGGGTTGATTAACCGCGGATGATGCCGAGAACTTCGTCGACAAGAGCATCGACCTCAGCACGCGTCGGCGCCTCGACGTTCAGACGCAGCAGCGGCTCCGTATTGGAGGCCCGGACGTTGAACCACGCCTTGGAATCCGCCAGCCCAATGGTCAGGCCATCCATCCAGTCCGAGGACTCGGTGCGATCGGCAAACGCAGCCTCGATTTCCTTCTGCTTGGCCTGCTGCTCCTCTGCGCTGCCCAGGCGGGAATTAATCTCGCCGGAGGCCTCGTAGCGGTTGTACTCGGCCATGAATTCGCTCAGTGGCTTATCCTGCTCTGCCAGTGCGGCCAGGACATGCATGGCGGCGAGCATGCCGGAGTCAGCGTTGAAGAATTCCTTGAAGTAGTAGTGCGCCGAATGCTCGCCACCAAAAACAGCACTGTGCTCGGCCATTTGCGCCTTAATAAAGGAGTGCCCAACACGGGTACGAACCGGGGTTCCGCCGTTTTCCACAATCATCTCCGGCACGACGTGCGAGGTAATCAGGTTATGGATGATAGCCGCGCCCGGGTTCTGCTCCAGGTAGCGGGTGGCCACCAACGCACAGATGGCCGATGGGCTGACCGGGTTGCCCTTCTCGTCGACGACGAAGCAGCGGTCAGCGTCGCCATCGAAGGCAATACCGATGTCTGCGCCCTGCTCCACCGTGAACTTCTGCAGGTCAACGAGGTTGGCGGGCTCCAATGGGTTGGCCTCATGATTCGGGAAGTTGCCGTCGAGCTCAAAGTAGAGGTCAGCAACATCCATGTCTTCCCCGAGCACTGCCGGGACTGTCAGTCCCCCCATACCATTACCGGCATCGACTGCGATCTTCAGGCGACGGCCAGAGCGGATGTCGACCAGCCCATGGAGGAACGCCGCGTAATCCTGCAGAACATCCTCGTGATCAATTTCGCCCGGAGTGCCGGTGTACTCCGGGATTCCGTCGACAAGCAGATCCTTAATCTGAGCAAGCCCTGTCTCCTGCCCGATTGGACGAGCCAGCGAACGGCACATCTTGATGCCGTTGTATTCAGCCGGGTTGTGGCTGGCAGTGAACATCGCGCCCGGGCATTCCTTTACTCCGGAGGCGAAATACAGCTCGTCCGTAGAGGTCAGGCCGAGCAGGGTGACGTTGAGCCCCTGTGCAGCCGCGCCGTCGGCGAAACTAGCCGCCAACTCCGGTGAGGACTCACGCATATCGTGGCCAACTACGGCACGTGTTGCGCCCTCTGAACGCATGATGTGTCCGAAGGCGGCGCCGATGGCTCCGACAAGGTCCGCGTCGATGCCCTCACCGACAACACCGCGCACGTCATAGGCCTTGATGACGGCATCCAAATCGGAACGATTGTAAGTGCCCACGAAAAACCTCTCTGGGTAAGTATCAGTTTTGTGAAAATGATACTAGCCACAGAGAGGCTCTCACAAAGAAATGCCGCGGCAAGATGGCATGAGCTGGGGCACGGCGCCCGGCCCGTTAGTCGTCCGAATCCTCCGGATCGCGAACTACATGCAGGTGACCGCGCGCGGATTTCCGCGTCGACGGGTGACGACTGGAATCAATCTTGTAGGTCTGAGGACGGTTGTCGACCTCATCCCGCAGCACCAGGCCAGTCGCGTTGCGGCCAGCCTCACGGACGGCTTCGGCCAGTGCGGTCAAATCATCATCGTCCTGGGCGGGCGTCGGCACGTCGTAACGCACGAGCTCCCACCCCAGCGGTGCGGTGATGGAACGCGCGTGCTTCTCACAGAGATCCCAGCTATGCGGTTCGGACGCGGCGGCGAGCGGACCCACCACAGCCGTCGACTCCGCGTAGGCATACGTCAACGTAGCTACGGCAGGTTTGCCACAGCCGGGCCGGCAACAACGTCTAAAAACACTCACGGCATCAAAGTCTAGACCCTAACTTTAAGTTTCGATAGTTTTTCTCCCACTCGGGCGTTTTTCGCTTTCCGACGCTCCCCCGGGGCACCCCAGCCTTACCCAGTAAACCTGCGACATGGCCGGAAGCTGGCCTCACCCACGTTGACGATCCGACCGATTAAGCTCAACAAATATGAATTCATCGGCTTATACTCCGCGCTCTTTGCGACGCTCACTGCGACGCGGTCGCGGACCTCGGGGACCTCTGTTGCCGCCGGAGGTACCCCGCTGGAAGAGCCGTTCAGAAGCTTTTGACCAGGCGGTTATTGACGCCTACGCCCCATTGGATCAGCGCTGGTCCCGACAACTGTCACACCTGGACATCGCCATCGACACGATTCCTCGCATGCAGTTACGCCCGGACATGTACTTCCCGGAAGAGATTGTCGCTGACGGACCTGTACCACTGGGACGGCTTATCCCCGCTGGCATTGACCGCGTAGGCAACCCCACCCGCCCCTGCGTAGTAGTGTTCCGCCGCCCCATTGAGCGCCGTGTCTCGGGCCGAGTGGAACTCGACCAGATGCTGCAATATGTACTGACCCGCCTGGTAGCGGTATATCTGGGCATTGACCCGGTTGAGGTGGACCCTAGTTTCAACGAGAACTTCCTGTAGAAAGCTTTCTCCTAAGGAGCTCCCTAGAGACCGGGTTAATAGACAAACAGTGTGTGATTCTCAAGATAGTAACTGGTCAGACCCCATAAATTACCGGCTGCACGCGTGAATACGGGCTGCAAATGTGAAACTGTGCAAGTTTATGACACTTTCAGGCCATTTTTCGGGCGATTTTTGTCATAAACGCAGTCAGTAACTCGCATTAAGAACTAAGCGACAAAAGGGCCCACCCAGCGACATGCTGAGCGGACATATTTTCGTCTATTAACCCTAGAGAGCAGGAAAAACTCGTTCACCGAAAAATCCCCCAGGGTATTACCCAAGGGGAAACTGCGAGGTCGAGCGAAGGATAAAATACAGAACCGGCTGCCCTAGCCAATCTGCCGCTTCAAACGGCGGCGCTCACGCTCAGAGAGGCCACCCCAAATGCCGAAGCGCTCATCATGCTCGAGAGCAAACTCCAGGCATTCATCTCGCACACCACAAGCACGACAAATACGCTTTGCTTCGCGAGTGGATCCACCCTTCTCAGGGAAGAAAGCTTCTGGATCGGTCTGGGCACACAGAGCTTGCTCCTGCCAGTCCTGATCGACGGCTTCAAACAACCCCGAAAGGTCATCTGCCCACTCTGTCAACGGCCGAGGCTGGTTTTCAGAGGAGCTATCATTCACAGCGATGTCACCCGCATTCGTCTCACTATCCACAGCAGAGCCGCCATCAAACATGCTGGACTTTTCCATGCCGAGGGCCTCCTGATGATTGTTGCTGCGGGTCTTTAAATTGGGCTTAGTGTGCGAAACACACATTTGTGATTACACACGTGTAACCCACCATCGGTCAAGCCGAATAGAGAATTTGCCCCAATACTTTTCATTGCCCCTGAAGCCCCTCCCCCCGCGTTGGGGATTAAGTTCAGGTTGAAGGATGGCCCCCGAACTCTAAACCTGCCACCTGAACTCAATCACATTCGCCACACGCCTCTCACCAGCACCTTTGGCGACACTTCGGCAACTCTAATCAGATATTGCCGACAAAAATCTGACACGCCGAAGGCTGCAGACTAGACATCCGTCGAAAAACGTACTCCGTGATCTGGAATCTGGACGCCCGGCCACACACGGATACCGTTGATCAATTCACAGCGCGCACCAACGACGGCACCCTCGCCGATAATGGCATCACTGATGACCGTTCGCGGGCCAATATCGGCACCATCGGCAATCACAGAGCGCTCGATCACAGCACCGGCACCGATGCGTGCGCCGTCGAAGATCACCGATTGATCAATCCGAGCTCCCGCACCAATCTCCGCCCCACGGCCGACAACAGAGCCACCGTAGAGAAGAGCACCGCCACCGACCGACGCAGATTCGTCGACAAGCGCTTCGCCGTGCTTACCCTCTAGAAGTGGTGACGGCGCGATACCGCGGACCAAATCGGAGGAGCCGCGGACGAAGTCACCCGGAGTCCCCATGTCACGCCAGTAGGCGTAATCAACGTGACCGTAGACGTTCATACCGCGGTCAAGCAGCGCTGGGAAGATTTCACGCTCAACGCTGATGGGGCGACCAGCCGGAATCGACTCGATAATCTCGCGGCGGAACACGTAGATACCGGCATTAATCTGATCGGTCGGCGGATCCTGGGTCTTCTCCAGGAACTCCAGGACGCGCCCATCCTCATCGGTCGGAACACAGCCGAACGCGCGTGGATCCGGCACACGGACGAGGTGCATCGTGACGTCCGCATCCTTCTCCGCGTGGGTGCCCAACACCGCGCGCAAGTCGGTACCGCCGAGGACATCGCCATTGAAAATCATTGCGGTGTCATAGCGCAGCTTGTCTAGGACGTTTCGGATACCGCCACCGGTTCCCAGCGGCTCAGCCTCAAAGACGTATTCAATTTCGAGACCCAAATCCGAACCGTCGCCGAAGTGTTCTTCAAATACTTCAGCTCGGTAGGAGGTGCCCAATACCACGTGCTTCATACCTGCTGCACGAATGCGGCCAAGCAGATGCTCCAGGAATGGATGCCCTGCCGTGGGCAGCATCGGCTTCGGCGTATTCACGGTAAGGGGACGCAAACGCGTACCTTGCCCGCCAACCAGAATGACAGCGTCAGTCTGTTCAGCCAACGTGGCTCCCGCCTGCTGTGCAGCATCCGCTCCCGGCTGGAAGGCGGAGCCATGCCCAGCACTCGGACGAACTTCGGTAGTCATGAAATCGGTAACTTTCTTCGATGGATCGTTCCAACAGTTAATTAATTCCTACGCTTTTTGACCGCGATTATGACTTTGCCACGCAGGAACAGCCCCAAACGCAATGCCAGTCGCACAGGTGCCAGCGCCGGCCCCGGCAGGCGATCTGACATAAAACGGTATGCCGACTCGTGATGGGCCTTTACGGTAATTTCCGGGTGCTTACTGGCAGAATGTCCCTGCGCGTGACGTATCTCTGCACGGGGACAGAAAACATTGCTCCAACCGGCCTTGCCCAGTCGGTCACCCAAATCCACGTCCTCCATGTACATGAAGTAGCGGGTATCAAAGCCATCAATCTGGTCGAACGCATCCCACCGCAGCAGCAGGCATGCGCCCGACAACCATCCCGCCGATCGCTCACGATCCATATCCGTGTCATCCCGGTAGTGACGTGAGAAAGGGTTAGTAGGCCAGATATCGGCAAGCAGCGCGTGTCCGATACCGCTGACAAGTTTAGGAACCGCGCGTGCCGACGGGTACACGCTGCCATCCGCCTCGCGAATCAGCGGACCAATCGCTCCAGCTTTGGGGTTGCGCTGCGCGCATTCCAACAGAACATCGATTGCGCCAGGGGCAAACACCACGTCAGGGTTGACCAGCATGACGTAATCAAGATTGATTTCACCAGCACGGCGAGCCCGCCCCAGCTCCGCAATGCCACGGTTGGCGGCCGCGCCATAGCCAATGTTGCCGCCGGTACGCAGAAGCTGAACATCCGCTCCGGTCTCCTTGGCCCGAGCTTCTTCCTTCTCCACGGAACCATCCGTCGAGCCGTTGTCGGCCATAATCAGACGCGTGGAGGCACTGGCGGCGGGGCCCAGCGAATCCACCAGCTTGCTCAGGTGCTCACCGGGCGAAAAGGTCACGGTGACCACACCGAGCGGAAGCTGCGAGGGTTGCGGGGAATTCGAGGTTGCATTCACAAACCTAGACCCTAGGTCAGGACAGCACGCAAAGTGTCCTGCCACTCCGGAAGCGCATGTAGACCTACCTCACTCCATGCCGAACCATCCAACACGGACCAGGCCGGCCGCGGGGCCGGACGTGGGAACTCACTGCTGGTACAAGCCGCCACACGCTGCGGATCGTGACCGGTGAGCCGAAACACTTCGCGAGCCACTTCGAACCATGTCGCCTCACCGCTGCCCGTGACATGGAAGGTGCCGGTCGGTGCGCTGCTCGGTTCGGACAACACACGTTCGGACAACTCCCAGACAGCTCCGGCGAGATCACCGACAAATGTGGGGTTTCCGTGCTGATCGTCAACGACCTTAATAATTGCCGGATTGCCTTTGTCGTCAGTCGCCGTCTCTGCCAGACGCATCATCGTGGAAACGAAGTCCTTGGCCTCCGGCTGTGTGGGCCCCGACCAGACCCACGCCGTGCGCAAAATAGCGAAACGCGCACCCGAATCACGCACATGATTCTCCCCCACTAACTTGGTACGTCCATACATAGTCTGAGGCGCGGTGAAATCATCAACTCGCAGCGCTCGGCGCTGCCCCGTCATCTCATCGATTGCTACATCACCGAAGACATAGTCGGTGGAGATGTGAATGAGATACGCGCCTTCTTTTTTCGCCCGAGCCGCCAAGTACTTCGGTCCAAGTGCATTGATAAGGTGCGCCGAACCGGGATCGGATTCTGCGCCATCGACATCGGTCGCCGCTGCCGCGTTAATGATGATGTCGACGTCGTCAAGCAGAGGCGTTGCCTCCACAGCAGCCGAATCAGTGATATCCAACTGTGCCCGAGTGAGAGCGCGCACCTCAACACCGGCGGCAAAAGAATCACACTGAAGCGCAGTACCCAGCTGTCCCGCCGCACCAGTTATGGCGACAATGGGACGCCGCGAGTTGCTGTGGGTTGGTCCATGAGTGGCGAAATGCGAGACTGAAATTTCAGACATATTCTTCTTTATCACTATCGTAGATACGATTGACACTGTGTTGAGGTGTAACCGGATACGGATTGACACTGTGTTGAGGTGCAACCGCACACGGTTGGACGGTTAAGGTTTATGTAGTTTCCGCAGCCGCTTACTGCCCTCCACGATGTGTGGAATGCCCACGCAGACATGCAGCACAAATTATATTTTCGAAAAACGGTTTAAGAGGAGCCCCGGTTTGAGCAGCCACACGCCACGCGCGCGTCACGCACGCGATATTCAAGCGCCACCGTCCTCTGCAGAGAGTACAGCCCAAGCTTGGCCGCCGATGCTGCGCAATGCGCTTGTGCTGCTCTCAGCCATTATCCTGGTTATTTCCGCAGTTGGCTGGTGGACACTTGGTAGGACCACCGACAACTTGGGTTCGGGTGGCGACTTCGGTCTAGGCAGTGAGAAGGACGGTGCAACCGATATTCTGCTCGTCGGCTCCGACTCCCGCACCGATGCCCAGGGCAACCCGCTGACTCCGGAAGAAGTTGAGCTTCTGCGTGCCGGCGACGAAGAAGCCACGAATACAGACACGATTATTGTGATTCGTGTTCCTGCCGATGGTTCTTCAGCGACGGCAATTTCCATTCCGCGCGATACCTATGTCCACACCAATCGTCTAGGCAACACAAAGATTAATGGTGTCTACGGCAACACAAAGCAAATGGTAGAAGAGGAACTCGCAGGAAGCGGGGCCTCGCCGGAAGACATTGAGCGTCGCTCGACCGAGGCCGGACGTAGAGCTCTGATTGAAACCATTAGCGACCTCAGCGGTATCACCGTTGACCACTACGCAGAAGTTGGTCTGCTCGGCTTTGTCCTGCTCACCGATGCCATTGGTGGTGTCGATGTATGTCTGAATGAGGCTGTCTACGACGAGTTCTCGGGTGCAGATTTCCCAGCGGGCTCACAGACGTTGAAGGGCGCCGACGCGCTCTCATTCGTCCGCCAGCGCCACGGCCTGCCCCGCGGTGACCTCGACCGAATTACTCGCCAGCAGGTCTTCATGGCCTCGTTCACCAATAAGCTGCTCGGCGCTGGCACACTGTCTAATCCCGCGAAGCTGTCTGAACTGGGCAATGCTGTCCAGCGCTCGGTGGTGCTCGACGACAACTGGGATGTCACCGGATTTGCCACCCAGATGCAGGGCCTCAGTGGTGGCAACGTGAAGTTTGAAACTATCCCGGTGACCTCGATTGACGGTGTCGGTGACTATGGCGAGTCCGTGGTCACAATCGATAAGGGCCAGGTTCACCAGTACTTCGAGACCCTGCTGGGCACCAAGGAAGAAAAAGCTCCGGCGAAGGAAGAAGACGAAAAGAAGGCTGACCCCAACGCGGCTGAAACTACAGTCAGCGTTTACAACGCCACAGGCATCGAAGGTTTGGCCAGCGGCGTCTCAGGCTTCTTAACGGAAAAGGGCTACACCCAGGGAGAGGTCGGCAACGCTGAGTTCGCCGGCGTTGCCTCCAGCCAGATCAATGCGGCTGACCCAGAGGATCCGGCAGCGCAGGCCATCTCTGAGGCACTCGGTGGCGTACCGATTGTCCACGATCCATACCTCGATCCGCACCACATCTCAGTGACAATTGCCGGTGACTACGAAGGCCCGGGATTGACATCAGAGGGAATGGCCGCTGATTCGGGCGACGGTGCCGAACCCGCGCCTGAAGTCGAAGATGGTTCCAATGGCGATGTCATCGGCCAGGAAGGCGGGGCAATTCCGCAGGAAGATCGCCCCGCTATCGACGCCGCCGGCGTGACCTGCGTGAACTAGGCCCGTCCCTTCGGGGAGACCTCAGCGACATGTTCGATGAGGTTATATTCCTCAATTGCGGCCAAGGCCTCCTTGGCCTCCTGTTCGTCCAGCACGTTCATGATGAACCCGTTCTGGACGAACACCCAATCACCTGCCACCAGCTCAGGCACGTACATTGCCGAGCATTGCCGCTTCTGCCCCGCCATATCCACCGTCGCCATCGGCAATGGACCATCGGCGATTGCCAAAACCCGGGCAGGAATTCCAAGACACATCGTGTTACTTCGTCCTCTCCACTACAGTCGGGCGTCCGCCGAACCAGGGCTATCCGTTGTTATATTGTCCGCAGGTGCACCGGCATGTTCCTGCATCGTGAATGTCATCACTCCCGCAGGTGCCGAACTACACGGTAGGCACGGATCAGCGGCCCAAATCGACTTCTCGACCCCCGCAGTCTCCCCGCCACCGCACAGCTGCTCGGTAAGCATACGCGTCAGCCAGGGTTCATTCTGCGCAGTCGGTGTCATAATCTGACAATCCGTAATGATGCCGTCAGCTCCTGCCGTATAACGATGCACTAACAGCCCGCGCGGCCCGTCGATCATCCCGACACCGCTGCGAGGTCCTGCAAAGTCAGCATTCTCAATCGCCGCCGCGGCATTCGGATCGCACACATGGTCGCCGAGCAGTTCCCCGTCGGCAAGCACCTGTCTCGCCCAGGCCACGGTGTCGGCGAGAAGCTGGCGTTGGGCGTCGCGTGGGCTGATTCCACGCTTATCGACGACAACCTGCCTGGAGACCGGCCCCACCCGGTAAAAATCTGCCCGCTGACCTTCACAGCCATCCTTGCCCAGCTCCTTCGAGGCATCAAACACCGGCCTGGGAGCGGCATCGCCCGGACGGGACTCCCGAACACGTGTAGGCCAATCAGCAGCCGGGAAAATCTGCGCTGCGGTATCGGTGTCGTGCCGCGCGACTGCCAGGTAATTTCCCAGCGGAGCAAGTTCACCGTCAGCGTCGACGACTGCGACGTCGAGACCGTCAAAAGTATCCGTCCAAGCATCAGAAGCATCGGGGGCGGCAAGAAGCTCCACTTCCTTGATTACCGCCGTCTCAGCCAGCGCCTCCAGAGCACTTTCTGCCTCAGTAACTAACGTCGTATCCACTGCCGCGCGCACACCGCCAGGGACGGCGACATCTGGGAAATGCGACGGTGCCCCCGCAGCCCGCATCAGGGCTTTTCCGGCACGCTTCATTGCCCGCGCCCCCTCGCGGTCGGCGGCCACAAACTTGGTCGCTAGATTATCCAAGGTCGACCCGGCCACCAGCAGCTCTCGAATCAACTGTGCGGTTCGGGGAATGTCGGAAATCCTGTAGAGGTCCTCCACCGCCCGTACGCCTGCAAGATGATGCACAACCGGGCACAGGCCACACAGCCGCTTGGTGATATCTGGCACATCCAATGCCTGCTTGCCCACGAGCATCCCGTCGATACGCGGCAGCCCTGAAAGGTCGAAGGACACCTGTGTGATGGCACCGTTGTCATCGCGATAGACATCCAGTCGTGCCTCGAATGGGTCAACAAGCTCATCGAGCTGGATGTGCTGGGTAGCCGGAACGGATTTGGATGACATGGTCCGCCTGCGCCTCCTTCGCGCTGAGTGCTTCGCCATAATGGTATCTGTGCATGAGCTTGGATTGTTGACCAGCGTGGTGGAAAAGATTGCCGAGGTCTGCCCGGGACGTACCGTGACAAAGGTGTCAATGCGTGTGGGCGACCGCTCCGGAGTCGTCTACGATTCCCTCATCGCCGCGTGGCCTGTGGCCAGTGCCGCGACGCAGTGTGAGGGCGCCGAGTTAGACGCCGAGCTCATTGTCTCGACGGTCTACTGCCCCACCTGCGAGGCCGAGCATGAAATTGATGAATTCTATGCTCTAACCTGCCCTGTCTGCGGCACCCCAACTGCGGATTTGCGGCACGGCCGCGAGTTTGAAATCTCCAGTGTTGAGGTCAACGCTGAGGGCGAGAGTTAGACGTCGCTTTCGCGCTCGTCGGCAAGCCAGCTGTCGATGAGCTCGCGCGCAACCTCAGTCGCCTCCTCAATGCCGCCAAGTGCCGTGTTGCTGAGCCCCACCACCATGTCGGCAGACTCGTAGACCACTCCCACCACACCGACGCGCTCAGGCTCCTGCCCCAGCAGTCGCGCCGCGGTGAGCAAATCCAGCAAGCCGACCTGATGCGCGGACAGCTTTGCCGCCAATAGTCGCGGGATCTGGTCACCAACGAGCTTGACGACGGTACCGGGATCCCCGGGACCAGCGAGAGCGTCGAGCAACAATAGGTTCTTGGCCTCCTGCACGATGGGCAGCAACTCCATACCGCAGGTGCCACCATCGATGTAGGCAACCGCACCCGTCCATTCGTCCCCTCGCCCGGCGAGGTTCGCAGGATCATCGAGGTTGGAGGGCGACCAGACCAGATGCGCAGAATCCCCAGCCTGCGTTGTCTGCCCCATGCCTGCAGATTCCAGTTCTGGGGCAAGACGCCTCAGCAGCTCGAGACCAATGCCGTCGTCGCCCATGACGGGGTTGCCGATGCCAAGAACCGTCACCAACGGAGTGCCAGCATCAGCACCGGTGACTGCGTCGGACACCTTATCGTTACCCAATGATCTCCTATCCAATGCGTGGAGAGTCAACCGGTTGCGTGCCGCGCGGTAGCCAGACAGAGCCACCAATCATCGAGGACAGACCACCGTGGTTGTGCACCGCATCGGAGCGGATGACCAGGTAGACGTGAATGATGGCGAAGAGCCAAATCAGGTACATGATGATTGTGTGAATCAGGCGGAAGTAGCCGATGCCAATCCAGTGCGTCGGCATAGCCAGCAGCTGGAAGAACCAGTTGGACTGATCCATCATCGCGTATAGCGACAAGCCTGTGAGCATCTGAATGAAACACATCACATAAATGCCGGTGTACGCCAGCTGCTGCAGCGGATTGTGAGCGAAGTAGAACGGCCCTTCCTTGCGCAGGAAGAGGTAGTACTGCATCGTGTGCCAGAGGTCTTTAACATCCTGCTTGTTATAAATCGGCCATAGCGCACGCCATCGTGTTTGTCGGTCGTGGGTAACAAACAGCAGAATGACACGCCATAGCCCCACCGCGATCCATAGGAATCCGGCTAAGAAGTGCGCGAAACGGACATATCCCATCGCGAATCCCGCGGCCGAGCCGTCATAGGTGCGCTCAGTCAAATAGGGCTGCATGATGTACCAGCCAGTAAAGGTCATCACCAACATCAGCGCCAGGTTCAACCAATGTTGAACGCGCAGCGCCCATCCCCACAGGTGAACCTCGACCCACGAACCGGAGCCCTTCTTGTTCTCCGCAATGGCCTCGTCGAGTTTCCGCAGCCCCATTGCCACGAATCCTTCGAAGATGAACTCTCCGATGATATTTCCGTCTTTGTCAATGGGAGCAAGCGCGACGCCCATGCTGCGGTGCCCGCGACCATGGTGCATGTTCGCGTTACGACGAAGTAGAACGCCTTCCTCACGGGACATCGTGGATGCCTCAACGACCGCATTCAATTCACCGCGCATGATGGCGACATCGACCGTTTGATCCGCAATGTTGAGGCCGTGCACCTTGGCGATGGAGTAACGGCGGTCAGGTGTTGCCGGGTCGTAGGAATCCGGGGTCAGTTTCATCAGTGGCGTGCCGTCGAGATGGAAAAGATCGTCACGACGACGACGCAAGCTGACCTTCAGCGCAAGGTCGACAGGATCGCGGGAGTCGTCCGGGACAATTGCTGCGGCCTGAATGACCTCGGATGGCGACAACCAGTGGCTGGTGTGTGCGTCAATAACCGCAATAACCAGGGGGTTGCCCTTGGAATCTTTTAGTCGCAGTTCCGGATTTTCACTCACTGAGGGTGTCATGCGGTCGTCACCTTAAACATTTCCTGACCAGCCGGATCCAAAATGTGGACTGCGCAGGCCATACATGGATCGAAGGAATGAATCGTGCGAAGTGGTTCAAGCGGCTGCTCGGGATCAACCAGCGGATGCGTGCCATCGCCAGCCAGCGCGTGCTCGTATGGGCCAAGCTGCCCCTTCGGGTCACGGCCACCGGCCAGCCACGTGGTCGGAACCACGGCTTGGTAGTTGGTCACCTTGCCATTTTCAATTTTGACCCAGTGGCTGAGCATGCCACGAGCGACCTCGAGGAAACCCACGCCCTGGCACTTTTCCGGCCACGTGGTCGGCTCCCAACGGCTGTTGTCGAAGACATCGATGTCGCCGTTCTTCAGAGCCTCAACGAACTCCGGGAAAATGTGATCTGCCAAGTAATTGGCGGTGGTCACAGACTCCACAGCACGTGCGTAGGTGCGTCCCGCAGTGGAGTTCATCTGCTCAATGCGCAGGTCGAGCTTATCCATGACCTCGTCGACCAGGCGCATTGTCTCCGGCTCCTTCTGCAGGTACGCCAACAGCACACGAGCAACCGGGCCAACTTGAACAGCGCGACCGTCGTAACGCGGCGCCTTCGACCAGGTGTACTTTTCATTGTCCGACAGCCACTCATACGGCGGCTTCGGGCCGGTGTAGTTCACAGTTGTCTCGCCGTCGTACGGCTTCAGGCCGACATCATCGCCGGCTTCCTGCGTATACCAGGCGGAGTTGATGAATTCCTCGATCTTTTCCGGCTGGAATGGGTGGAGCTTGGTGTAGTCACCGTCGAGAATGACACCGGGCTTGATGTTTGGATGCACCGTCTGGACACGGGACTTAGCCGGGTCGCCGGAGTAAGTGGCGCCGGCCATGCCTACCGCCAGGAAGCTGTCGGAGGAGCGACCGATGTCGAAGTAGTCCTTGTAAACGCTCATGATGGCGACTGCATCTGGGTAGAAGCAGTCATTGACGAACTCCACGATCTCGTCGATCCAGGACTTGATCTGATCAATGCCGACTTGGTTGACAGTCTCCGAGCGTTCCGGGTCGATGGAGCACGCCATGCCTCCGACCAGGAAGTTCGGGTGTGGATTCTTACCGCCGAAGACGGTGTTAATGCGGATGATAGAGCGCTGGAAAGCCAAGGCGTCGAGGTAGTGCGACACTGCCATCAGGTTGGCCTCAGGTGGCAAGCGGTAGTCCTCATGTCCCCAGTAGCCGCCGGTGAAGATGGACAGCTGGCCGGAGTCCACAATGCCCTGCACGGTCTCCTTGACCCGGGCGAAGGTTTCTTCGTTATTGCCCTTCCACGTCGAGCCGATCGACTGCGCGAACTCAACGGTCTTCTTCGGATCTGCCTCGAGAGCCTTCGTGACATCAATCCAGTCCAGACCGTGAAGATGGTAGAAGTGAACGACGTGGTCGTGAATCTCCTGCGAGCCAATCACCAGGTCGCGAATACGACGTGCCTGCGGGGGCGGTGTCGAGCCAATGGCATCTTCGACAGCGGCAATGGACGCCACCGAGTGAGTACCCGTGCACACACCACAGATACGACCAACGAATGCCCAAACATCGCGAGGATCGCGGTTTTTCACAATGGTTTCGATACCGCGGAACTGAGTAGTCTCACTCCACGCGGTTTTGATCTGGTCTCCCTCGCGTTCCAGCTCAATGCGAAGGTGTCCCTCGATTCGGGTAATCGGGTCGATTACAACTTTTTCCGTAGCCATGTCCTATGCCCCCTTAGTTGTCCTTCGAATCGGATGCTGTCTCGCTCTGCGTGCCTGGTGAGTTTGAAGGAAGGTCGACCATCGGTGGCTTCCGGCCTTCCACACCACCAAACGCAGCCAACACCTTTTCTTCGCCGTTGGAGCGCCTTATCTTCAGTTCCTTCACCAGTGTGAGTCCGCCATGGACCGCGGCACCCGCGGCAGTGGCAGCCAGCAGTCCAACGCCGACCGTGTTCACGCTGGACTCCACTCCAATACCCGGGATTCCCGGCAGCTTGTCGTAGAACGGAGTGAACTGGTCGAAGAAGTCCTTCTCAGTACAGCCAATACATGGGTGACCAGCACCGATTGGCCAACCGGACTTAAGGTTCCACTGCACGATTGGGCATGGGCTAAACGTGGATGGCCCCTTACAGCCGACCTCGTAAAGGCACCAGCCGTTTCGTGCGCCCTCGTCGTCGAAGGTTTTCACGAACTGACCGGCATCGTAATGCGCGCGACGCGGACAGGAGTCGTGAATACGCTGGTCGTAGGCAAACTTTGGCCTTCCCTCAGCGTCGACCTCCGGAGTCTTGCCATAAGTGAGTACGTACGTCAGGGTGGCCGTAATCACCTCACCAATCGGCGGACAACCAGAGACGTTAATCACCGGCTTATCCTTGATAATCTCATCGACGCCCTTAGCGCCGGTCGGATTCGGCTTAGCAGCCTGGACAGAACCCCAGACTGCGCAGGCACCAACGGCCAGGATTGCCGTGGCCTTCTCAGCAGCCTCGAGCAGCACCTGCTCTGCCGACTTACCACCAATGGTGCAGTACGCACCGTTCTCGCCGGTCGGAATCGAGCCATTGACCACCAGAATGTGGTCCTCCGCATTCATGTCATCCAAAGCTTTTTCGGCCGCGTGCCCGGACGGTGCCATGAGCAGCTCGTTATAGTCCATTGAAACCAGGTTCAGCACCACGTCTTCAGCAGTCGTGCCTCCGGAACGCAATACGGATTCCATACATCCGGTACATTCCTGCAACTGCAGCCAAGCCACCTTCGGCTTCTTTACAGCCGAGAGCTTATCTGCGATTTCCTCCGCTGAGGGAGTCAGTGACTGCGCCGCAGCCTCACCGACATTCGGAGTTCCGGCGGCAAAAATTGCCGCCATAGTGCCACAAAACTTCATGAAACTGCGCCGTGAGACACCAGCTCTAGCGAGGTTTTCGCCGAGGGTCCCTTCCTGCCAATTCGCGCCACTAATCATTTTTTTCGCTGCGCCTTCTGCTTAGTTATTAGGAATATTGGTTTCGAGGTTTTACAACTACCAAGGCCCATTGCCTATACATGGCCAAGTATAGCGACCTAAGAACAACCTGAATAATGGTGCTGCGCTGCGGTTATAACAAAATAATATGCAAGATAAATGTTGCGTAAATATAGCTCCAGGTACAGGTAGTGAACGTGAAAAACCGCCACAGATTACAGCGGGATATCACCTATCCCCCACTAAGGTGGAGCGAAGCGAGGGGGGGTAACGGAGCCGTCGTCAAGCATGCCGTGACGCCTCCCATTGCTTCACGACGGCCCCCGGCGCGCGCTTAATCAACCAGCGCAGGGTTGACCCAACGGAGCCATTCGTCGATGCCCTCCCCGGTCTTAGCGGAGACCTCAATCACCTTCACGCCTGGATTGACCTTTTCCAGGTTGGCGCGGAAGAGCTCCATGTCGAAGTCAAGGTACGGGGCAAGGTCCATCTTGTTGATAACCACTACCTGCACAGAGCGGAACATCACCGGGTACTTGACCGGCTTATCCTCCCCCTCGGTGATGGAGTAGACCATTGCCTTGCGAGTCTCGCCGACCTCAAACTCAGCCGGACAGACAAGGTTTCCCACATTTTCAATCATGACCAGGTCAAGCGTGGCCAAATCCAGCCCCTCGAGCGCGCGGGAGACCATCGGGGCGTCCAAGTGGCATTCACCACCGAATCCGTTGCCCGTGTTCAGCAGCGAAATCTGTGCCCCGTAACCCTCCAAGCGGTCGGCATCGAGAGCCGTCTCAATATCGCCCTCGATAATGCCGACGCGCAGCTTTCCCTGCGCAGCCGCCAGTGTCTTCTCCAACAGCGCAGTCTTGCCTGAACCCGGGGAGCTCATCAGGTTGATGGCTTCCACGCCATGCTCAGCAAGCAGCTCGCGATTATGCTCCGCGCGGTGGTCGTTCTCGCTGAAGATGTCCTCGAGGATGGTCACGCGTTCCACGCCGGTTTCATAACCCGAGTGGTCGCCGTGGCTAGTGTCATCGGGATCGGCGAGATGAACGTGGTCATGGCCGTGATGGTGGTCATGGTCGTGGTCATGATGATGGTGGTGATGGTGGTGTGCGTCATCGCCGTCATGCCGGTGGAAACGTCCCATGATAAAACCGTCTTTCCTACTTGTGCGTGTCGACGTCGATGTCGACGATTGTGAACTCTTCCCCCGAGATTACGCGTCCTGGCTTTCCACACGTGGGGCACAGCAGGCCGTCGAGTGGCCCCACCTGTTCGCGATGCCCGTGCGCGCATTCGACAACCGCAGGTACCCAGTCAATATCCAATTTCGCGTCCCCCAAACCGGTATCGCGACTGACGAAATCCCACGCGTATGAAAGGGTTTCTGGCACAACCTGCCGTAGAGCGCCTATCCGCAGGTGCACAGTGCGTACAGTTCGACCTTCGGCTGCTCTCGTGACAACCTTCGCTAACTGCATGCTCAACGCTACTTCGTGCACAATCTCCAAACTAGCAGTGCGAACGGACCCGAGCCGCTTACGTAAAGTTGAATGCATGGAAAAGGCAGGCGCGACCGGGGCGGGGATGGGTACGAGTATTCAACGCATTCGCTGGCGTATCGAAGGTATCGTCCAGGGGGTCGGATTCCGCCCTTTTGTCGCCACCATCGCCCGGCGCGCGGGTCTCGTCGGCTTCTGTGGCAACGATGAGCAGGGCGTATTCATCGAGGTAGAAGGCCCACCGGACGCCCTCGCTGCCTTCCGCAGCCAGCTTTTCACCGAACTGCCGGCGCTTGCCCGCATCATCAATCACTCCGCCGAGCACATCGCGACACTGGGCCATGAGCGCGAGTTCACCATCGTGCCCTCTCGCCACAGCTACTCCGGCCGCGCACTGCTTCCGCCCGACACTGCACTGTGCCCGGACTGCCGCCGTGAGTTTTTCGACCCTACCAACCCGCGCTACCTCTACCCTTTCATCTCCTGCACCAACTGCGGACCGCGCCTGTCCATCATCACTGAACTGCCCTACGACCGCCCGCGCACCACTATGGCGGCCTTTCCGATGTGCACCCCGTGCGAGCGCGAGTACACCGACCCCACCGACCGCCGCTATCACGCTCAGCCAATCAGCTGCTTCGACTGTGGCCCGCGTCTGAGCTGGCACGATGCAGGCGGCACCGCCACCGCCACCTCCCGCGAGGAGGTTCTCGCGCTCTTTCGTCGCGCACACGCACTGCTTGACGACGGCGCCCTGCTCGCCGTCAAAGGTATTGGTGGTTTTCACCTGGTCTGCGATGCCACCAATGACGCTGCCTGCGAGAAACTACGGATGCGCAAACGTCGACCCGACAAACCGTTAGCGGTAATGGCCCCCACTGTTGACACCGCTGCCCAACTGGTTGAGTTAACTGAGCAGGAGAAGCGTTTCCTCGACTCCCCTGAGGCACCGATTGTGATTGCACCGAAGCAGCGGTCGGGGCCGCTTTCCAATCTCATCGCACCGGGCCTCGACAGCTTCGGGATTATGCTTCCGTACTCAGGCATTCACCTGCTGCTTTGCGATCGCCCGCTCGTGGTCACCAGCGGCAACCTCAGTGGCGAGCCCGTCTGTACCGACAATGCCGACGCGCTGAAGAAGCTCGGTCACATCGCCGACGCTTTCATCCTCCACGACCGCGAAATCCACGTACCCGTTGAAGATTCGGTTTTCATCGGCACCGCCCCATCGCGCCGGTCCCGCGGCTTCGCTCCCGTCCCCGTTTCAATCACGCCCACCGATTCTCGTAGCCACACTGGCCCTGGCCCTGGCACTGACACTGGCCCTGGCACCAGCGCCCGGAACACGTCCCAACCCACCATTTTCGCGACCGGCGGAGAGCTGAAGAACACTTTCGCTATCGCGCATGGGGACCTCGCTCACGTCTCCGCGCACATTGGCGACATGGGTTCGTGGGCCAGCCAGAAGGCCTACCAGAGAGCAGTTGACCAGCTCCTTTCCATGCGCGATGCGACCCCGGACCTTGTCGTCTGCGATCTTCATCCGGGCTACGCCACGACCGCCTTCGCCGAACGCTTCGCCGCCGAGCACGACATCGAACTCCTCGCAGTTCAGCACCACTTCGCACACGCGCTCTCCCTACTCGCGGAGCAGCGTCTCCTCTCCCCCAATGCGGGTCATGCAGTTGTCGCCACCCTCGACGGCACCGGCTATGGCACCGATGGGTCCATCTGGGGCGGCGAGGTTCTCACGCTCAGTCGCAGTTCCGCAAACTGGGAACGCACCTGGCACTGCCCCTCTTTCCCGTTGGTCGGCGGCGATCGTGCCGTCACACACCCGTGGAGGCTCGCCCTCGGTCTCGCTCATGCTTGGGGGCTTGACGACGACCACCTCCTGCGCAATCTCTCCAACGAGCGCGAAGTAGCCCTGGTTAAAAGCCAGTTGGCGACGGGAGTTGGCACAGTGCAAACGTCTTCTCTCGGCCGCATATTCGATGCCGCCGCAGCTCTGCTGCTTCCTCGCTGGCGCGGTGGCGGGGCCATCAGCTACGAGGCGCAAGCGGCCATGGAGTTGGAGGCAGCGGCGACTCGCTACGTGAGGTCACATGCGGAAGCGCTTGAAGCGGCCAGTTCAGAGACCAAGCCAGTGCCCTTCCAGGACGCCATTCGGGAGGCGGTAGCATCGCCTGACGTTGAGCAGGCCGCATTTGTATTTCACGGTGGGGTCGCGGGTGTCGTCGCCAAGCGATTGGTGCAGGCTGCGGAGGAAGCCGGCACCGATGTTGTCGGCGTCAGCGGGGGTTGCGCGAATAATGCGCTGTTGATGGAGCTGCTGCGGCGTGAAGTTGCAGCTGAGGGCTTTACTCTGTTGCAGCATCAGATTGTGCCGCCGGGCGATGGCGGCTTGAGTCTTGGCCAGGCAGTGGCCGGGCGCCTGCTGGCGGCAACCGGCACGTGCGTCTAGCAGATGCGCGGCAGCGGGTCGCCGACCAACATGTCCACCATGCGGGTGCCACCGAATCCGGTGACCAGCACCACGGAAGCGGCGGGCTCGTCCTCGATGGAGCCGATATCACGAGCCTCGGGAGCCCCGGCTGCGTGCAGCGCACTGAGCGCTGCCTCGGCTTGCTCGGCGGGGACAACGGCGACGAATGTACCTTCATTGGCGACGTAGAGCGGATCGATGCCGAGCATGTCACAGGCGCCACGGGTCATTTCACGGACCGCAATGGATTCGTCGTCAAGCACAACACCAAGACCGGTGCCGCGGGCGAGCTCGTTGGCAACGGTCCCGAGGCCGCCGCGGGTGGCATCGCGCATCCAGCGAGTACCGGGGGCAGCTTCAAGTAGCGCTTCGACCAGACCGTTAACTGCGCGGGTATCGGACTCGATAGGCGCGGCCAGCGCCAAGTCGCCGCGGGCGAGCATGACGGCCATGCCGTGATCGGCGATTGGACCGGAGACGAGGATGCGGTCTCCGGCCTCGATGTTTGCGTAGACAGATCCTTCCGTAGCGGCACCGGCGTAGGCGCCGCGGACCACGCCCACCCCGGCCGTGGTGATGTAGACCTGGTCACCTGCGCCCTTCGGCACAACCTTGGTGTCGCCGGCGACGATGCTCACCCCTGCGGCATCGGCAGCGACGCGCATACTCGCCACAATGCGGCGCAGAGTCGCAATCTCCAGCCCCTCTTCCAGAATGAACGATGCGGTCAGCGCCAGGGGCCTGGCTCCAGCTACTGCTAGATCGTTAATCGTGCCGTTGACGGCCAAATCCCCGATGTTGCCGCCCGGGAACTCGATGGGATTGACCACATAGGAGTCGGTGGACATTGCCAACCGCGCCCCACCATGTGCAGAAGCTGCCGCAGCCTCGACGACGGCTTCGGCAGCGAACAGCCCGGAGTCGCCACCCTGCCCTAAAATTTCATTGCCATAGGCGTCGAAAAAGACCTGTTCAACCAGAGCTGCGGAGGCCTTTCCACCGGAGCCGTGTTGCAAGGTGACATAATCGTCGAGAAGCCTGAACGGACGTGCCCGAACGCGACCAATATTGGTGTTTACCTTGGCTTCGTTGGTGTTCAGACGATTCTTCGGCTGCATGCTCACTATCCCTAACTTCACAGCTGGTGGCGGACAAAACTGCTTGCGTCACTCGTCCTTCGAAAACGAGGCTCGCTGCCTCTGATGGTAGTCTCGATAAGTATTGCAAACGAGGAGAAGCGTATGTGTCTTGGTGTCCCTGCCGTCATCACAGAAGTCCACGATGCTGCCCGTGCAACAGTGGAAATTGGTGGCGTCGCACGCATGATTTCCACCGATTTACTTGTTGACGAGAACCTCACCGCCGGTGACTGGGTTCTCGTACATGTCGGTTTCGCCATGAGCAAGATCGACGAGGAAGAAGCCAGACTTTCGCTCCAGCAAATCAAACAGCTAGGCGGCGACACTTACGAGGATGAGCTGGAATCCTTCTCATCGTCACAGATCAACTGAGGGGCTGGACGGCACCATGAAATACGTTGACGAATTCCGCGACCCCGCCGCTGCGAAGAAGCTGCTCGCACGCATTGAACGCGAGGCCACCAAGCTGGAAAAGCCCATCGCGCTGATGGAAGTCTGTGGCGGGCACACGCACACCATTTACCGTTACGGCTTGGAAAACCTCCTTCCCGAGAACATCGAGCTGATCCACGGGCCCGGCTGCCCCGTCTGCGTCATCCCCATGGGCCGCGTCGACGATGCCATTTGGCTGGCACAGCAAGAAGACGTCATTTTCACGACCTTCGGCGACATGATGCGTGTTCCGGGGTCCGAAACGTCGCTGATGCAGGCACGTGCGCGCGGCGCCAATGTGCGCTTTGTCTACTCGCCTCTCGACGCGCTGAAGATTGCCACCGATAACCCCGATAAGCAGGTCGTTTTCTTCGCCGTCGGGTTTGAGACAACCGCCCCGTCGACTGCCGTGACCATTGAGGCCGCGCGCCGTCAGGGAGTGGAAAACTTCTCCGTATTTTCCAACCACGTACTCATCGAGCCGCCACTGCGCGCCATCGTCAACGGCGGCGAAACCAAGGTCGATGGTTTCATCGGCCCAGGTCACGTAGCTACAACCACCGGCACGGACGCCTTTGAGTTCCTGCCGCGCGAGTTTAATCTGCCAGTGGCGGTCACCGGTTTTGAGCCATTGGATGTGCTCCAGGCCGTCGTCATGCTGCTGGATCAATTCGTCAGCGGCGACGTTGCTGCCGGTAAGTCGCGGGTGGACAACCAGTACGCGCGCGTTGTGCGCTCCTCCGGCAACACCACCGCGCAGAAACTTATGGACCGCGTCTTTTCCCTCCGCGACACCTTCGAGTGGCGTGGCCTCGGCTGGATTGAAAACTCCGGCCTCGGCATCTCTGAGGAGTACGCGGCATTCGACGCCGAGCGCCGTTTCCAGGTGCCGGGGCGCCGTATCCCAGACCCCGTGACCTGCGAATGCGGTTCTGTGCTTACCGGCCACATCAAGCCGTGGCAGTGCGCGGTCTTTGGCACTGCCTGCACCCCGGCGACCCCCATCGGCACCTGCATGGTCTCCCCCGAAGGCGCTTGTGCGGCGTACTACAACTTCGGCCGCATCGACCGGAAGGTCACCGCGAACCTAGCGAAATCCCGCCGCTAGTTACTCCGTAATTCCCGCACGCGCGAGCGCTGCCACCGCCTGCTTTACGACGGGCGCGTCAATCATCTCGCCATCGAGCTGGAAGGCGCCAGTGTGCGTACCTGCGTGTTCGACGATCTTCCGGGCGCGGGCAAGCGTTGCTTCCGACGGCTTGTATGCCTTGCGCACCGGCGGCACCATCGCTGGGTGGATGCAGGCCGTAGCCAAGAAACCGCAGCCCACGGCATCGAGAGCCTCTAGGTACTGGCCGCGCTCATCGCGAAAGTCAGTATGAACGGCATCAATGGCGGCAATGCCCGCTGCAGCTGCATGGACCTGAACAAGTGCTCGCGCCAGACGCTGCGGGTCTCGGTAGTGGCGACGTGGGTTTTCATCCACACTCTGCCGCGAGGACACCCCGCCGAGTTCGGCGGTCAGGTCTTCGGCACCCCAGAACAGACCCACAACGTCCGGGTGGGTGGCAATCTGCTGGATATTAATCATGGCCTGCGGGGTTTCAATCATCGCGATGATCTTCAACCCCTCGAGCTCTGCGGGGATGGAGTCTCGAATCTTGGGCACCATGACGATGTCGTAATCACATGCACGGGCAAAGGCGACATCCTCCGCGAAGGTCGGAGTCCCGGGACCGGTGATCCGAAGAATAGTCGTCTCCGGGTCGAGCGGATTGTTGATGATGTTCGCACGTGCCTGCTCGTGATTGTCAACGGCAGCGCCGTCTTCCAGGTCAATGATGACCATGTCCGATCGTTCAGCAGCTTTCTGGAAACGTTCCGGACGGTCAGCCGGGGCGAAGAGTAGCGCCGGGCCAGAGGGAAGCCAAGGGAAGGTCTGTTCACCATCGAGGGAGCTAAAGCCTGTCATAGCTCCTAACCTAATTGAAAACTCGAATCACCTTCGCGCAGGGGCTCCCCCAGGAGACAACAAAACCCGCGTTGTGGCATCCATAGAGTGGAAACCACAACGCGGGCTTGCTGAGTTTTTCAGCCTTTTGCGATTAGTCGCGGTACAGCAGCAGCGCATCGCCCTGACCGCCGCCACCGCACAGGGACACACCAGCGCGACCCGAACCGCGACGGTTCAGCTCCATCGCAGCGGTCAGAGTCAGGCGGGCACCAGAGCAGCCAATCGGATGGCCGAGGGCAATCGCGCCACCGTGGATGTTGGTCTTCTCCAGCGGGTAGTCCAGCTCACGCAGGGACTTGACGGCCACCGCACCAAATGCCTCGTTGATCTCGATGAAGTCGAGCTCCTGCGCGTCCCACTCAGCGCGACGCAGGGCCTCCTTCAAAGAGTCCGCAGGCTGAGCGTGCAGGGAGTTATCCGGACCTGCGGTCTGGCCAGCCTTGCCCACAACTGCGAGGTAGTCCAGTCCGTGCTTTTCTGCGTAAGCACGCGATGCCAGCACAACTGCTGCGGCACCGTCGGAAATCGGCGAGGAGTTACCGGCAGTGATGGTGCCGTTTTCCTTCAGGAAGACCGGGCGCAGCTTAGCCAGGGTCTCCACCGTGGTCTCCGGGCGAATGCCCTGGTCGGTGTCGACAACTACCGGGTCACCCTTGCGCTGCGGAATCTCGATTGGAGCGATTTCCTGCGCGAAAATACCGTCTTCCTGCGCCTTAGCCGCACGCTGGTGAGAAGCGGCCGCAACCTCGTCCTGCTGCTCGCGGCTAATGCCGAGGTCGCTGTTCGGACCGTCGGTAAGCGTACCCATGGACACACCATCGAAGGAGTCGACCAGACCGTCGCGCTCCAAGGTGTCCTCCAGCTTCAGCGCACCGAAGGACTTGCCCTGACGAACACCGCGTGCAACGTGCGGAGCGTGCGTCATGGACTCCTGACCACCTGCAACAACGACGTCTGCATCACCGAGGCGAATCAAGCGAGCGGCGTGAATGACAGCGTTTAGACCCGAGAGACAGACCTTGTTAACAATCTCAGCGGTCGTATTCCATGGCAGACCTGCCTTAATGGCGACCTGTCGAGCCGGGTTCTGGCCAGCACCTGCGAGAATCACCTGGCCCAGAACGACGTGCTCAACCTCTTCCGGGGCAACGCCGGAACGCTGGACAGCGTGCTTGACAGCATGTGCGCCGAGTTCGACGGAAGTAAGCGGTGCCAGCTGACCGAGCAGCTTGCCCTGCGGGGTGCGGGCACCAGCGAGGATAACGACATCATTCGGGCTGGGAGCTGGAAGGTTACTCATGGATGGATTCTCCTAAGTCAAAAACTGATGAGTGTGGACTGACCATGATTGCTGCGTATTTAATTCTCGAGGTCAACCACGTATGCGGCTTCGGTGTTGGCCTCGATATCTGCCAGCGTCACCCCAGGTGCCAGCCTGCGTAGCACCAGGTGATCATCAGCGACATCGAAGCTTCCCAGGTTGCTAATAATCCTTTTCACTACTTTTGCACCTGTGAGGGGCAGTTCGCAGGCTTTTACCAATTTTGGTTTGCCATCTTTGGAAACATGATCGGTCAAAACCACCACTCGAGGGGTACCGGCGACCAAGTCCATCGCACCGCCCATGCCCTTGACCATCTTTCCCGGAATCATCCAATTGGCCAGGTCACCGCACTGGCTCACCTCCATCGCACCCAACACGGCCATTTTCACGGCACCACCGCGAATCATGCCGAAACTGGTGGCGGAGTCGAAGATTGCCGCGCCCGGCACCAATGTCACGGTCTGCTTCCCCGCATTGATGAGGTCAGCATCCTCTTCGCCTTCATATGGGAAGGCACCCATTCCCAGAATTCCGTTTTCACTCTGCAGCAGAACGCGCACGTCTTCGGGAATATGGTTTGCCACCAGTGTCGGAATGCCGATACCCAGATTCACATAGTCGCCATCGCGCAGCTCTTCAGCGGCCTGCTGTGCCATCTCGTCACGGCTCCAGCCCTTGTCCATAATTGTCTTCGCAGATGCCATTTAAATCTCCTCCCCTGCTGCCGCGTCACCGGCATCGTGGCTGGAATCGGTATTGCGTGGCCGAGTTGTGCGCTTTTCAATGAGCTTCTCGCGTCCGTCACCGCGAACGATGTGCTGGATATACACACCCGGAGTCATCACCAGATCCGGGTCGATCTCGCCGCGGCCAAGCAAGTACTCCACCTCTGCAACGGTCACCTTGCCGGATGCTGCGCACAGCGGGTTGAAGTTCTGCGCGGTCCGGCGATAGACAAGGTTGCCGTCAATATCGCCGTGGTAGGCGTGCACCAGGCCGATGTCGGCAACGATGCCACGCTCCTGCACGTAGGTCTGTCCGTCGAAGTCGGCTTGGGGCTTGCCCTCTGCAACGAGCGTGCCGACGCCGGTTGCGGTGTAGAACGCCGGAATACCTGCGCCTCCTGCGCGAAGCCGCTCAGCCAGCGTTCCCTGAGGGGTGAACTCCACCTCGATTTCTCCTTCGAGGTACTGGCGGGCAAACTCCTTGTTCTCGCCGACGTAGGAGGCCACTACCTTTGCCACCTGTTTGTTCTCCAACAGAATGCCGAGCCCAGTACCGTCAATGCCCATGTTGTTGGACACGATGGTGAGGTCTTTTGCCCCGGAGTCGCGCACGCCTTCGATGAGGGTATATGGCACACCACACAGGCCAAAGCCGCCAACTGCCAGGGTCATTCCATCAGTGACAAGGCCTGCGACAAGCTCTCGGCCGGTCTGATCAGTTGTTTTTGACATTGTTCTACACCCATCCCAGGATTCGCGGCGCCATCTCACGCATCTCGACCTTGCGGACCTTGCCCGACGCGGTCATCGGGAACTCCTCGACGACGTGGACGTAGCGCGGAATCTTGTGACGCGACAGCTTGCCGTGGGCAAAGGCCGCCACATCGTCAGCGGTGAAGTCTTCCACATCGTCGTGCAGAATTACCCATGCCATAATCTCTTCGCCGTACTTGTCATCCGGCACACCGATGACCTGCGCATCGACGACAGCCGGGTGGGTGAACAGGAACTCTTCAATTTCGCGCGGGTAGATGTTCTCACCGCCACGGATGAGCATGTCCTTAATACGTCCAGTGATGGACAGGTAGCCCTCGTCGTCAAGCACACCCAAGTCGCCGGTGTGCATCCAGCCGTCGGCGTCGATGGCCTCGGCGGTCTTTTCCGGGTGCTCCCAGTACTCCTTCATCACGGAGTAACCGCGAACGACAACCTCGCCCTGTTCGCCTCGTGGTAGGGTCTCACCCGTTTCTTCACAGATGATGCGGGCTTCCAAGTGCGGCATAATCTGGCCGACGGTGTTGACGCGCTTTTCCAGCGGAGAATCTGCGCGGGTCTGGAAGGACACCGGCGAGGTTTCCGTCATGCCGTAACAGATGGCAATCTCGCGCATATTGAGTTTGTCCATCACATCACGCATGGTCTTCGACGGGCACGAGGTACCTGCCATCACACCTGTGCGCAGCAGCGACAGGTCGTAAGGGGATCCGTATTCCTCCTGATCATGAGCTTCTTCAAGCTCATTGATGAACATCGTCGGCACGCCGTAGAGGCTGGTGGCCTTGGCCGAGTGCACAGCCTTGAGTGTTTCACGCGCCTTAAACGACGGGGCCGGGATGACAATAGCGGCACCGTGAGTGAAGGCGGCGAAGGTGCCAATCACCATGCCGAAGGTATGGAAGAACGGCACCGGCACACAGATGCGGTCGGTCTCGGTATAGCCCAACAGCTCACCGATGAAGTATCCATTGTTCAGCAGGTTGCGGTGCGTTAGCGTAGCGCCCTTGGGAAAGCCTGTCGTGCCCGAGGTGAACTGGATGTTGATCGGATCATCCGGTTTCAGCTGGGAGGTGTACTCGCTCAGGTCGTCGATTTCGCTGTGCATGTGCTCGTACCATTCGGACGAACCGAAGTAAATGACCTTGTCCAAGCGCACACCGCGCTGCTTGGAGGCCTCGATCAGCATAGTTCGGTAATCGGAGTCCTTGTAGCGGCGAGCGGCAAACACCATACGCACACCTGCCTTTTCCAGCACGTAGTTCAGCTCGTGCTGGCGGTAAGCCGGGTTGATGTTGACCAGCACCAGGCCGATGTGGTGGCAGGCGTACTGCACCACGGTCCACTCCCAGCGGTTTGTGGACCAAATGCCGATGCGGTCTCCTGGACGGTAGCCCTCTCGGATGAAAGCGCTGGCCAGGCGCAGAACCCGGTTATAGAAACGCTCAAAGGTAAAGGAGACATCCGCGTAGACGTCAACGACGGCGTCGCGGGAAGGAAATTTCTCCACAATCGCACGCAGATTCTCACCGAGGGTCTCATCGCGAAGTGGAGCGGCACCTTGCTCGACACCGGCGCCGAACACGTGGCTCATCTTGTTGCCATCGGCATCGACAACATCCTTGCCGTATGGTGCCGGCACAGTGGTGAAGCCCTCCGGCAGCTTCGAAGGATCAGCAGTGCGCTGTTCTGCGTGGTTCTTCAATGTCGCGGTCATGGGGAGATCTCCTTGGTTTAAGTGACTCCGCAGAGTGCAGAGTGTGTGAGAGGAAAATGTGTTCTTTAGGGGGATAAATCAGTGGTCGTTACCGGCTGTGGGACTAACCGGTTACAGCAGCTCGCCGAGCAATGGCTTCTGCTTGACGGAAGAGCGGCGCATCCACCATCTGGCCGTCAAAGCTGAAGGCACCGGTGTTCTCTTCCGCTTCCGCCAAGAGCCGACGCGCCCAGTCAATCTCCTCGTCGCTGGGGCGGTAAGCCTGGCGGATTGTCGGGACCTGACCGGGGTGGATACAGACGGTGGCGGCAAATCCCAACGCAGCGGCATCCGCTGCCTCCGCAGCTAGCCCATTCGCGTCGGAGATATTGACGTAGATGGAATCCAGACTGGCCTTACCGTGCGCCGCTGCCGCCAGGTGAACGTGGCTGCGGGTATGCACCGCCACACTGCGGTAGCTACCCGCATGGATACGGCCCGGCGCGAGTGCAGCCTCTGCTTCGCTAAAGCGTGATGACGTTCCCGCCAATCCCGCCACCAGGTCCTCTGCGCCCCAGAACAGTGCAACGACACCATCGGCCTGCGCCAGCTCTTCGGCGCGCATGACCCCAAGCGGAGTTTCAATAAGGGCGATGACCTGGGTCTTCTCCCCCAGTGCCGCTACCAACTCATCCACTTGCTGAGCCGAGGAAGCCTTGGGCAGCATCACCTGGCGGAAAGCGGTGCCACGCAGCATGTCAATATCCGCTGCGTAGTCCTCAACCTCCGGTGGATTGACACGCACAATCGTGCGGGCCGGGTCGAGGTCACAGGAGGCGATAGCCTCGCGGGCAGCCTCACGGTTTTCTGCACGACAGCCGTCCTCCAGGTCCAGAATCACCATGTCGGCACGGTCAGCAGCTTTAGCGAATCGTTCCGGCCTGTCTGCCGGCGCAAACAGAATTGCAGGGCCCAGCGGCTGCCAGGATTTATGCGTAGACATGAGCCACTCACTTCCCCGCTGAAGCTGCGTTCTCGGAGCCGTCGTCAAGCGAAGTCGGTGCGCATTGGACGAGCGTGGACCGGACGGCGCGGCAGACGACGGTGCCGTCCTGATTGCGTCCGATGTGCTCGAGCTCGACAATGCCCTGGTTGGGGCGAGACTTGGACAGACGCTTGTTACGGCAGACGGTCTCTGCATACAGGGTGTCGCCGTGGAACATCGGTGCGGGAAACGCCACTTCGGTGAAGCCGAGGTTGGCGACGATGGTGCCGAGCGTCAGCTGCCCGACGGACAGCCCGACAACCGTCGACAGCGTCCACATGGAGTTGACCAGCCGCTCGCCTCCGAATCCCGGCTGCTGGCTCGACCAATGCGCATCCAGGTGCAGTGGCTGGGTGTTCATGGTCAGCGTCGTGAAGAGGACGTCATCGGTTTCAGTGACGGTTCGCCCCGGACGGTGCAGGTAACGCGCGCCGACCTCGTACTCTTCGAACCACAGTCCGCGCTGGACGACGTCGTGGGTGACTTCGGTTACGTTGTTGTCAGCCATTTTTACAGCCCCAATCCGCGTGCGATCAGCATGAGCTGAACTTCGGTGGTGCCCTCGCCAATCTCCAGAATCTTGGAGTCGCGGTAGTGACGTGCCACGCGGTACTCGTTCATGAATCCGTAGCCACCGAAAATCTGTGTCGCGTCGCGCGCGTTGTCCATCGCGGCCTCGGAGGCAATCATCTTGGCGATGTACGCTTCACGACGGAAATCTGCGCCCGCGGCCATCTTTGCGGCTGCGTCGTACCACGCCATACGTGCGGCATGCGCACGCGCTTCCATTCGTGCGATCTTGAAGGAAACAGCCTGGTACTCACCAATCGCTCGGCCCATGGAGTGGCGTTCCTTTGCGTGGCGAACAGACTCGTCGACACAGCCCTGCGCAGCACCAGTGGCAAGAGCTGCAATCGCGACTCGGCCCTCCGCCAAGATGGACAGGAAGTTAGCGAAGCCGCGACCACGGGTGCCCAGCAGGTTCTCCTGGGGGACGCGGACATCGGTAAAGGTCAGTGGGTGGGTGTCGGAGGCATTCCAACCGACCTTGTCGTAAGCCGGTTCCGCGACAAAGCCCTCCGTGCCACTCGGCACGATGATGGTAGAAATCTCCTTCTTTCCATCGTCCTTCTGGCCGGTGACTGCGGTGACAGTAACCAGCGAAGTGATGTCGGTACCGGAGTTGGTGATGAACTGCTTGGCACCGTTGATGACGAAATCATCGCCGTCTTCACGGGCTGTCGTGCGGGTGGCACCGGCGTCGGAACCTGCATCCGGCTCGGTGAGACCAAAACCGGCCAGCTTCTTACCAGCAGTCAGCTCGGGCAGGTAGGTCTCCTTCTGCTTGTCATTGCCGAAGTGGAAGATCGGCATGGCACCTAGGCCAACGCCCGCTTCCAGGGTGATAGCGACCGACTGATCGACCTTAGCCAGCTCCTCCAGAGCAATACCGAAGGACAGGTAGTCACCGCCCATTCCACCGACTTCCTCAGGGAATGGCAGACCGAACAGGCCCATTTCTCCCATCTGCGAGACAATCTCGTACGGGAAGGTGTGGTTGCGGTCGTGCTCGGCGGAAACCGGATCGACAACTTCGTTGGCAAATTCGCGAACTACTTTCTGCAGTTCCACGTATTCGTCGTCGAGGATGGCGGTTGCAATCTTGGTGCTTTCGGACATGATGAGTGCTCCTTAAAGATTTTGTAGGTGTAGGACCTGATTGGTGCGTTTTGTGTGGGCTTTTATTCTTCGGCTTCGGCCACGGTGATGACGGCCAGCTGCTGGTCACCGGCGACCTGATCGCCCGGCGCGACGGTGAAGCTAACCTCACCTGCAATTTCGGCAGTGAGAGTGTGCTCCATCTTCATGGCCTCCATGACCAACAGAGCCTCACCAGCTTCGACGCGGGCTCCCTCCTCCACCGCCAACGCGATAATCGCGCCGGGCATCGGAGCTTGGATGACGCCAGAGCCGCCTGCATCGGCTTCGGCACCGGTGGTGACTACCTCGGTGCGGGGCAATACCCAGGTGCCGTGGGCACCGGCGACGACGTACTCTTCGTGGTTCGCCGACCCCGCATTGTCGATGGTCTCGACCAGGAAGTGCTGTGCGACTCCGTCGCGGACGATGCGCAGATGTTCCCCGTCGCGAAAGACCGAAACTTTGTAATTTCGCGGTTCTGGAACGTCGATATCTTCGTTCTCCGCTTCGGCCGACAGACCTGCGACTACGTCACCGACAACGACGTCAGCACTCGCCGGGGTGCCCACAATCGAGATCAGACGCGAGTCCTCCCCTGCCCCAAAGCGAATGCGCTGCGCGGCAGGCGCACTGGCACGCCAGCCATCCGGGGTCAGCCACGGTGAGTCGGTGGCTTGTTCAAAGCGGGAAGTCAGCCAGTCCATCGCAGCGGCGAGGTAGACATCGTCCGGTGTTTCGGAGGTGGCGAAGCCTTCCGCCACGCGGTCGAGCAGACCGGTATCAAGATCGCCGGCGCGAACCTCGGGGACGTTCAGCAGGTAGCGACAAAAGTCGATATTGACTCCGACACCTGCGACAACGGTGTCTCCGAGCGCTCGGTCCAACCGCTCGAGCGCCTGCTCACGGTTTTCCCCATGGGAGATGATCTTCATCAACATCGGGTCATAGAGAGATGAGACCTCGGAACCGTCGACAATGCCGGAATCCACCCGGATTCCCGCCCCGCTCGGCTCGACGACACGTGTGACCGTGCCACCGGTGGGCAGGAATCCCGCCGCCGGGTCTTCGGCATACACGCGAGCTTCAATCGAGTGACCGGTGAGAGTTACATCTTCCTGAGCAACCGGCAGTGGGCGTCCCGAGGCAATGTCAACCTGCAGCGCCACCAGATCCAGGCCGGTGACCTGCTCAGTCACGGGGTGCTCAACCTGCAGGCGCGTATTCATCTCCATGAAGAAGAACGACGACGGGTCCTTCGCCGGCACAATGAACTCCACCGTGCCCGCGCCGACGTAGCCGACCGAGCGGGCCGCGTCACAGGCCGCTTCACCAATTGCGCTGCGCGTTTCCTCATCCAGCAGAGGGCTCGGTGCTTCCTCGATGACCTTCTGATGGCGTCGCTGCAGCGAGCACTCACGCTCGCCCAAGTGGATTACATTGCCGTGTTTATCTGCGAGAATCTGCACCTCGATATGCCGCGGGGTGTCGACGAAGTGCTCGATGAACAGGGAGTCATCGCCGAAGGCACCCGCCGCTTCACGACGGGCCGTCGCGAGCGCAGCCGGCAGGTCAGCAGCGTTTTCCACGCGGTGCATCCCCTTGCCGCCACCGCCTGCCGACGGCTTAATCAGTACCGGAAAGCCAATCGATGGGGCTGCCTCAATGAGGTCCTCGTCGCTAAGCCCGGGGCGAGACAGACCCGGCACGGTGGGAACATCGCGGGCTTCGACGGCAGCGCGGGCGGAGATTTTGTCACCCATGGTGTTGATGGCACTGGCCGGTGGGCCAATGAATTCAATACCTGCTTCCTCACAGGCGGTCGCGAAGTCTGCGTTTTCAGACAGAAAGCCGTAACCGGGGTGGATTCCGTCTGCGTCGCAGCGGCGAGCGGCATCGATAATCTTGTCGATAACCAGGTAGGACTCACGTGCCGGAGATGGGCCAATGTGGATGGCCATATCCGCCATGCGGACGTGAGGGGCGTCGGCATCGGCATCCGAGTAGACCGCGACGGAGCGAATTCCGTTGTCACGAAGGGTTCGAATAATGCGGCAGGCAATCTCCCCGCGGTTTGCGACCAATACGGTACTCAGGCTGCCGCCAGCTGCGTGGGGCTGCGTGTTGTGCGCTGTCATGTGCCCTGTGTTTCCTTTCCAGAAAATGCGGTGTCGAGAGTTTTTAGCTGGTTACTACATGCGGAAGACGCCGAAGCCCTGTTCATCCAGGGGCGCGCCACTTGCCACATCGAGGGCCATGCCAAGAATTCGGCGGGTATCTGCGGGATCGATGACACCGTCATCCCACAGGCGAGCCGATGAGTAATAGCAGTGCGACTGGCGCTCAAACTGCTCGCGGATCGGAGCTTCAAACTCCTCCTGCTCTTCCTGCGACCAGCTCTCACCTGAGCGTTCAATCTGGTTGCGACGAACCGTCGACAGCGTCATCGCCGCCTGTGGACCGCCCATGACGGAAATGCGAGCATTCGGCCACATCCAGAGGAAGCGCGGCGAATATGCGCGACCGCACATGGAGTAGTTGCCGGCGCCGAAGGCACCACCGATGACTACGGTGAACTTGGGCACGCGGGTGGTAGCCACGGCGTTGACCATCTTGGCGCCGTGCTTTGCGATACCGCCGGCCTCGTATTCGCGACCAACCATGAAGCCCGTGGTGTTCTGCAGGAATACCAGTGGGATGCCGCGCTGATCACACAGCTCGATGAAGTGCGCGCCCTTCTGCGCAGATTCCGCGAAGAGAATGCCGTTGTTGGCGATAATGCCGACGCGGTGGCCGTGGATGCGGGCGAAAGCAGTGACCAGGGTCGTACCAAATTCGGCCTTAAACTCCTGGTATTGACCTCCATCCACAATAATTTCAATAACCTCGTGAACGTCGTAAGGCACTTTGGCATCGACGGGGACGACATCGTAAAGATCGGTCTGGTTGCGAGTCGGCGAGACGGTGGATTCTGTGTCCCACGGAACTTCCGGGTCCTTGGGGAGCGTTGCGACGATATCGCGGACACGACGCAGTGCGTCGGCATCGTTAACCGCGAGGTGGTCAGTAACGCCGGAGGTCTTGGAGTGCAGTTCGCCGCCACCGAGTTCCTCTGGTGTGACATCTTCACCAGTTGCAGCCTTAACCAGTGGCGGGCCTGCCAGGAAGATGGTGCCCTGGTTTTTCACAATGACCGCTTCATCGCTCATCGCCGGCACATAGGCGCCACCGGCGGTACAGGATCCCATCACGGCGGCAATCTGCGGAATCCCGCGAGCGGAAAGGTTGGCCTGGTTGTAGAAAATGCGACCGAAATGATCGCGATCAGGGAAAACTTCATCCTGGTTGAGAAGCATGGCCCCGCCGGAGTCGACCAGGTAAATGCACGGCAAGTGGTTAAGGCTGGCAATCTCCTGTGCGCGCAGGTGCTTCTTGACAGTCAACGGGTAGTACGTTCCGCCGGAAACGGTTGCGTCATTGGCTACAACCAGGCAGCGACGACCTTCGATGATGCCAATGCCGGCGATGACGCCAGCAGCCGGAACCTTGCCGCCATACATTTCGTGGGCCGCTAGCGGTGCGACCTCAAGGAAAGGGCTGCCGGGGTCAAGCAGTTGGTTGATGCGCTGACGTGGCAGCAGCTTACCGCGGGAAATATGGCGAGCACGGGCACGTTCGGAACCACCGCGTGCTGTTGTGCTAAGCAGCTCTTTGAGCTCTGCGACGAGCTCTTCGTGGCGCTGTCGGTTGGTCAATGCTGGAGCGTGAGTCATGGGCGAAATACTTTCCGTTAATGACTATTACCTTTCTTGACGAAAAGATTAATGTGACCCCAGTCACCTCACAACAAATTTTGTTTCTTAGACCACACTTTCACCCCCGGAAGTCTTTTATGCAGCTTGAAATACACACCTCTCCCCGAGGTCGCAACATGTTTCCAATAGAGATTTATGTTTCCCCTAGAAATCTGTTTCGGGGGTGAATTCAACTGAATGTGAGCGCCCTGCACCGCACAACAAAGCCGCCTGACCTCACACTGCTGAGCACAGTGAGGCCAGACGGCAGAAGAATGAATACGGATTATTGGTTGTTAATGCCCAGCGCAGCGAGGGCCATCTCAAAGGCATTTTCCCTTGTCGCCTCGGGGCCCGCCCATTTGAGCACATGCCTGGAAGAGTTAATCAACCCAGCGGTGAGCTGGACTTTAAGCTGCGCCTCGTCGGAGGTGAGTTCGGGCTGTAGTTCACGCAGAGCGTCCACCCATAAGACCATGTAAAGACGCTGCAAGGAACGCACTTTTGCGCTCTGCTCTGGCGCCAGATTTCCCCCTTCGCGCTCTTGGACACGAATGCGATCGGGCTCCGTGACTGCAAAATGCACGTGATGCGCAAGGAGGCCCCGAAGAGTCTCCTCTGGCTCCCAATCATTGCTCTTTGCTCGATCGAGAACTGCTCGCGCACCATCGACAAGTCGGATAGAAATATCGATGAGGATCTGCGCCAACAGCTCTTCCTTGCCGCTGAAGTAACGGTAAAGAGCTGGGCCAGAAATGCCGACAGCGGAGCCAACATCCTCCAACCGAGTCTGATGAAACCCTCGGTCGGCCAGGATCGCAGCAGCAGCGGAGAGAATCTCTGCTTCTCGACGCCGTCGCGCTTCGGTTCTACGTGACATAAGCCCTTATGTTAAACGCATTGGAGCCATTTCGTCTGCATAATTATCACCAGCGCCTGCCCTCAGCGTGTGTTCACATAGACCACGGCTCGACAACAGACACACATCCTCGCCCACAGGTCCCCACACGTCCGGGTAGAGAAAAACCGCCGAGGTGACAGTTAGCACCGCAGCGGTTAGCCCCTAATCCAGTAAGGAATTAGTGGAAGAAGTGACGAGTACCTGTCATGTACATGGTGACGCCAGCTTCCTTGGCAGCAGCTATGACCTCTTCGTCACGGATGGAACCACCTGGCTGGACAACTGCCTTCACACCGGCATCAATCAGGACCTGCAGACCGTCAGCGAACGGGAAGAAGGCATCGGACGCAGCGTAGGCCCCCTGAGTACGGTTTTCTCCGTCGGCAAGCGTATTTGCGCGCTCAACGGCGAGCTTTGCGGAGTCCACGCGGTTGACCTGGCCCATGCCGACGCCGACGGTGGCGTTGTTCTTGGACAGCAGGATGGCGTTGGACTTCACAGCGCGGACGGAGCGCCATGCAAACTCGAGCTCAGCCAGCTCTTCAGCATTCAATGCCTCGCCGGTGGCCAGCTCCCAGTTCTCCGGCTTATCACCCTCTGCCTGGTAAGTATCCGGATCCTGGGTGAGCAGACCACCCGAGATAAACTTGTTCTCGGTGGTCGGTGCTTCGTACTCGGCGACGAGAATACGCAGATTCTTCTTGGCCTTCAGCACCTCAACGGCACCGTCTTCGTAGGACGGAGCGACGATGACCTCGGTGAAGATGTCCTTGACCTGTTCGGCCATCTCAACGGAGACCTCGCGGTTGACGGCAATGACACCGCCGAATGCGGACATCGGGTCACATGCGTGAGCTGCGCGGTGAGCTGCGGCGATGGACTCATCCGAGACTGCGATGCCGCACGGGTTAGCGTGCTTGATGATTGCCACACACGGGCGCTCGTGATCCCAGGCGGCACGCCATGCGGCGTCGGCATCCTGGTAGTTGTTGTACGACATCTCCTTGCCGTTCAGCTGCTTGGCGTTTGCCAGCCCCTTGGTACCAATGCGGGTCAGAGTTGCCGACTGGTGAGAGTTCTCGCCGTAGCGCAGCGGAGTCGGAGTGGATCCCTCAGCGCCACCGAGCTGCTCAACAAACCAGTTGGACACAGCTGCGTCGTAATCAGCGGTGTGCAGGAATGCGTCGCGAGCGAACTCACGGCGCTGCTCGAGGGTGAAGCCGCCTTCCTTCACGGCGGTAGCGACATCGCCGTAACGAGCCGGGTCGACGACGATGGCAACCGACGGGTGGTTCTTCGCCGCAGCGCGAACCATCGACGGGCCTCCAATGTCGATCTGCTCCACGCATTCGTCGTAGGAAGCGCCCGAGGCAACGGTCTCCCGGAACGGGTACAGGTTAACGACAACGAGCTGGAAAGCCTCCACACCGAGCTCCTTCAGCTGAGCCAGGTGGTCTTCCTTGCGGGTATCAGCCAGAATGCCGGCGTGAACACGCGGGTGCAGCGTCTTCACGCGGCCCTCGAGGCACTCCGGGAAACCAGTGAGATCCTCAACCGGGGTCACAGGCACGCCAGCTGCAGCAATCTTGCCAGCCGTGGAACCGGTGGAAACGATTTCCACGCCAGCCTCGTGCAGGTCGCGAGCCAGCTCCTCGAGCCCAGTCTTGTCGTAGACGCTAATCAGAGCGCGCTTGATCGGTTTACGCTGCGTGTTGTCGTTGGTCATTTCAGATAAGCCTTTCGTCCGTCACGCTCAATTCCGTGATCGGCAATCGAGTGCAATACATCAACCAGGAGTCGGCGTTCGACAACCTTGATTCGTTCGTGCAGGGTCTCCACCGTGTCGTCGTCCTCGACGGCCACTGGCTGTTGCGCCAGAATCGGCCCGGTGTCCACTCCATTATCAACGATATGCACGGTCGTGCCGGTGACCTTCACCCCGTAGTCAAGTGCATCCGGTACCGCACGCGCCCCTGGGAAGGACGGCAGCAGCGCTGGGTGCGTATTAATGATGCGATTGCTGTAGGCCTCCACAAATGATGGCCCCAGAATGCGCATGAAACCCGCCGAGACAACGATATCCGGCGAAAAACTGTTCACGGCCTCTAAAACACGAATATCCCAACCTTCTCGGTCCTTCTTTGCCTCAGCATCGAAAGGCACCCGAAAAGTTGGGATATTGAGGTTTTGAGCCCTCTCCAGCGCCGGACAATCCTTGTCCGAACCAACCGCGACAATCTGAACCTTTTCAGCGTCCAGCAGTTCCAGCATCGACTGCAAAAGGGAGCCCAGGCCAGAGGCCAGGACTACGATGCGGAGCTGCTTGCTGGAGGAATTATTGTGCGAAATTTCTGCGACGGGCTGTGCTTCAGTCACGGCGTTTAGCTTACCCAGCCCGGCAGAGACCCCAAATTCCGCTCCCCCTAAGTTGGCTTAGCTCTTTTGGCTTGACGACGGTTCCCCGTCGCCGCCTTCCTCCGAGTCTTCGGTGTCCTCATCGGATTCGTCCTCGTCGGTCGCATCTACTTCGCCCGATGCTTCTCCGCCTGCGGCGCTTTCTGAATCCTCTTCAGAGTCGTCCGATTCCTCAGCGTCTTCTGAAGTGTCTTCAGACTCAGCACCGGACTCTGATTCCTCCTCTGTGTCGGACTCGGCTTCATCTTCGGAGGTCGCTTCATCTTCGGAGGTCGCTACGACTTCCCCGTCGACAATCTCCTCCGACTCCTCCGAACCGCTCCCGTCATTGTCGGACTTATCGGCGTCGCCGGCATCCTCAGCCTCAGCATGACCGTTTCCATCTCCCGCAGGCTTCGGCGGGAACTTCTCGGCGGCCACTTCCGAGACTCCCTTGTCCCTACCAAGTGACGGCACACCGGTCATCGCAACAACCACGATGGCCCCCGGAACAACCAGCCACATCGAGCCGAGCAGTCCAGTCAGCCACCAGGAGGCACCGGCCCACCCAAAGATGCCAACCTCACCGCCGAGCAGCCAAGCCAGCCCCATGAGGAAGATGATCGACCACACGGCAGCGAGAACGACGACCAGGTAGGGCTGCTTCGGTGCAGATTTCTTCAGGAATGCCACGACGCGCCAAGCCGCAACGGCTGGCGGTAGCACAATCAGCACTCCGAAAGCCCAGTGCACCAGCGACTGAGGCATGGCAGCCAAAATCGGCAGCGGTGGCAGCTGAGCCGGGTGCACTGCGAACAGCCCAGCCTCCGCTGGCCCAAACGTCGATTTTCCGCCCACCAGCACACCGACAGCACCGAAGGCCACATTTGGCAGGTACAGCAGCGAGAGGCCGCTGACCGCAACACTTTCACCGACGGTATCCGTGATTGCAAATGTCTCTGCCAGCAACTCTCGATGCCAAATCAGCGAAACGAGTGTCACCACAACACCGGCCAGCCACAGCCATGCCACGTAGCTGCCCGCCAGACGGGCCGACCCGAGCAACCACTCCGGCAGCTTCCGGCGCAGCAGTAGTGCACGCAGCAACCGCTGCCCCATTCCCAGCACCAAGGCCACGAGATTTACAAGCAGCGCGGCTGCAATCGCAAGGCCGAAACTAGGGGTCTGAACGCGGGGAAACACCTTCGACGCGTCGTAAAGCATGAGCCACGCGATGATGGTGAGAACAATGGGCGTGCCCAGATACGCGCCGACCAACGCGCGGACATCCTTGATGCTGATGCGGTCAGCGACTTCGCGGCGTACACGCCAGGCGATGAACAACACCATCAGCACCGCGGGCAGTGCTGGTGTGAGCCCCAGCGTCGTGCCGTTAAAACGGAACGGCGCGAGGTTAAAGATCATCCACATCGACGCGATACTCGCTGGAAGCGGAGACATTCCAGCGCCACTGACGATGACGCCAATCAGAGCTACCGAGATGATGAACAGCAATACGACGCCGTAAGAACCGGCAACAGACAGCCCAAACCGGCGTGTACGAGGCGAGTTAATGAAACGACGGAACCCCGAGGGACGCCCCTTGCGTGACGACGTTCCGGAGCCCCCCGCTTTCATCTTCGTCGTGGCGGCTCGATTGCTGTCGGCACCGACGCTGCGCGCACCGCCAGTCTGACCGGCCTGCGTATTCTGCCATGCGCGGGCAGTGCGCTCGCTGCGGACGCTACGGGAACCCCCGCCGCTGCCACCGGCACCGGTGCGGCTTCGCCGATTTCGATCGCTACCGGAGGAACCTCTCCGCGAATCCGCGCCTTTCACAGTGACATCGTCCTTCCCGCGTCTAATCATTGACAGCTGATTGCCCACCTATATAGATAGGGTGCCACGCAAGGGTGCGTCACAGCCATGGCCATATAGTGCCATACATACAACGCCTCTTTGTTTAGGCATTGCAGAGTCTAATTTGAAGGTACGGATCCCAGGACGGACGGTATCCGTTGAGTCCGATCTCCTTTTGCCCCCTCTCCCCCCCCAAAGTGGCTTCACCTTTGGTTTCCATTTGTCAACGCCGATGGGTTACTTTTTGCCACCCCCGCGACCACACCCTTAGTTCACCCGGAAACTACTTGCCGATCCCCCTACCCAGCCCCTCGATTAAGGGGCATCCGCCATAAATCCCCTGGCAACACACCGGTTGCGCTTCACCGGATCCGTGATACAAGACAACAGCCCCACGGCCACAGCACGGCCCTATTGAACTGAAACTGACGAATCAGCGAACAAGTTCTCTAAAAACAAGTTGCTTGCCCTATATCGAACCGTTATTATCGCAGAAGTTAGATAACAGTTGGGTTACAAAGAGTTTCGTTGGCAGGGAGATTGAAGTGACGTTTTTCAATGCTCGTCGCGGAGGCGGAAAGCACCGCAAGGTAGAGGTTTCCGCAACTTCTCGCGCAGCACTGGTCGCACTGTCCGCATCGACGATCGCTTCCTCCAACGCGGTCGCCCACGCAGCTGAGACCGAGAATAAGGCTCCGGAGAACTCAGCTTCGACTCAGACCCGCGCTGCTCAGCCGAAGAACAACGCTCCGATGGTGCTGGCCTCCAGCTCCTTCAATCCGAGCACTAACCTCAGCGACCACCTCGCTACGGCGTTGCAGTACAACCAGGAGCGCGTTGCTCGCGACCAGGCTGCCCGCGCTCCGAAACTCTCCATCCCGACCGTGGGGCTGCTGACCTCACCGTTCGGCTCACGCTGGGGAACCTTCCACTACGGTGTCGACCTGGCTAACGTCACCAACACCCCAATCATGTCCGTCATGGACGGCACTGTTATCGATGCAGGCCCGGCTCAGGGCTACGGCCAGTGGATTCGCGTTCGCCATGACGACGGCTCTGTTTCCGTCTACGGCCACATCGAGTCCATCTACGTTGCTGTCGGAGAAGCTGTCCGAGCTGGTCAGGTCATCGCCGGTATGGGCAACCGCGGCTTCTCCACCGGTACGCACCTCCACTTCGAGATCCACCCGGATGGCACCACTCCGGTCGACCCGGTGACCTGGTTCATCCAGCGTGGTCTGAACCTGAACTAATCAGGTATCGGCACAGGTACGAGCAAGCCTGGCCGCTCTGCGAAGGCCCTACCTGTGCACCGGCCCCTGTTTGACCGCGGCTGCAAGCCTCCCCTGATTAAATTTTTCAGAAACCGGCATCGCCGCCGGTACTGGGGCTTTACTCTTGACACATGGCAGAGACTCAAACATTCCGCATGTGGAAGAAGTTGGCTGCGACTCCAGTCGTCGGCAAGCGTCTATTTTCCTTAACCGCCGCATTGACGGCGCCATATTTCCGCACAATCTGTCCCAAGCTAGAGACGATGCAGCCTGGACTGGCGGTAGCGCGCATGCCCGCTTGGTGGGGCGTGCGTAATCACATTAAGTCCGTGCATGCGATTGCTGCGTGTAACCTCGCTGAATTCGCGATGGGCATGCTCTGTGAGGCCAGCGTACCGACAACGCATCGCTGGGTTCCAAAGGGCATGACGACGAACTACAAGCGCATCTCCGTTGGTGGCCTGACGGCTGTGGCCAAGGCTGAGTTGCCGGACTTCTCCACCATCACACCGGAGACTGGTGGGGTAGATTTTCCCGTCCACATCGTGCTGACCGATGCCAACGGCACCGAAGTACAAGATGCCACCATCAACTGCTGGGTGACAGCGAAGAAGCCTAAGTAGCCTCCACGCGATAGTGGCACGTGCACGGCCGCGGGTAGGGACGGCCAGTCGGGCGGTGGTTGTTCTTTTACAACTTCTCCATGGGCACGCCGCCGATAAGCATCATGCGGACCTTACCTGCGGATCCAAAGTCAATCATCGCAGTTGCCCGGGGCGCGGCCCCTTGGACCTCAAGCACAGTGCCTAAGCCGTACTTGTCGTGAACAACCTTGTCACCGGGCTCTAGGTGCAAGACCTGATTCTTCTTTCGGGATGACGCACCAGAGTTAGAGGATCCACCAGAGCCGAAGCCCGAGCTGGAACCGAAGCCCGACGAGGCACCATGGCCACGACCAAACGCGCTGCCCGCGCCGTAGCCACCAGAACCAAAACCACCAGAACCGGCGCCCCAGCTGCGAGCCGGAGCCTCGCGCAGCCAATCGATCAGGTCGCTTGGGACTTCCCCCAGGAAACGTGAAGGCGGATTATTCTGCGGCGAACCCCACGAGGACCGAGTCACAGCGCGCGTGAGATACAGCTGCTTGCGAGCTCGGGTAATACCCACATAGGCCAGACGTCGCTCTTCAGCCAGCTCCTTCGGATCGCCCAGGGCGCGCAGGTGCGGGAACAGTCCGTCTTCCCAGCCAATGAGAAATACCACCGGAAACTCCAGGCCCTTAGCCGTATGTAGCGTCATCAACGTCACTACACCGGTGTCATCATCCGGAATCTGATCCGCATCGGCCACCAGAGAAACTCGCTCGAGGAATGCCTGCAGACTTCCCGGTTCCGCTTCCCCATCGTTGTCGAAGTCGGCCGCGAAATCACGCGCGAGGTCATTCGCGATTCCAGATTCCACCTCGGACTCGCCACTAGTATCAGCACCGCTTTCAGCATCAGCTGCAGCGCCAGAGCCTTCATTTACATCAGCGCTAATATCCACCGACGACATCATCCGCGCCTCTGCAGAGAACTCCCGCGCAACGCTGACGAGCTCATTGAGGTTGTCCAGGCGCGTGGCATCTTGCGGATCATTGGAGCGCTCGAGCTCCGACTTGTACCCACTGCGATCAATAATCGCGTTGACCAAATCACCGATATCGGCCAGTTCACCGGATGCCATATCCGCCGCCAAGCCATCAATCATCTCGACGAACGCCGCCATCGCGTTTCGACTCCGCGCCGCCACCGCCGGAACCTTACCCTCCGCTACGGCACGTAGCGCCGTGCCGAACGAGCACCTCTCGTCCTCGGCATAGAGCGACACATGAGCCACCGCACGGTCACCGATTCCGCGGCGCGGCGTATTGATAATGCGACGCAGCGAAACATCATCGTCGAAGTTCTCAATAACGCGCAGGTAGGCGACAATATCGCGTACTTCCTTACGCTCATAGAACCTGGTGCCACCAACCACCGTGTACGGAACGCCCATACGAATGAAGACATCTTCTAGCGCACGGGAGGAATTATTGGTGCGGTAGAAAATCGCCACATCTGAATACGAGTACGGCCCGTAGTCGACCAATTGCTCAATCTCGTTAGCGATAAACCGAGCCTCATCGTGCTCATTGTCCGCCACGTAGCCCTTGATCTTGCCGCCCTCACCGAGATCGGTCCACAGCTTCTTCTCCCGGCGGTTCTCATTGCGCGCAATCAACGCATTGGCCGCCGACAGAATCGTCTGCGTCGAGCGATAGTTTTGCTCCAGCAGAATCGACGTGGCCTCCGGATAGTCCTTCTCAAACTCCTCAATATTGCGAATAGTCGCACCACGGAAGGCATAAATGGACTGGTCCGAATCGCCCACCACACACAGCTCACTCGGAGGCACATCTCCACCGGGCTTGCCGACGAGCGTCGAGACCAAAACATACTGCGCATGGTTGGTGTCCTGGTATTCGTCCACCAACACATGCCGGAAACGGCGACGGTAATACTCTGCAACCTGCGGGTGATTGGTGAAAATCCGAACGACCTCACCGATTAGATCGTCAAAGTCCACGGCATTAGCCGCCCGTAGCCTGGTCTGGTACTCCAGGTAAACCCGTGCAACGACGTCATCAAAAGGATTGCGCGTCGTCGACGCGTCCGCGAGGGCCTTCTCCGGGTCAATCAACTCATTCTTGAGATTGGAGATACGCGACGAGAGCACGCGGCCGGTGAACTTCTTGGCATCTAGGTCCATGTCCTTAGCGATAATGGACAGCAAACGCCGGGAGTCGTCCGAATCATAAATAGAGAAATTGGAATTAAGCCCCGGTACTAGCGCATGCTGCATGCGCAGTATGCGCACACACATGGAGTGGAACGTGGACACCCACATACGCCGCGCCTGGTCACCGACCAGTCCCGCCACACGCTCGCGCATCTCGGCTGCGGCCTTATTGGTAAAGGTAATAGCCAAAATTTGGCTTGGCAGGACCCCACGCGCACCGATCAGGTATGCAATCCTGCGCGTCAGCACAGATGTCTTTCCTGAACCCGCTCCAGCCACAATCAACAGTGGTGAACCAATGTGCTCCACTGCTTGGCGCTGCTGCGGATTAAGCCCCTCTAGCAGCGACTCTGAATCAAAACTGGGCTCGAAGCCACCGCCAAAACCGCCGCCAAAGCTGGCAGCGTCACTCGGTGCGCTATTGCTACCAGCGCTGGCGAAGTGGCCGAACCCACCACGGCCAGGCGTAGCACCGCCCGCCTCACCGTGGTTCGAACCAGCATGGCTATCGCCACTACGTCCATCGTCAGCATTGAAGGACCCGAACAGCATTCCAGTTTCATTTCCCATGATGGCTACTACAGTAGCCGAGCCCCCGGATTGGACTGTTCGAATCCTTTGGCACAATAAGAACTATGAGCGAAAACCCTGCGGACACTCGCGCCGCACACACCGACAACACCGACGGCGCCGAGCACAGCCAGCAGGCGGCGGCAGTATCCCCTTTTGAAGTCCGCACCCCCACCGGTACCGATGACCCGTTGAGCTCCGCGGAGATCGAACAGTACCGCAAGGAAATCAACCGCCTTGACGGGCTGATTATCGATGCCATTCAACGCCGCACCGCAATCAGTAAGGCCGTCGGCAAAACCCGCCTGGGATCTGGCGGCACGCGTCTCGTGCACGGCCGAGAGGTGCAGATCATCAACGAGTTCCGCGACGCACTTGGCCCAGAGGGCCCGGCAATCGCGTCGGCGCTGCTGCGCATGGGACGCGGTCGCCTGGGCTAACCCTCGCCAGCTACCTGTCCTGCTAGCCTTCCAGGGAAATCAGCTTTTCCTCTAGGAACTCATTGATACCGGTGAAGCCGCCCTCACGGCCAAGACCGGACTGCTTGACACCACCGAACGGCGCCGACGGGTCCGACAGCGAGCCCTTATTGACCGCAACCATGCCGGACTCCAATGCCTCTGCCGCACCAAGTGCCTTGGTCAGGTTCTCACTGAACACATACGCCGCCAGACCAAAGATCGTGTCATTTGCCTGCTCAATCGCGTGCTCATCGTCCGTGAAGGTTGTCACTGCAACCACCGGACCGAAAATCTCTTCGCGGACAATATCCGCATCCTCGGGCACATCGGTCAGAACTGTGGGCTCGAAGAAGTAGCCGTCGGAAAGCGCGCCGCCGAGATCTGGGATCTTGCCGCCGCACTCTACTTTCGCACCGCGCTTGACCGCATCGTCAACCAGATCACGAACCTTTTCCTGTTGATCACGCAGCGCGAGTGGCCCAAGGTCCGTCGCCGGATCGGTACCCTCGCCCAACTTCAGCTCCGCAAAACGCTTGACGACGCCTTCGACGAACGCATCCTTCTTGGATTCATGAACAATAAAGCGATTCGGGGCGATACACACCTGGCCGCCATTGCGGAGCTTGGCGTCACTGACTGCCTGCACAGCCTTATCAACATCACCATCAGAGAGAATGACAAACGGAGCATTCCCGCCGAGCTCAAGGGAAACTTTCATCGAAGTTTCCGCGGCCTTCGCAGCGAGCATCTGGCCAACTTCGGTGGAACCGGTGAAGGTGAACTTGCGCAGGCGGTCATCGGAAAGCAGGGCCGAAACGTTGGCTGAGTGTCCTGTTGGCAGCACGGAGATTACGCCTGCGGGGACACCGGCTTCGATAAGCAGTTTGCCCAGGTAGAGCATGGTCAGCGGAGTTTTGGACGCCGGCTTAATAATGACCGGGCAGCCGGCGGCGAGTGCCGGGGCAATCTTGCGGGTACCCATAGCCAGCGGGAAATTCCACGGCGTAATAGCCAAAGCCGGGCCGACCGGCTGCTTAATCACCGCGACGCGCGAGGTTCCGCTCGGAGAAATTCGGTAATCGCCGGAGATACGCACGGCCTCCTCAGCGAACCAACGAAAAAACTCGCCACCGTAGCCGACCTCAGCCTTGGAATCCGGCAACGCACGGCCCATCTCCAGGGACTGCAGCTGGGCCAACTTGTCTGCATCCCGACGGATGAGTTCAAAAGCGCGGTAAAGAATCTCGCTGCGCTTGCGGGGCGGGGTTACCTTCCACTCCTTCTGGGCTGCGACGGCGTCGTCAAGCGCCTGCCTGGCGTCCTCCTCTGTGGCGGAAGCGACCTGGACCAGCGGCTTATCTGTCGCGGGGTTAACGACATCGAAGGTCTCACCATTCGACGCGGGACGGAACTCGCCGCCGAGGAGAAGGCCTGTGGGGACATCTTTAAGGATGTTGTCGTAATCAGGGGTGAAATCAGTCATATTTTCCAGGGTAGGTGCCTTTGCTGAAGCGGGCTAGGGACTCGTAGGTGGCGGATAGTCGACGGATGGTCGGCGCATAGGCGGAGCATAGGCACCGCGGAATCGAGCTGCCAGCAGATTGTGGTCACGCCTGGTCACATCCTGCTGCCCGGCGAGAGCGCCAAAACGTAACTAGTCTGGGGAGGTATAAAGTGCATTTCGTCAAAACTCACCTGGGAGCAGGAATGACTGTAGATATCACCGCAACCGAACAGTGGGCTCAGCTGGCTAAGCGCGTGGACAATGTTCGCGCCACCTCGCTGCGTGAGCTTTTCGCCAATGAAGATGGCCGCACTGAGAAGCTGACTTTCGATGCGGGCACTCTCCACGTTGACCTTTCCAAGAACTTGATGTGCCTCGACGGTTTTGCCGAGCTGGTTGAGCTCGCTCGCGCCGCTGGCATCGAAGAAGCACGCGAGAAGATGTTCCGCGGTGACAAGATCAACACCACTGAAAACCGCTCCGTGCTGCACACAGCGCTGCGCCTGCCAGCAGAGGAAAATCTGACCGTCGGCGACCAGGATGTCGCTGCCGACGTGCATGAGGCGCTCGGCCGCATGCGCGATTTCGCTCGCAGCCTCCGCAGTGGAGACTGGCTGGGATACACGGGTCACACTATTAAGACTGTGGTCAACATCGGCATCGGTGGCTCCGACTTGGGCCCGGCAATGGTGACCAAGGCGCTGCGCACCTACGCCACTGCCGGCATTGATGCCCGCTTTGTCTCTAATGTTGACCCATCTGACCTGCAGGCGGTTCTGGATGAGGTCGATCCGGAGTCCACGCTGTTTATTGTCGCTTCCAAGACCTTCACCACACAGGAGACGCTCTCCAACGCTCACGCAGCTCGCCGCTGGCTTATCCAGCAGCTGGGTAGCGAAGAAGCCGTCGCCAAGCACTTTGTTGCCGTTTCCACGAATGCCGAAAAGGTCGCCGAATTCGGCATCGACACTGAGAACATGTTTGGATTCTGGGACTGGGTCGGCGGCCGCTACTCCGTCGACTCCGCCATCGGCCTGTCCATCATGGCAGTCGTTGGCCCGATGGACTTCATGCGCTTCCTGCAGGGCTTCCGAGCAATGGATGAGCACTTCCTCAACGCTCCGCTGGAGCAGAACGTGCCGGTACTGATGGGCATGCTGAATGTCTGGTACTCAAACTTCCTCGACGCCCAGTCGCATGCCGTACTGCCCTACTCCGAGGATCTCTCTCGCTTCCCGGCGTACCTTCAGCAGCTCACCATGGAATCGAACGGTAAGTCCGTGCGTACCGACGGCAAGAGGGTGGACTACAACACCGGAGAAATCTTCTGGGGTGAGCCGGGAACGAACGGCCAGCACGCTTTCTTCCAGCTTCTTCACCAGGGAACTCGCCTGGTTCCGGCTGACTTCATCGGCTTTGCCCGCCCACGCCAGGATCTGCCGACGGCATCTGGCGAAGGTTCCATGCACGACCTGCTGATGAGTAACTTCTTCGCACAGACCAAGGTGCTGGCCTTCGGTAAGACCGCAGAAGAAATTCGCGCAGAGGGCATTGCAGAGGAGCTCGTGGAGCACAAGGTCATGCCGGGTAACCGTCCGACTACGACCATCATGGCTGAGGAACTGACCCCGGACGCTGTCGGTGCGCTGATTGCACTTTACGAGCACATTACTTTTGTCGAGGGCATTGTCTGGGGCCTGAACTCCTTCGACCAGTGGGGCGTCGAGCTGGGCAAGCAGCAGGCTGGTGACCTGTTGCCTGCAGTTACCGGTGAAGTGGCGCCTAATTCTGGCGACGCTTCTACCGATGCGCTGCTGACGTGGTACCGCGACAAGCGCTAACGTCTTCTGGCCAATTGGCCTAGATAGCTAAGAGTCCGCCTTCGGCTTGAACTGATTCTCGCTGCGGGCGGACTTTTGTTATTTGTATGGCCACTCGGTTGCGGTGAGGATGGGGCGCGGCATCCCGTCGTAAAGCGGGGTCGGGAAAAAGCGAATAGTATCTAAGTCATGTCTGCCTACATTGAAGATGATGTTCTTGCCTATCGACTTGCCGTGGGCGCCAGTGAAATTCTCAAGGGTGTCCGCAACGTAGGCCTGCTGCGTGGCCGCATTCTGGGAGATGCCGGCGACGCACTGGCACAGGAGTGGATTGCCCGCGTACTAGAGCAGCACCGTCCGGACGACGGACTGCTGTCGGAGGAAGCCGCGGATAACCGTGAGCGCCTGGACTCAAAGCGGGTGTGGATTATTGACCCACTCGATGGCACGCGTGAGTTCGCTTCGGGGCGCCAGGACTGGGCAGTTCATGTCGCTCTAGTAGAGGACGGTCAGCCGACCCACGCTGCTGTTGGTCTGCCGGATCACGGCCAGGTTTTCCACACGGGTGAGGCCAAGGCTGTGCAGGGGCCGCGTGCGGGCAAGATTGTCGTATCGCGTACTCGCCCACCGGCTGTGGCGAAGTACGTCGCTGACAAGCTAGGCATGGAGCTGGTGGAGATGGGCTCCGCTGGTGCGAAGGCAATGCACGTGCTGCTCGGTGACTACGACGCCTACATCCACGACGGTGGTCAGTACGAGTGGGACTCGGCAGCGCCGGTTGGTGTCGCTAAATCCGCAGGACTTTTTGTCAGCCGCCTAGACGGCTCCGCGCCGACCTACAATAATGTCGATACTTTCCTGCCGGATATGCTGTTCTGCCGACCGGACCTGTCGGAGGAGATTCTGGCACTGGTAAAGGAATTCAAGGATCAAGAGCAGAAGTAGGTAAGCTAGGGCGGCTATGACCGACTCCACTGACATCACGACACAGGCTCATCAGGGCATTAAGACTCCGTACGAGGATTTGCTGCGCGAAATTCTCGCTGACGGAGCAGCTAAATCAGACCGCACTGGCACGGGCACTCGCTCAGTGTTCGGCCGCCAGCTGCGCTTTGATCTGAGCGAGGGCTTCCCACTGATCACCACTAAGAAGGTGCACCTGAAGTCCATCGTGTACGAGCTGCTGTGGTTCCTCCGCGGCGATTCAAACGTCCGGTGGCTCCAGGATCATGGGGTGACTATTTGGGATGAGTGGGCAGACGACAACGGCGACCTCGGCCCAGTCTATGGCGTACAGTGGCGCTCCTGGCCCACTCCAGATGGGCACCACATCGACCAGATTGCACAGGCGCTGGAGGCTTTGAAGTCCAACCCGGATAGCCGCCGCAACATCGTCAGCGCCTGGAATGTCTCCGAGATTTCCAATATGGCGCTGCCGCCGTGCCATCTGCTGTTCCAGTTCTACGTCGCGGATGGCAAGCTCAGCTGCCAGCTCTACCAGCGCAGCGCGGACATGTTCCTAGGCGTGCCATTTAACATCGCTTCCTATGCACTGTTGACGCACATGATGGCGCAGCAGGCGGGCTTGGATGTTGGTGAGTTCATCTGGACCGGTGGTGATTGCCACATCTACGACAACCACATTGAACAGTGCGAACTGCAGGTTTCCCGTGAGCCACGCCCCTACCCCACGCTGAAGCTTCGGAAGGCCGACAGCATTTTCGACTACGCTTACGAGGACATTGAGGTCATCGGCTACGACCCGCATCCTCTGATTCGCGGTCAGGTGGCTGTCTAAGTCAGCGAAAGGTGAGTGTCGACATGAACGAGTCCACCGCTTCCACCAGCGCAAGGCCCCCATTTGTAGGGATGATTTGGGCGCAGTCTCGGGCCGGCATTATCGGCGACGGTGCGACTATGCCCTGGCATCTGCCTGAAGATCTTCAGCATTTCAAAACAACGACGATGGGCGCACCGGTCATCATGGGGCGTCGCACGTGGGACTCGCTGAATCCCAAGTTCCGACCACTCCCCGGTCGTCGAAACATCGTCCTTTCACGCTCCGTGTCCGATTTCCCCGGCGCCGAGTCCGCAACCAGCCTCGAAGCCGCGCTCGCAGCCGTCGCCGACGCGCCCGCGGCTTGGATTATCGGAGGCGGGCGTGTCTATCGCGATGCACTTTCGCTTGCCGACGAATGCGTGGTCACCGACATTGATACTGATGTCAATGTCCCGGTACCGGTCATGGCTCCCGACCTCTACGACTGGGTTCGTGTCGAGGATGGCCCGTGGCAGACGTCAACGACCGGCCTACGCTACCGCTTCTGCACGTGGCGGCGTCTAGAGGATTAGCTTCCTTTAAAAGCCTCGGAAGGAAAGCCTCCGAAGAGCATCTGGGAAGGGTGCCGAGCAAGGCTCTGAGGTGGGGCTACTGCCCGGCGGACGTATTGCGCAATGGAATATCGGCCTTGGTCCGCGCGTTGGACTAAGTATGACTGATGTGAAGACTCCACAGACCACCGAACACGTGACCATTTACGCTGCGGCCTGGTGCCCTTTCTGCCAGAACCTCATTGCTGGCCTGAAGGAAAACGGCACTCCGTTTGAGGCTTGGGACGTCGAAAAGCACGACGACCTTTCGAAGTGGGTTGAGTCCGTCAATGACGGCAACCGCGTTGTGCCGACTGTGCTGTACTCCGATGGCGAGCACGCCACGAATCCGTCTGTGGAGGAAGTCACCGCTAAGTACGCTGAACTCTCCAGCAAGTAAGCGCAGCATAAGCGCATCGGTACGTTCTTATTGCACAGCCAAAAAGCCGAGCCCCACTTTCGGGGCTCGGCTTGTTTTAATTACGAGCGCGACCGGTCATGCTGCCAGTCGCGATACCAGCATTAGTCCAGATCGTCGTGTGCCATCAGCTGACGAGCAGCCTCAGTAATCGAGCCAGACAGTGACGGGTAGACGGAGAAGGAGCTTGCCAGGTCATCGACGGTGAGCTGGTTGGAAACACACACCGCAATTGGCAGAATCAGCTCCGAGGCAGTCGGAGCGACCACCACACCACCGATAATCATGCCGGAGTTCTTACGGCAGAACAGCTTGACAAAACCGTGGCGCAGCGAGCGCATCTTCGCACGCGGGTTACCTGCCAGTGGGAAAACCTCAACGCGAGCGGAGACCTCACCGGACTCAATCTGAGCCTGGGAAACACCGACAGTCGCAATCTCTGGGCGGGTGAACACTGCCGACGAAACGGTGCGCAGGCGAATCGGAGATACGCCTTCACCGAGGGCGTGGTACATCGCAATACGGCCCTGCATAGCTGCAACGGAAGCCAGCGGGAACAAGTCGGTGCAGTCACCGGCAGCGTAGATACCCGGCACGTTGGTACGGGAAACACGGTCGACGTGAATATGGCCAGAAGGAGTCAGTTTTACGCCACTTGCTTCCAGGCCCATATCCGCGGTGTTCGGAATCGAACCGACGGTCATCAACGCGTGGGAGCCGAAGACCTCACGGCCGTCGGAAGTGACGACGCGAACGCCGCCGTCCTCAGTGCGTTCGACAAGATCACAGCGGGCGTTCTTCACAACGTCCACACCGCGCTCCAGCAGGACCTCCTCCAGGGCATCTGCAGCGTCAGCATCCTCGTGCGGCAGGATGCGGTCACGCGAAGCGACCATGGTGACCTTCACACCCAACTCGGTAAACGAGGATACGAACTCAGCACCGGTAACACCAGAACCGACCACAATGAGGTGCTCCGGCAGCTCCTCCAGTTCGTAAACCTGACGCCAGGTCAGAATACGGTCACCATCAGGAATCGCACCCGGCAGAATGCGCGGGGACGCACCGGTGCTGACCAGCACCAGGTCGGCTTCAAGAGTGACCTCGCCGCCCTCGAGCAAGTCGACGGTGACGTAGTGAGTTACACGGCCCGGGTCGTGGTCATCGAGGCGACCGCGGCCCTGCAGCATCTTGATGCCCTCACGCTCCATCTGCGCGCGAACATCGTCGGACTGCTGCTGAGCCAGGCGCTTAACGCGCTCGTTGACCGCAGTGAAGTCGATTTTGCGCTGGGAAAAGTCCGGACGCAGACCCATCTCGTCCGCACGACGCATATCGGTACGAACGCCCGTCGCCGCGATGAAGGCCTTAGAGGGAACGCAATCCCACAGGACGGAAGAACCGCCCATCCCGGCATCCTCAACCACAGTGACTTCAGCACCGTACTTGGCGCCAACCAGCGCTGCTTCGTAGCCGGCTGGGCCGCCGCCAATGATTACGATCCTCTGTGCCACAAATCCTCCAAAGTTGCCGTGGATATCACAATGTAACTACCGCGGGAGGCATTTTCCCCGCTTTGCCCCCATAGTCTAACGGACAGTCATGGTTGACTGCGCGCCGTCCTCATAGCGAGCAACAATGCCAGCGAAGAGTTTCACACCAACGCCCAGGCAACGCTCGTCCACGATTAGGTCATCTCGGTGCAAATCGTGCTTGTCGCCGCGGCCGGACCAGCAGCCCAAGCGGGCCATCGCGCCCGGGACGTGCTCGAGATACCAACCGAAGTCCTCGCCACCGGACGACTGTGGGGCCTGAATGACAGCATTCTCGTCCACTCGTCGCACTGCTTCCGCAATCAGGGCGGTGCAGTATTCGTCGTTAAGCACAGGCGGCACGCCACGCTCGTAATTGATGGTGCACTCTGCGCCGGTCGGGGCGAGGACTTGTTCAATGAGTTCGCGAACCAGTGGATCGATGTCGCGCCAGGTCTTGATGTCCGCGGTGCGCAGGGTGCCGCTGACGCTGCCTTCCGACGGAATCGCGTTGTGTGCATACCCGGAGTGAACGGAGCCGAACGTGAGCACGGTGCCAGTGCGTGGGTCGACGCGTCGTGACAGCAAGCCGGGCAAATCGACAATCAATTTGCCCAGCGCATAGACAACATCGGCTGTCATCTGCGGACGGGAAGTATGCCCGCCCGGGCCATGCACCTGAATCTCCAACGTGTCGGCCGCAGAGGTGATGGCACCTGTTCGAACGCCGACGTGACCGACGCGCAGCTTCGGCTCACAGTGGACGGCAAAAATACGCTCAACGCCATTGAGCGCACCGGCAGCGATAACCTCGGGTGCACCGCCAACCATGACCTCCTCGGCGGGTTGGAAAATGAAACGCAGCGGCGTCGGCAACGTGTGCTTCTCGTGGTACTCAGCCATAGCCAGAGCCGTCGCGAGCGTAATCGTGGTGTGAAAATCATGCCCGCAGGCGTGCATGACGCCATCGTTGGTGCTGGCAAACTCCAGCCCCGTGGTCTCTGTAATTGGAAGCGCGTCTATATCGCCGCGGAAAGCGAGACGCCCCGGCAATTCACCTCCGGCTTCGCTACCGGCGAGTTCATCTTCACCAATGTCGACCATCAAGCCGGTGTTGGGAAACAGCACTGGTTTCAGCCCTGCAGCACGCAGCTTCTCCTCCACAAAAGCCGTGGTGGCGTGCTCCATGTGAGATAGCTCTGGGTGCGCATGAAGATGCCGCCGCCACTCGAGAATCTCGTTCGCGTGCTCGGCCCACCAGTGCTTAATAAACTCCTCAATCACAATTCTCCAGTGTAAGCGCTCCACCGACAGGCCGTAACAAGAGGCCTACCGACGACTGCGCCAGCGACAGCAGTGGCCGGCAAGCGTTTGAATATCAGCGCCAGACGTACACATGACCAGGGGCCACTTCTTTCACTTTGACCCCTTCAATTATCAGATGTTTCACATTTTGAGGAAGTCTGCGATGATATTAGGCATGTCCGGCAATGGCACACCTAAGTCTCTCAGCATCCCCATCATCATCGTGGCCACCGCACTCGTGGTCGTCATCGGCATCGCCATCGGCCTGTCGCTGAACAATAGTGATGAGCCCCAGCGTCCGGAGGTCCCCTCCTCCTCGCAGCCGACGTCGCCCAGTTCGACACCGCCGTCCTCGACGAGTTCGACTTCTACGAGCAAGACGACCACCACGACGACAACTACGTCGAAGTCCTCCGAGACGTCGTCAAGCACGCCGAGCACTTCGACATCGTCCTCGTCGTCAAGCACGCCGAGCACCACGTCTTCGCCATCCACGACGACGAGCTCTGAGCCGACAACAGCTCCGGAGGGACAGGACTTCGGCACTGGCCGCTCCGACTTGGACGGCCTGGGCTTCGTGGGCAGCTCCGCACGCTGCGACAACGGTGACCGCGCCTTTGCTGTTATCGCCGCTGAACAGGGAATTAAGGCTGCTGCTTGTGAGACGCGCTCCGGCGAGAAGTACTACCGCTCGGATACACCACAGGGTTCCGGATCGATGGACATCATCGTCGATGAGGGCGACCGCGTTGTTGCACAAAACGGCTCGTACAAGTACCAGATGTCCCCCGACGGAGTTCTTGTGACCAAGGACAACGAGGTCGTCAAGAAGTACGCGGCAGAAGCCTGGGGAACTGCCTAAGAGATTAATTTAAAGATCAATGTTGCGGGGACCGTAGAGACGGTCGCCCGCATCTCCCAACCCCGGCACAATGTAGGCATCCTCGTTAAGATCCGGGTCCACCACAGTGGTGACAAGACGCACCGGGAAACCGGATTCCTTCAAGGCGTCGACACCCTGCTGTGCAGAAATGATGCACACGGCCGTGATGTTGTCCGCTCCGCGATCCGCCAACAGCTTCAGGGCATGCAGCAGTGAACCGCCGGTTGCCAGCATCGGGTCGACCAGGAAGACAGTGCGCCCGGACAGATCCTCCGGCAGCGCCTCGAGGTACGGCACCGGCTCATGAGTTTCCTCATTACGAGCCAAGCCAATAAAGCCCACCTGCGCATCCGGAATCATCGACAGCGACGGATCGATCATGCCAAGCCCCGCACGAATGACGGGAACAATAATCGGCGGATCCTGCAGACGGTAACCCGGCGCGGTAGTGATTGGGGTCTGAACATCGAAGTTATCGACGGGCAGCTCCCGGCTTGCCTCGTAAATCAGCATTGCGCCCAGATCGGCGAGTGCCGCACGGAAGCCCGCGTTATCAGTGCGCGCGTCGCGCAGAATGGTCAAACGTGACTGTGCCAAGGGATGGTTGACAACGGTAATCTCCATGCCTTCCAAAATACATTGCTTTGCTTTTGCCGCTCTGGTGCCGGCATCGCAAGTTTCTGAAAACGCGTTCCCAAAAAAGATGGAACCGAATCGGCCTTTTTCGCGCCTAACAATACGAGGGCTTTTTACTGCGCCCCATTTGCGTAAGCCCGCTTACTACCAAACCACTTGCCGCTCAGCCGCCGTCCGAACCCCGCTAGCCGTTCAGCCACAGCACTGAGTGTTGAACCACACGCGAATTTCCTAGAGAGGCCGTCAACATTGTCCCGTCCATCACCACACAGTTCCCACAGCCAATCGTTTCTCTCTCCGACCACTAGCGGGAATGACTCAGTCTTTACGCTGGCGCCAGAGCTTATTTCTGCCGATGCCACGCGCCTTGACGCGTTGTCGCAGCAGGTCAGCGGCGCTGACTTGGGCATCAGCGCACTGCTCTCGCTTGGCGACGTCCCGTTTGCTGGGCCCTTCTGTCACGCTGCAGCCACTGCTCTACAGCGCCAGCATGAGCATGTAGCTGAGCTGAATGAGTACGGCACCAGCGCTGCTCGTGCACTGAACGCTCTTGTCTCTGCGGTGTCCACTGCTGAAGATGCCGGCGCATATGCGCTGCAGTCCATCTCACCGAAAATGGGAGCCGTTGCAACTCGCGGAATGGGCGGTGCGTGATGCTTCCCACCAATCTACTTACGGAGGTCCCCACCGCGATTGCACAACAGCTAAGTCCTGCCATCGCACCCGCACTGGCAGGACTTGCCGGGGCCGCAATACCCGCCGCGAGTACCGCCTGGCGCTCAGTGGCAGATTCCGTTGACCGCAACTGGGGCGATGGTGCTGGTTCCGGAGCAGGGGCCGCGGGAACAAGTCTCAAACGGGCTGCAAATGCGGCAGCCGACTTGGAAACTCGCGCCGGAACCATTGACAGTGACATTGCCAAGGGGCTGGCCTCAGTAATGTCAGCGGCCACTGATTTGGCCCGGATCGCCATGGATTTTGTCACTTCCGCCATGGGCTCGTTGACTGCGACGGCTGCGGGGCCCGCTGGTCTCGCCGCGACCGGCGCCAGCCTAGCCTCAGCGGCCAGTTCCGCGATCTCCCAGGCCATTGCGCGGCTCATGAAACTAGAGCAAGAACTGCGACCTCTGGTGCAGTCGCTGATACAGCAAGCGAGTACCGCGGTGGACACCCCTACCCCACCTCACTCGGCACAGTTGGAGGCCCCAGGTACCACTCAAGCCGCCCTCGCTTCTACGTCTACGAACACCCCAGGATCGGCTAGCGCTACCGACGCTGCAGATGGTTCGGAGGCGTCGTCCGATTCGGGCAGCGCGCCGGTACCTGCGGATGCTGGAGCTGGCGCGCCCACACCAGAGGCCCAAGCTGCGGTGAAGGCTGCACTCAGTGCCGTCGGAACGCCCTATGGTTGGGGCGGAAATACTCCGGGGCAGGCGCTCGATTGTTCAGGCTTAACGCACTGGGCCTACGGGCAAGCTGGTGTTGATATTCCCCGCACGGCAGAAGCACAGGCCGTCGGCAGACAGGTGAGCCAGGATGAACTGCTACCTGGCGATCTTGCAGTGTGGGACGGCCATGTCGCCATGGTTATCGGTGACGGAAAGATGGTCGAAGCGGGCGATCCGGTGCAGGTAAACCCCGTGCGTACGACCAACATCGGCATGCCGTTTAAGGGGTTCTACCGTCCGACCGGATAGTGCGGTGGGTATCTGCGTCGTAAAACTTCTAAGATAGGAATACGCAAACTTGCCACCCGTGGGGGCGCTGCAGGTATGACAATTTTTGAGTTTTAATAATCACCAACAAGCAGAAGGGCTGCGACGAAAACTATGGCCAGGAAAGGCATCGTTCCTATCGAACTCGAGCTGACCTCGGGCACCTTTTACACGTTGTGGGCTCCAAGCTGGCGTGAGGGTGGCTCCGAGTGGCAGGCTCTGCTCGGCCGCGGTGATGACATCTATTTGTTCTCATCGGCGGCAAAGCTCCTGGCTTTCCTACAGTCGGATGCTCCTCACGACTTCACGCAGCACCCCAGCTGGCGCAACTTCAACCAGCAGCTACCGGGAGCGGCCATCGCGGCACCGCGCCACCGCTATGACCTGATTGGACTGCCAGAGATCCTGGCCGGCCGAGCCGACTACGACCATGTTTCGCGCGCTGATCGCATTCTTGCCATCACTCGCTCAATTGGTGCGATCGCGGATCTCACTCCAATCAACCAGATGTTCGCCTCTCACTCTGTCCTGGCTGCCACGCAAAATGGTGCTGATCACTTCCAGGGCAGTGGCACCGCTCAGTGGTCGGCTATCGGCAGTGTCATCTTGACCAACTGGGACAGCTGCATTGACGCTATCGACGCCATCGGCGCAAATACTCCGAGCATCGATGAAGAGTCCGAAACCACTGCTGCAGCCGCATTAAAGGAAGCGGAGGCCGCGGAGCGTGAGCGTCGTGAAGCAGCAGAGAAGAAGCGCGAAGAGGAAAAGAAGTCCGCAGAGGAGACCGCCGGCGATCCGTACGATCAGACAGTGTGGGCCAACGCTGGCATCGACCCGATCAAGATCTCCATCGCTGGCCGCACGCTCTACACCTTGCGTTGTTACATGGGGCGTCGCCCGCTATTCCTGGGCAGCGCCGGTGAGATTCACACGTTCTCACAGCCCCGCACGATGGTGCGTTGGCTGCTGGAGCACAAGCATCACGACATGTCGGCGCTGACGACGTGGGACGAAATCATCACCGCCGCCAACGCAGGTGAGCTAGAGGCCGTGGTGCACGAGGACAATGAGTACTCGTTTACCGGCCTGGCCGAGGACATTGAAAAGGGCCCGAACGCCGTGGACACCGCCCAGCTCGCCCGCGCGTACGAGCTACTCGCAGACGCCGCTGACTGGGCTGGCGATGATGCCGTGAACGAGGTACTGGCGGGCAACCAGCAGCTGCAGTGGCTGCTGAACTTCCTGCTGGACACCGGCGAGCTGTCCGAGCCAGTGCCGCCTTACGACGATGAGGCTGAGGGCTGGAGGCAGCTGGAGAAGGACTTGGCCGCTCGGTTCACGACCAAGATCTAGCTCCTCCCAGCAAAGCTGGCCGGCGCTGGCTAGTCCAGCGTCAGGTTCAGCTCATCTTCGGCACCGAAACCCGCACCGTTGACATCAGTCTCGATGTCTTCGTCGCTGTTGTCGATAAGCTGCAGGTAAGCGGGGTAAATAATGGTGTCCATGATGTGCTCGCGGGTCGGCAGATCCACGAATGCATTGTTTAGCGCATTCGAGGTCAGTTCGAACAGCTCGCTGTAGCCGTAACCGAAGTTCTCCACCAACTCCATGCACTCCCGGGTCATGGAAGTCGCACCAATCAGACGGTTATCCGTGTTGACCGTGCAGGCGAAACTCATATCGTCGAGAAGCGAGAACGGGTGATCCGCAACGCTGTCACAAACACCAGTCTGAACGTTGGACGTCGGGCAGATTTCCAGCGGAATCTGGCGGTCACGAATAGCGGAGGCAACCTCCTGGCATTCGATGCCCTCGAGGGAAGCACCGAAGTCCTCGTAGATGCGCACGCCGTGACCCAGGCGGCGAGCACCTTGCACGACAGCATCCTGCAACGAATCGACACCGGCGTCTTCACCTGCGTGAATGGTGACCGGAATGAGGTTTTCCCGCAGCATGGTGAATGCTTCGGCATGGTTAGCCGGCGGGAAGCCATTCTCCGGCCCAGCGATGTCAAAACCGACAACGTACCCGTCGGAGTTCTTCCCGTAGTTGTCGATCACCAGCTGTGCGACTTCCTTGGAACTGTCATTCTGGCGCATCGCACAGACCAGCAGACGTGCGGTGATGTGCTTTCCCTCAGCGGCGGCATGGGCTTCACCCTGCGCCAGGCCTTCGACCAGTGCGTCGATGACAGCCTGCATATCCAGGCCCTTTTCCAAATGGTTTTCCGGAGCCAGGCGCAGCTCAGCGTAGACGACGTTGTCGGCGGCCAGATCCTCGACGGCCTCACGCGCCACGCGCGTCAGCGACTCAGCGGTCTGCATGACGGCGCAGGTGTGCGCGAAGGCGGTTAGGTAGCTCGGCAACGAGCCAGAGTTGCCGGTGTCAATGAACCACTTCTCCAGTTCATCCACGTCGGTGGTGGGCAACTGATCGGTGTAACCGCAGTCCGCGGCCAGGTCGATAACGGTCTGCGGGCGCAGGCCGCCATCGAGGTGATCGTGAAGCAGTACCTTGGGCAGGCTGGCGACAACCTTGCGCATCTCATCGAGATTCGATGCCGAAGACTGTGTGTCCAGAGACTGAGCATCACTGTGCAAAGAATTAGTCATAATGGCCAGACTATCGGTATTGTGCCCTCCGCTTCTACTTCACTGCCGGTGAATCGTAATTCTGCTTTGTACAAAGGCTTCCGCTCCCCCGTTTTCCCCCATCCACACACGACGAATACGTCATTTCGGGTGACGTTTTACTACCCTTATCTCATCATGTTTCCCTCTCGCCGCTTCTCATCTGCCGTTACGCTGCTAGCTACCAGCGCTCTGCTTCTGCCGAGCACCGCCCCCGCAGCCATGGCGCAGAGCACCTCGCTTACCGACGACGCCCCGATTGTCGGTCCCGCACCTGATATCCGTGACACGGAGGGCTGCCCCTACAAGACCTTTCCACCAGCACCAGTGGATTCCTCTGAGGTTCCGGCTCCCGGCGAAACATCTCCCGCTCCACTTCCGGTTCCTCAAAAGCCGGCTGGAGGTAGCAAGATGTCCGCCTGCGGCATTGTCAGCGGTGAGGGGTTTGACGTTCCGAAGGACCTCTCCGCCTCTGCATGGACGGTGTTCGATTTGAAATCCGGCGATGTCCTTGCGGCGAAGGACCCGCACGGCCGCTACCGTCCGGCATCGATTATTAAGGTGCTGCTGGCGATGGAGGCAATCGAGAATTTGAAGCTCGACACCCCAGTCAAGGCGACCTTCGAGGACGCGAACATGGAGGGCTCTCGTGTCGGCATCGTCGAGGACGTGAACTACTCGGTAGAAACGCTCCTGACTGGTCTGTTGCTTAACTCCGGCAACGACACCGGCCACGCCTTGGCTCGCGAACTTGGTGGCATGGATAAGACCACAGAGAAGGTCAATGCCCTGGCAAAGAAGTTGGGGGCGACGGATACGCGAGTGGTCAACCCGACTGGTCTCGATGCTCCGGGACAGATGACGTCGGCATACGACATGTCACTGTTCTTCCAGCACGCATTCAACAATGAGACCTATCGCAAGCTCTCGGCCACCCGCCTGGCCACCATCCCCGGAGACAAGGCTCTCGAGGTCGATGACTTCGAAATCGCCAACGACAATCAGCTGATTGCCCAGGACTACCCCGGCGCCCTTGGAGGCAAGACTGGTTTTACCGACGATGCCCGTCACACCTTCGCTGGGGTGGCTGAGCGCGATGGCCGTCGTCTCGGCGTCATCGTTCTCGACGTCACTGTGGAGGATTCACCGCGCCCCTGGGAGCAGGCGGCATCGCTTCTCGACGCCGGCTTCGCGGCACCGCAGGACAGCTCTGTCGGTGTCCTCGAAGCGGAAGCGACTGAGGATAAGTTGGTAGAAAAATTGCCCGATATCCTGGACAACGAGTCAACAGGAACCGGGCTAAAAATTACTGTCAGCGCTGCCATCGTAGGTGTCATCGCATTGATTGCGATGGTCACCTACCGCTTCGGCAGACGCGATCGCGGCTAATTATTTCGAACCGAGCAGGCGGTTCAATCCGGACGGGTTGGCCGCTTCCGCACGGACGTTAATGACAGCAGGAGCAGGTGCATCCAGCTCCTCGTCGGCAAGCGCTTCTTCGGTCGTCGCCGTCCAGGCGGTGGCGTACATAGTGATGCGCCAGATGAGGTAGAAAACGACCATCAAACCGATGACCGGACCGAAAACTGCACCGGCCGGGTTCGACAGGGCGTTGGAGAAGAAAACGCTACCGAGCTGCTTGACAACCTCAAGGCCAATCGCACCGATAATCGCACCCTTTGCCGCAGAGCGGAACGGGGCGCCCCCGCGCGGCAGGAAAGCGAGCATCCAGAAGAACAGCAGCCAGTTGGCGACGAGACCAATGGCGATGGCAATCAATCCCGCAATAATTGTGATTCCCGGGACATGAGCCAGACCAATCTTGTCCAGCAGGGACTGGGTCAGTCCGGAAGAGCCGGCTGCGGTGACAGCGAAGGTCAGCAGGATCATAATCAGCATGCCCAGCAGACGCAGCAGGTCGCGAACCTTTCCCACCACGAAGTTGCTAGCGCCCAGCGGGCGCTTCCACAGCTGTGTCACTGCGTTGGAGAGGTTGCCCATCCAACCAAGACCCGACCACAGGGTGGCAATGAAACCGACGGTGAAGACGCCACCTGCCTGATCGATCGCGCCTTCGATAATTGCGTTGATGGTGTCGCCCATCGACCCATCGATGGAGTCGGTGATAGCGGACTGGATTTGCTCAAGCAGCTGCTCATTGCCACGCAACACAAGCGCGAGGATGGCAAATGCCGTCATGATTAGGGGGAAAATCGACAGCACGGAGAAGTACGTGACAGCGGCGGCAAAAAAGTTGCCACCCTGCTCGGAGTAGCGCTCCTGCATCCGCATAACGTGATCGAACCACGCCCACTTTTCGCGGAGGCGGTCGATTGCGCTCGGTTCATCGGCGTGTACACGCTCGATGCCATAGCGGTCCGTTCTCTTCGGATCTTTTTGAGTAGAGGTTGCCATGTCCCCTACCTTAACGTGCCAGCTTTCGGTACGGAGACTGAAGCGCAGAGTCTACAGCTGAATTACCGGTTGGCGGCCTTCAGGAACCCGACGCGCTCGTACACATCTGCAAGTGTCTTGGCGGCAACTTCACGGGCGCGGTCTGCGCCTTCGGCCAGGATCCGTTCCAGCTCACCGCGATCAGCCATGAGCTCCTCATAGCGTGCACGCAGTGGCGTGGTGAATGCCTCCAGCGCATCTGCGGTATCGGCCTTCAGCTGGCCGTAGCCAGCGCCTTCGTAGCCGGCAACGAGCTCGTCGACAGGCTTGTCGGTCAACGCCGACTGAATGACCAGCAGGTTGGAAACGCCCGGCTTGTTCTCACGGTCGAAGCGGATCTCTCCGTCATTGTCAGTAACGGCCGAGCGAATGCGCTTGGCGGAGACCTTCGGGTCGTCCAAGAGGTTAATAATGCCCTTCGGATTTGCACCCGACTTGCTCATCTTCGAGGTCGGATCCTGCAAGTCGTAAATTTTCGCGGAGCCTTCCATGATGTGTGGATCCGGCACCACGAAGGTCTTCTTGTAGCGGGAGTTGAAACGCTGCGCCAGGTTACGCGTCAGTTCGAGGTGCTGGCGCTGATCCTCCCCCACCGGCACCAGCTGCGGGCGGTAGAGCAAGATGTCGGCAGCCATCAGCATGGGGTACGCGAACAAACCAGCGGAGGTATGTTCCGCGCCCTGACGAGAGGACTTGTCCTTGAACTGCGTCATACGGCTGGCTTCACCAAAGCCAGTCAAGCAGGTCAACACCCATCCGAGCTCCGCGTGCTCGGGCACATGCGACTGCACGAAGAGCACCGACTTCTCCGGATCAATACCGAGTGCAATCAGCTGTGCGGCACCTGCGATAGTGCGCTGACGCAGCTCCTTCGGATTCTGCTCGACAGTGATGGCGTGCAGGTCTGGAATGAAGTAGTAAGCGTCGAAGTCATCCTGCAGATTAATCCAGTTCTTCAATGCACCCAGGTAGTTGCCCAGGTGGTAGGAATCTGCGGTCGGCTGAATGCCGGACAGAACGCGCTGCTTACGAGCACTCGGTGCAGGATTAGTTGCCTCAGGACCCTTGCTTTCACTCATAGCCAATAAGTCTAGCGCGAGGCCCGCAGTTGAGAGTCGACGACGTACCCGTTTCGACAACACCACGGGCTTTGCAGGAAACCGACTGCCAAAAGCTAGCCCCGACGCCCCTCGTCCCCCTGCTCCACAAGCATTCGATCGGATAGCAATTTGACGGTGCGCGCCGCAGCGGCTGGCGATTCCTCGGGGTACAGTGCGCGCACCAACGTGATCGCTGGGCGAATGCCGTGCTCAGAGAGAACACGGCGAACACGCTCACGCTCCCCCTGGGTCAACTCGAGCGGGGCTACGGGTGGCCTGCGGGTGTAGGACACGACCATCACGGCTCCCAGCAGAACAATGAGTCCTAGGGAAATCCACAGTGGCCACGCGTAGGCAAAAGACAGCACGATAAACGCAACAATGACACCGGAAGTCACGACCACTGGGACATTGACAGCAGTGCCAGGGTCGTTCTGCAGACTCCGTGCGATGGCTTCCAAATCGGCCATCTGGTGCCGCTTGTTATCGCTCTCGCCGTTTTTCACTGGGGATGTCCTCTCCTTTCCTGGTCCGCACCGAGCTCGCTTCAAGTCCCGCGCAGATTCGCGCTTGGGTTTTACAGCGGCTGAAGTCCCATCAGTCCTTCTTCAAATATTAGGCGCTCGCGTCCCAAGTGCCGAACTAACCCACAGGTATTATTGGACTAATTCAATTCTCTTATCCGTCAGGAGTCCCATGCTCGCTGCCATTGCGGTTGCCGTCTTCATCCTGCTGGTCCCAGGCGCAGTTCTCGGTTGGGCCAGTGGGCTACGTCCCACGCTCGCGTTGGCATCTGCCGGCCCATTAATGCTGGGTGTGACCGGTTTTTCCGCATGGTTGTCTCACGCGCTCGGGCTGGATTACACCTGGCTCTTCGTGGCCGGCATGTGGGCATGGTTCTGTGCTATTGGCTATCTGGTGCGCAGATTCGTCCCCCGAGCAACGCCCGAAGACGGCTTCGATTCCGGCGTTGTCACCGCGATGATTGTCGTCGGAGTTACGGTAGTCGGCTCGATGCGCGCCATGCTCGTGCTTAACGACGTCCCTGGCGGCCCCGGCGCTATCCGCGAAGCCTGGGACATGCTCTGGCATACCAACTTCCTCCGGTTCATTGACGAGCATGCAATAGCCTCGCCCACCGCGGCCGGTGACCTGATGAATCAGGAGACCGGGGCCGAAATGTTCTACCCCACCGGCTGGCATGCCATGGCGGGGCTGCTGCCCGGCTCGGTCTTCCTCGATTCCAACGTGTTTGCGTTCTTGGCCCCGGCGCTGCTTGTTCCCGCAGCAACTGCGGTGCTAGCCCGCACCGCAGTTGGTCCTAAGTGGGCGGCCTACGCCGGTCCCGCAGCTGCCGTCGCCACGCTGATGCTTCCGGAAATTTGGGTGGCTCTTTGGCGCACCTCCTCCATGCCATATCTGCTCGCGGTGGCCGCTTTGCCGATTGCTGCGGCTTTGACCATGCGGGGCTATATTGTCCCCGCTGCGCTTGCCCTGGTCGGCACGTTTATCACCCACCCGGCCGGCGCAATTGCTGCCGTGCTCTTTGTTGGCTTGTGGTTGATTACCCAACCGAGTGTCAGCGGCCTAGTTCGCACGCTAATTATCGGCGCGCTCGCTCTGGTGATGACTCTCCCGGCGGCTTTGTCCGCGAGTGGGCAAGGCGAATCCGTTGCGGGCTTTACCGGCCAAATTGAGATTTCCCGCTCCGAATCACTGTGGCGAACTCTGATCGGGTTTTCCCGCTATGCTGACGAGCCCATCTTTTCCCGGACTGTTCTGGTTCTTGTGCTCATCGGCCTGGTAGTGGCGCTGGTCTCTCGCCTGCCAGACAGCCCATGGGCGCCGTGGCCGGCACTGGTTTTCGGGCTGCTCTTTGTGGTGTCCGATAGTGCGCAGTCCCGTTGGTCTGAGCCGTTCGGCACCTATCTGAAGTTTATTGGCACTTTCTTCTACGACATGCCGTACCGCATGCAGGCGGTTATGGGAATTCTGCGCGCAGTACTGATCGGCTACGCAGTCGCGGCTGCCGTTGTCGCGATTGTGGCTGTGGCGCAGTGGATCGTCGCAAAGCGAGATCAGCCGACCAAGTCGTGGAATCCTGCGCTGGCGATGGGGCTCGTAGCGGCACTGGCGATTGTGCCTGCGACCTGGGCGAGTGGGCCTGCTCAGCGCGAGGCAATTCGCCAGAGTTTCGGAAGCACGTTTGTGACCGCTGCGGACATGGAAGCTATTGATTGGCTGTCCGCACAGCCGCATGCGTTTGAGGGGCATATTCTCAATGACCGTCGTGACGGTTCTGCGTGGATGTATGCCATCGCCGGACTGCCGACCCTGTTCCGCCATTTCTCCTTCTCTGACAAAACTGCCGAGGCGAGCAACAAGCTGCCGATAAACGTTGACCTGCTGGGCTCACATCCAGAGTTCGATGCCATGGCGAAGAAATTGGGAGTGCACTACATCATTAGTTCCCCGCCGGGTGTGAACACGGATGGCACGGAGGCGCTGTCGATGCGTTCCTGGGCATGGCACGCGCCGGGGCTCACGCCTGTGTATCACAACAGCTCGGTGATGATTTTCGCGGTCAACAAGATGTTTTCACCGGAAGAGTTGCACGCTGTTGTCAACAGTTCCCCACACCGCCCGGCGCGCCCCAATCCGCTGTGGATGCCTCCGCGCCAGCCAATCGTCCCCTCCCCCGACGAGGCTGTCGATCCGCTCGCCGGCGCGCGCATCACCGTCGACTCTCGCCGCGAGGCCATCGAGGCTATCAACGCCGACCTGCCTCGCGCGCTGCGTTTGAGTGGGGATACTTCCGCTCACATCGACAGCATCGTGCAACGCGCCAGCGACAAGCTCCGTCAGCGCGGCGCAATCGTTGGCGCGCATTCGCTTGCCGACGACACGGCGAGCGCAGCCACCGTAATCGTCGGTCGCTCATCAGAGGGGCAGACCCTTTCTGGGGATAACATCGGCGATCGTGGCTTTTCGGTATCCGCTGTGGTGAAGTCTCTCGAACCTGAGGACGATGCTCCTGCCGATTGGCAGTTGGCGGCGGGTGTGCGCGACGGAATGGTGTACCGAGGTTTCAATCCGCACAGCAGTTACAGCACAAACGGGGTGCCAACCGAGTTTCGCACCGGCCTGGCGCCGGCAGTGGCGGTGAACCAGAGTTCGCGGCCGCATGCGCCGACAATTGCGCTATCGCTGGGAGCGGTGGGCGCTGAAAAACTCACCCGCGATTTGGCCGACCCCGCTATGCAGGACAAATGGGCCGACGCCATCGTTGACGGCATCGCCTCCATGTTGCGGCAGAACCGGCATCTCGTAACCGCTCCCGAGCCTGAGATAATCCCAGAGTTCGCTGACGTCGGAGCACACTAGTCCGCTCGGGTTTAGGCGTATGCCGGGTTTAGGCGTACTCCACGATCACCGGCGCGTGGTCCGTCCAGCGAAGGTCGTAGGCGGCAGGCTTATCCACTACCGAGCTGACGGCACGCTTGAGCATTGGTTCGGTTACCGCCTGGTAGTCGATGCGCCAGCCGGCATCGGTATCGAACGCCTTACCGCGGTAGGTCCACCAGGACCAGGGGCCGTCGGCCTCTGGGTGCAGACGGCGAGTGACATCAAACCACACCGGATCTGCATTGAGCTTCGGGGCCTCCCACACAGAACCATCGGAGAAGGCACCGGATTCCAGCTCCTTTTCGCTGGCCTGAACCTGCGAATCCTGGGGAACCTCATCGGGCCAGCAGCCGAAGACCGAGTCCATCCAGGCACGCTCCTGCGGTAGGAAACCGCTCTTGCGGCGGTTGGTCTTCCAGTTCTTCAAATCCTGTTCGCGGTGGCAGATGTTCCAGTCGCCGCCGATGACTGCGTGGTGACCGTCGCGCCCCTTGGCACCCAGTTCCGCCAGGTAGTCGGAGAAGGCATCGAGGAAGCGGTACTTCTCATCCTGCTTCTCGCTCAGGGCAGCACCAGAGGGCAGGTAGAGGCTGGCAATCTGGACATCCACATCCAGGCCGGTGTCCGCTGCCGGGGCAACACCACTGATAAACCGACCGGATTCTTCGAACTCCTCGGAGCCGATGCCCACCTGGACGTCGTTAAGCGGAAAGCGCGAGAGAATGCCCACGCCGGCGCGCCCCTTGGCACCCAGGTTTTCAGCGCCGACCCAATGCCATCCGGCATCGAAAGCGGGCGCGAGGGCCTTGCGTGCCTGGTCGTCGGTGGCGCGGACTTCCTGCAGCAAAACGACATCGGAACTGGTGTGCTTCAGCCACTCCAGCAATCCCAGATTGGTTTCGCTGCGCTCCTTGACGGCGGCGCGGATGCCGTTGACATTGATTGTCGCGATTGTAAGGCTCATGCCCTCATACGTTACCTATGCGTGCACTACGCCTTGAAGACCCCTAGCGCAGTTCGATGCGCTCGGCCTTCTTCGCCTGTGAGCGGCGGTAAAGAACAATGGTCGGCAGAGCGATGAAGATAGCCAACATCGCCAACGTCGCGCCGCCCAAAGCCGGTGCGCGGTAGCCATAACCGGACGCAATGACCCAACCACCGAGCGCCGCTCCGAATGCGTTGGCCATGTTCAATGCGGCCTGGTTGAGTGCTGCCGCCAGCGTCTGTGCGCGACCGGCGACATCCATCAGACGGGTCTGCAGATTAGGCACCAATACCGATCCCAGCAGACCGATAAGGAGGAAGTTGATCGTGCCCAGCACAGCATTCTGTGAGGTGAAGTAGAAGACGCTGAGCATGATTACCATCAGCACCAGCGCAACCATGATGCCCCACTCCCCGATGCGGTCGGACAGCCAGCCACCGATGTAAGTACCGACAACCATGCCGATGCCGTAGGCCATCAGCACAATCCAGATGTGGTTTTCGCTCATGCCCGCTTCGCGAGTCATAGTCCAGGTGATGTAGGTGTAAACCGCGAACATGCCGCCGAAACCAACGGTGCCGATTGCGACGGTCAGCAGCACCTGCGGTGTCACCAGAGCCGAGAGCTCATCCATCGGACGTGTCTTCGGCATGCGGTTCATATGCGGCACGGCGAACCACAACGAAACAAATGCAATCAGCCCGATGACCGCGACAAACGCGAAGGCGCTGCGCCAACCGTAAATCTGTCCCAGCACCTGCGCGGCCGGCACACCAATCACAGTCGCCACCGACAGCCCCACTCCTGACAGGGCCACCATTTTGCCGCGCTGCCCCGGCTTAGCCAGGGAGGCCGCCACCAGAGCCGCCACCGAGAAGTACGCACCGTGTGGCAGACCGGCAATGAAGCGCGAGACCATGACCGCTTCGAAAGAGCCCAGTGTGCCTGCCCAAACCGTGGCACCATTGCCGATGGTAAATGCCGCCATCAGCAGCAGGAGCATGCGCCTGCGCGGAATCGAGCCGGTCAGCACGGTAATTAGCGGTGCGCCCACGACAACACCGAGTGCGTACATCGAAATCATGCGCCCTGCGGCATCCTCATCACGTCCGAAGGCATCAGCGATGTAAGGCAGCAGGCCCATGGCCACAAACTCGGTAACGCCGATGCCGAATGCACCGACCGACAGAGCCACAATCACCAAGATTCGGCGTAAATCAGAGATGTCGTCCTGCACCGGAACAGGACGGCGATGCGAGCTAAACGCTCCCGCACGACGCGCACGCGGTTTGTGGTCGTCGTTGTGGGTTGTTACTTCGCTTGACGACGTCATTGCGACCGTCTCCTTTTCTCTTCTTACGCCAGTTGGTGGACTCTCAGTTCCCCTCGACTTTCGACCCAAGACGGGCTCACAAAACCGTGAGGGGAGCCGCAAGGGAAAAATGAGACTCTACTCCGCAATACAAAAATTTCGCTATTTAATCCGCCTGTTCCCCGGGTATTTGTGCGCGGAATAACATCTACGGCCATTAGTGGAAGTCGCTCACTCAAGTTCTACTAATACATTTTGCAATCGGCGTTGTTTGCCGAGGACTACCATTCCCTCCGAGCGCCACGGACTTCCTACCATCGAGCGATCCGGGTCTTCGATGCTGCCGTAATAGCTACCAGGTAAATTGTTTTAAAAGATATTTCGAACTGCAATACCGATAGGATCTTGATTCACTATGGGCGACCGCTATAACCTCTACGAGTCTCTGACGCTTGATAGCGAAGCCAGCACCGAAGAGCTCCATGCAAATCTTTCTAATCAGCTCTCCGAACTGCGAGATGCTGGCGTCTCGGAGTACTCCGGCGAGTTCCAGGAAAAGCTCACTGCGCTGCAAGTGCTTGGCGATGAGGGACGCCGTCGCGAATACGACGCTTTGCTGGCCGATGAGAACGCCATCATCACCATTGCGACGCTGCGCGGGCTGGCAAATCGCCCGGCACCCACTGCGCAGGAATCCTCGTTCCAGACGCAAACCCAGCAAGCCCAACAAGCGCAGTCACAGCAGCCACCGGCACAGCAGAATCAACAAGCACAGTGGTCCGCCCCAACTCAAACCAGCCCTGCAACAGTAACCACCACGGTGACCACGGATGTACCACCGCTGCCTGCAAACGCCACACTGCAGAACATGTGGCAGCGCATGCCACTCATCCCCCGAATCACTACCGGCTTGGTCGGTTTTTCAACTCTGATTGGCATCATCGCAGTTCTGTACGCAATCACGCTCGGCATCCAGGGCGCCAACGATCTCGGCAGCCTAGAGTCATCATTGGGGGGCACTTGGGATGACATCGGCTACATCATGGGCGCTGCAGCCGCCCTCGTTCTTGTTCCAGTCCTCCTACTGATGGGAATGATGCTTGTCACCTTGACCGCATACTGGATTCACTCCATCCTCCGCGGTGAAGACTCGACGGCACCAATCTTTTTCTGCGTCACCGTGGCACCACTGGCGTTGGCTATGACCATCATCCCCCTCCTGTTCTTGAGCTCCTGGGTGGATGTAGTCCTCTTCCTCGCAGGTGCCATGCTGATCGCGGCTTGCGTTCTTATGTTCCTCAAGGACATGCGCGCATGGTTCCGCGGCCAGAAACTGGTCAGGACTACCCAGTCGGCGCCGGGGCAGGGCTATGCTCCGCAATACCCCCAGTCTCAGAACACCCAGGGCTACCAGTTCGGCCAGAACAATCCTCCGAACAATACACAGAACTAACTAGGCTGCCCTGAACAACCGCGCCGGCGTGCACGACACCCCAGCGCGGTTTTTCGTATTTGAAGGGTTTGAGCGCTGGGACCGTCGTAAAGCGAAAAATGGAATGAAAAGCGGCGAATAAGCGACAAATAATTGCACATTTCGTGACTTGCCTCACATAATTGCGTTATTCATATCACTATCACTGTTTTTGCGCTATGCCCCGACACAACCCAAGATTCAAAACTGGGTTATCGTGGAACAAAACAGATAGGAGACATGAATTATGGCGACAATTATTTGGACCCGTACTGACGAAGCCCCTCTGCTGGCGAGCTACTCACTGAAGCCAATCGTGGAGGCATTTGCAAGCCAGGCTGGTGTCAATGTTGAAACCCGCGACATCTCCCTCGCAGGCCGCATTCTGGCTCAGTTCCCGGAGCGTCTTTCGGACGAGCAGAAGGTAGAGGATGCGCTGGCAGCCCTGGGCAAGCTGGTCAAGGAGCCGGACGCCAACATCATCAAGCTGCCGAATATCTCTGCATCCGTCCCGCAGATTAAGCGCGCTGTCGCAGAGCTGCAGGAAAAGGGCTATGACATTCCGAAGTACAAGTCGCAGCCGGAAGGCGACGAGGAGACCGCCGACCGCGCCAAGTTCGACAAGGTCAAGGGCTCTGCCGTTAACCCGGTACTGCGTGAGGGCAACTCCGACCGCCGCGCTCCGGAGCCGGTGAAGAACTACGCCCGCAAGCACCCGCACCGCATGGGCGCTTGGTCCGCAGACTCCAAGACCAACGTCGCCACCATGGCCTCCAACGACTTCCGCCACAATGAGAAGTCGGTTGTCATGCCGGAAGACGACAAGCTGACTTACCAGCTCGAGGCTAACGACGGCCAGATCATCACCCTGAAGAAGGACATGCCGGTCCTCAAGGGCGAGATTATTGACGGCACGGGCATGAACGTCCACATCCTGGACAACTTCCTGCGCGCTCAGATTCGCCGCGCACAGCGCGAGAACATCCTGTTCTCCGTGCACCTGAAGGCCACCATGATGAAGGTCTCCGACCCGCTGATCTTCGGCGAGGTTGTCAAGGCCTTCCTGCCATCTGTTTTCCCGAAGTTCGAGTCCAAGCTGGCTGCCGCCAACCTGACTCCGGACAACGGCCTGGGCGCCATGCTCGATGGTCTGCACAAGCTTGACGACGCTACTGCGGCGGCCGTCAAGTCCGCTATCGAGAAGGACCTGAAGGAAGGTCCGGCCCTTTACATGGTCAACTCCGATAAGGGCATCACCAACCTCCACGTTCCGTCTGACGTCATCGTTGACGCCTCCATGCCTGCACTAATCCGCAACGGCGGCAAGGGCTGGGGCCCGGACGGTGAGGAGCGCGACACCCTCGCAGTCATCCCGGACTCTTCCTACGCAGGCGTCTACCAGGCTGTTATCGAGGACTGCCGCGCCAATGGCGCTTTCGACCCGGCCACCATGGGCTCTGTCCCGAACGTCGGCCTGATGGCTCAGAAGGCTGAGGAGTACGGCTCCCACGACAAGACTTTCCAGATTCCGGTTGACGGTGTCCTGCAGGTCATCAACTCCGCTGGCGAGGTTCTGATTGAGCACCACGTCGCCGAGGGTGACATCTGGCGCTCCTGCCAGACCAAGGACGCCCCAATCCGCGACTGGGTGAAGCTGGCCGTCAACCGCGCTCGTATCACTGGCGACCCTGCAGTGTTCTGGCTGGACCCGCAGCGTGCACACGACAACAACCTGATCAGCAAGGTCAACGAGTACCTGGCAGATCACGACACCGAGGGTCTGGATATCCGCATCATGGATCCGGTGTCCGCTACCAAGTTCTCCCTCGAGCGCATCCGCCGCGGCGAGAACACCATTTCCGTAACCGGTAACGTTCTGCGTGACTACCTCACCGACCTGTTCCCGATCATGGAGCTAGGCACCTCCGCCAAGATGCTGTCGGTCGTGCCGCTGATGGCCGGGGGCGGCCTGTTCGAGACCGGTGCAGGCGGTTCCGCACCGAAGCACGTCCAGCAGGTTCAGGAAGAAAACCACCTGCGCTGGGACTCCCTGGGTGAGTTCCTTGCACTGGCCGAGTCCCTGCGCTACGCCGCTGAGCATGACGACGACCCACGTCCACGCGTCCTGGCTGAGGCCCTGGATAAGGCAACCGCTACCCTGCTCGACGAGGGCAAGTCGCCGTCCCGCAAGGCTGGCGAAATCGACAACCGCGGCTCCCACTTCTACCTGGCTCTCTACTGGGCACAGGAGCTGGCCAAGCAGGACGAGAACTCCGAGCTGAAGGAAGCTTTCGCCCCGGTTGCTAAGGCTCTCACGGAGAAGGAAGAGTCCATCGCCAAGACCCTGATTGATGCTCAGGGTTCCCCAGCTGATCTGGGTGGCTACTTCCTGCCGGACGATGAGAAGACCTCCGCAGTTATGCGTCCGTCCGCTGAGTTCAACGAGATCATCGACGGCCTGAAGAAGTAGGACTAGCTGCTTGCTCCTGGCTGGCCTGGTTGGCCCAGGCTGGCCTAGGCCGACCTAGGCTGACCGCCGGTTTCGGGCGATAGCCCCTCGCTCATGTTGCATTTGATGCACATGGCGCGAGGGGCTTTTTCTATGCCCTGACTTCCTTAACGGTCTTGACAGTATCCAGTGCTTTTCGGCGCTTTACGGTACCCTTCGCCCATACTCAGTCCCCTGTTTGGCTCGCCCCGACACTCGGCACCGCAGCGCCCGATGCCCCGGCACCGCAGTGCCTCACCCCATGAGTTACTGACTACCTTTATGACACTTTTGTCCAAAAAATTGCCTTCAAACTGTCATAAAGGTAGTCACTAACTCCTTCGGCAAACCGCCACCCGTCGAACACCACTCGCCACGCGCCACCCACCACGCACCACCCACCCCCCCATACACCGCAGCCTCCACACACACCCAGCCACAGCTCCCTACCCCCCCCCACAACCGACCACGCCCCAGAACCAATCAAACCAATCCGTACTAAGCGGGCTATAGCACTCTCGACACAGATACACACACCCTCTTACCTTGGGTTTTTCCAAAACTTTGCAATAGACAGCTTGGTTCACTATTGTTTGTAAGCAACGTTTTGAACGACCTCAAAAAACCGCAAGGAAGTATCTGAAATGACCACCAAGTACGACAACAGCAACGCCGCCAACTGGGGCCTGTCCACTCGCGCTATTCACGCCGGCTTCGCTCCCGACGCACAGACCTCCGCGCGCAACCTGCCGATTTACAACACCTCCTCCTACGTCTTCGATTCCGCTGAGCACGCTGCCAACCGCTTCAACCTTTCGGATGCAGGCCCGATTTACTCCCGCCTGACCAACCCGACTGTGGATGCCGTCGAGCAGCGCATCGCCAGCCTCGAAAGCGGCGTCGCTGCCGTACTGTTCTCCTCCGGCCAGGCAGCTGAGACCGCTGCTGTCCTCACCCTGGCTCGTGCAGGCGACCACTTCGTCGTTTCGCCACGCCTTTACGGCGGTACTGAGACCCTGTTCAAGGTCACCCTGCCGCGCCTTGGCATCGACTGCACTTTCGTCGAGAACCCGGATGACCCGGAGTCCTGGCAGGCAGCAGTTCAGGACAACACCGTCGGTTTCTACGGTGAGTCCATCGCCAACCCGCAGATCGACGTCCTCGATATCCCTGCCATCGCCGAGGTTGCACACCGCAACAACGTTCCGCTGATCGTCGACAACACGGTTCCGACCCCGGCCCTGCTGCGCCCACTCGAGCACGGTGCTGACGTCGTGGTTTCCTCCACCACCAAGTTCCTCACCGGTAACGGCTCCTCCCTCGGCGGTGTCATCGTCGACGGCGGCAAGTTCGACTGGACTCAGACCCGCAACGGCCGCTCCATCTTCCCGAACTTCACCGAGGCCGACGAGGCTTACCACGGCCTGAAGTTCGCTGACCTGGGCGCCCCGGCCTTCGCTCTGCGCGCTCGCGCTGGCATTCTCCGCGACACCGGTGCTGCCCCGGCTCCGTTCAATGCGTGGGTTCTGGCTCAGGGCCTCGACACCCTGGCTCTGCGCATCGAGCGCCACAATGAAAATGCCAAGGCAGTCGCTGAGTTCCTCGAGAACCACCCGCTGGTCGCCAAGGTCAACTACGCTGGCCTGCCGAGCTCCCCGTGGTACGAGCCCCTGAACAAGCTGGGCCTTTCCGGTGCCAGCGGCGTGCTTTCCTTCGACCTGAAGGATGCCGACACCGCCAAGGCTTGGAAGTTCATTGACGCTCTGAAGCTGCACTCCAACGTCGCCAACATCGGTGATGTCCGCTCGCTGGTTGTCCACCCGGCCACCACCACTCACTCCCAGTCCGATGAGGAGGGTCTGACCCGCGCCGGCATTTCCCAGGCCACCGTGCGTCTCTCCGTCGGTATCGAGAACATCGATGACATCATCGCCGATCTCGAGGGCGGCTTCGCAGCACTCGCGTAGACCGTTTGTACACAGACACAGAACGGACTAAGTAGTCTATAAGGCATGAGCTTTTCCCCATCTACCCCGGCCGCCCTCCCACCCGAGGGCGAGCCGGGGCGTGTCTTTATCGGCGATGTCACAACCGAGGCTGGCGCGGTCATCCCCGATGTCACCGTCGAGTTCGAACGCTGGGGCCGGCTTAACGACGACTGCTCGAATGTCATCCTCCTCGAGCACGCTCTAACCGGCGACGCCCACGCTTCCGGCCCCTCGGATGAGTACCACCCGACTGCGGGTTGGTGGAACGGGATGATCGGCTCTGCCCGCGCACTGGATACCGACGAGTACTGCATTATCTGCACCAACGTCATCGGTGGCTGTCGCGGTACAACCGGCCCTTCCAGTCCACATCCGGACGACGGCAAACCCTGGGGCTCTCGCTTTCCCGCTATCTCCGTGCGCGACACGGTGACGGTGGAGCACCTTGCGCTGCAGGAACTGGGAATTTCCCGCCTCCAAGCTGTCATTGGCGGCTCCTTGGGTGGGGCCCGCGCGCTTGAGTGGTCACTGATGCACCCTGATTTCGTCGGCAAGGCATTGGTGATGTGTGTCGGCGCACGTGCGTCTGCTTGGCAGATTGGTATTCAGTCTGCGCAGATTCAATTCATTGAGTCCGATCCCGATTGGCATGGCGGCGACTACTACGACCGCGGTGTGACTCCGGCCCGAGGTCTGGGTTTTGCACGCAGGGTCGCGCATTTGACGTACCGTGGCGAGCTGGAGATGGATGATCGCTTTGGCGCGGCAGCGCAGCCCGGTGAGGATCCGCTGGGCGCGATGCGCACGGAAGATCGCTTCCAGGTAGAAAGCTACTTGGATCACCAAGCGGAGAAGCTTGCCCAGCGTTTCGATGCCGGCTCGTATGTCGTGCTCACCGATACCTTGAATCGGCACAATATTGGCCGTGATCGCGGTGGCCTCAATGAAGCGCTGCACTCGTCAACCGTGCCGACCATGGTTGCCGGTGTGGACACGGACATTCTCTACCCCTTCCACCAGCAGGAGCACCTCGCCCGCAATCTGGGCAACTGCTTGGGGCTAGAAAAGATTGAATCCGCCGTGGGTCACGACGGATTCTTGACGGAGTTCGAGCGAGTGGATTCGATTGTGCGTAATTTCCTCGCTCGCGATGTCAGTTAATGTCAGCTAGCTTCCCAGCGCATCCACGCTGACTGCAAGGAATACGATTCCCATCCCGATTATGGAGCAAAACCAAAGGTCAAAGGCCCGGGATCGCACAGAGAACACACCTAGAATGCTGTCCGGCAGGTACTGCCTAGCCACACCGAGCAGCATCATTGTGCTTCCCAGCATGAATGTGGCGCGTCGCCACCGCTCCAGCCCCAGAAACACAACGAAGGCGGACATGCCGAAAAAGAGCGCACCGTAAATCGTATACTGCACCCACATTGGCCACGATGCCCCCGGCGGCGGGGTCTTCGGGCTGTGCGGGTTCAGCATTGGATCCGGCAGATCTTCCCGCCGGGCACGCTGCGCAATTTCCCTTTTCGACACGAGTTGTTCCTCCTGGCTGACTAGGCCAGGCCAGCGAGCTTTTCAGCGCGCTCGACGACATTGCGTACGAGGAAAGCGCGAGTCAGTGGGCCGACACCACCTGGGTTCGGGGATACGTAACCGGCAATGTCCCAGACGTCATCAGCAACGTCACCGGCCAGCTTGCCGTCGACACGCGAAACTCCCACGTCGAGTACAGCAGCTCCAGGCTTGACCATGTCTGCAGTAAGCATATGAGCGACACCAGCAGCGGCGATAATGACATCAGCCTGACGGGTTTCAGCGGCCAAGTCCTTGGTGCCGGTGTGACATAGCGTCACGGTGGAGTTCTCGCTGCGGCGAGTGAGCATCAAGCCGATTGGGCGACCAACGGTGACACCGCGGCCGATAACAACAACCTTGGCACCGTTGAGCTCGACGCCGAAGCGTCGCAGCAGGTGGATACAGCCGTTTGGGGTACACGGCAGTGGTGCTGGCTCGTTGAGGACCAGCTTGCCCAGGTTTACCGGGTGGAGGCCATCGGCGTCTTTCTCCGGATCGATGAGCCCCAGAATACGGTTTTCATCCAGGTGCTTCGGCAGTGGCAACTGAACAATGTAGCCTGTGCACTCCGGGCTTTCATTCAGCTCGGTGATTACTGCCTCGAGCTCTTCCTGCGTGGTGTCAGCCGGAAGGTCACGGCGGATAGAGGCGATACCGATCTGCTCACAGTCGCGATGCTTCATCTTGACGTAAGAGTGGCTGCCTGGATCATCACCAACCAACACGGTAGCCAGCCCCGGGGTGTAGCCGGCTTCCTTCAAACGCTCAACGCGCTTTTCCAGGTCTTCAAAGATTTCGTCTCGGTAGAGTTTGCCATCAAGCTTTGTCGCTGCCATGGCATTTATCTTAGGCACAGGAGCGAATAATGCCCAGAAACGCCCCGTAACCGCCCTCGCCTTGGCCCTATTTACCGCCCCCAAAGCCCTGCTGACGCCAGACTTCATAAGCAGCCACTGCTGCGGCGTTGGAAAGATTCATGCTGCGACGAGCTGGCAGCATCGGAATTCGGATTAATTGTGTAATTCGCGGATCATCGAGCACTGACTGTTCCAACCCGGTTGGCTCCGGGCCAAAGAGCAGTACATCGGTATTCGTGTACTCAATATCGGTGTGCCACGTGTCAGCGTGAGCGGTGAAAGCAAAGATGCGGCACCCTTGGCTGGCAAAGGTCTCCAATGCTTGATCGATGGAGTCGTGAATACGTACATCAGCCAGGTCATGGTAATCCAGCCCGGCGCGACGCAGATTCTTGTCATCGAAGTTGAACCCCAGCGGCTTGGCCAGATGCAGCATAGCTCCAGAGCCCGCACACATGCGGATAGCGTTTCCGGTGTTCGGCGGGATGACAGGCCGGTCAAAAAGCACGTGGCAGGTGTGGCTCTTGATCCAGTCTGTGGAGTTGGTTGGCTCGGCGTTCGTTGGCTCGGTCGTGGCGCTATTCATTTCTTCCATCAGTTCTTTTCCGCTGCTTCTATTACTGCTCGCTGTTGGTTTCTGCTGCCGCTGTCGTGGCGGGCACCGCATCACACACACCGTGCTCGGTGAAAAACGCAATGATGGTCTCACCGATTAGCGCTCGGCTCCTCGGCTTCGAGAACTTATGGCCCTCTCCCTCGACCACTAGAAAATCGGTGGGCACACCGTAGGCGTCCATGGCGTTGCGCATCTGACCAGACTCTCGCGGAGGCACGTTGGTATCCCACTCGCCGTGAATGAATAGGGTTGGAGCCTTCATTTCCTCCGCACGGTGCAGCGGCGAGATATCGCGCAGAAGCTCAGCATCCTGGTACGGGTAGCCGTATCGGGGGAACGCGGCCTGCGCCAACCAGGGCTCGGTGGATTGGTAGTAGGTTTCAAAACTTGTCATTCCGCAGGCATCGACGATGGCCGCAAACTGATCCGGGTACCATGCCGAGGCCAACAGCGACATGAAGCCACCGTAGGATCGCCCGCCCAGAGCAATGCGTTCTGGGTCCGCCAACCCGGCATCAACGAGGAAGGAACGCGCCGCTGCGATATCCGCAATAGCGGCAAAGCGCCCATAGCGGTCGCCCGCGTGCTCGAATGACCTACCGGACCCTGAGGAACCGCGCACATTAGGAGTGAACACCACGAAGCCCGCCTCCACAATGCTGGCTAGAACATCGTGGTGGATGGGTTTCGCCTGCAGTTCTGGTCCGCCGTGGATGTGGATGAAAGCCGGCGGTAGTGCGCTTCCGGAAACGTCATTAGAACTATTGCGCACCGACTCCGGAAGGTAGAGCCAACCAGACAGTTCCAACCCATCGCGGGAGACAAAGTAGACCAGCTCTGGAGCCGGCATGGTCTCCAGATTCTTCTCTTCCAGAGCCAAAATCCGTTCGGTGCGTTCCATATCCAATGGCTCAATGACACCACCGATATTGCGCAGAATCTCCACCGTTGGCGCAAGGCCTGGCCCTTCTACTGTCAGGGAGATCAGCTCACCGTCACCGGAGATTGACAGCTCGCGCGCAACCATGCCCGGCAATTCCACATTGCGGCGCACCATCACCCGCATGTCGTCAGTCTGCGGGTGAAGGCCAAGGGTAAGCACCTCAAGCGTGCTGACCCCACCGCTGTTCCACAGCACAGCCGCAGTGGAGGAATCCTCACTGATGACAAATTCTTCGACGTCTTGATCCGGATTGCCAATGAACTCCTCGACATCAACTTCGATGCCGATCTTCATATCCAAAATCTCCGCTGCGGTCGATTCCGCTGTGCGCGGCTCAGTAGTGCTGATACCGCTATCGGGAGTAATCCCCAGGCGCAGGATGCGACGCTGTTCCGCGCCATGATCTGAGAGTACGAATGCGGTCAGCTTCTCCTGCCCCGGATGCGCCAATAAGACACCGGCATCTGTGGTGGAGCCAGGATCGGACGGCAGCAGCGGCTGCCACTGCTGCCCCGGCCCGACCAGCAGTAGCTCACGGTGACCTCGCGGTCCCACCCGCACGAGGCCAAACCCGCCTTCAGCCGCTACCAGCTGGCTGTCAGTGCGTTTATCAATGACCTCATACTTTGAGTTCGTCGGGTTGACCAAACGCGCATAGTTAATGCCCTGGGCATCGACCGCGTTCATCGCTAGGAGATCGTTATCCCATTCCACCAGTGTGGCGCGCATATCCGCATCCATACGCAGGGGGCGGGCACCGTCGACCTCCGGATCGGTGGATACCAGCCAGGTCTGCAGTCGCTCCGTACCGTACGGAGAGACCTCGCAGGCGATCCACTTTCCATCCGGGGAGTGCAGCACCCTGGTAACCGGGCCTTCCACCGGCAGTTTCACGGGGCGCTCCGCCCCTAGCCCCTCCGGAGTAATCTCCTGCTGTACCGCACGCGGGTAGCCGCTATCGCGGACAATAAAGGCGATTGCACTCCCATCCGGTGCTAACGAGGATTCATAGGTCTGGCGCATGACAATCCATTCTAGTAGTCAGCGAAAATCTCTACTTCGACCTGCCACCACTGGCTGCCCCAGAGCCTCGGACATATCCACCAGACGATCGGCCACGATTGTCACCGCACCAGAGGCTGTCTGCGCGATACCGCGCACCACCATCGCCCGCGAATTCACCGCTACCGGCCGAAATCGATTCCACAGCCCCGGCGTACACAGCACATTCACCAGCCCAGTTTCGTCCTCCATTCCCAAAAATGTCACTCCGCCAGCGGTCCCCGGACGTTGCCTATGCGTCACGACTCCCGCCACTTCTACTCGTGTTCCATCGGGCACTGTTTTCAGTTCCGCCGCAGGCACCACTCCACGTTCCTGCAGGTCTGCCCGCAACGCGGCCACCGGGTACTGCCCCGGAGTCACTCCCGTTGCCGTCAAATCGGCAGCTGCCAGCTCAAACTCCGTCATGCCGGGCAACGCAGGTGCGTCGGCAAGCGTGAGCCCCGGCAGCATGCCCTCACTTTCCGTCGCCGCCACGCCCGCCGCCCACAGTGCTTGACGACGGTCAATCCCCAGCGACCCAAGTGCTCCTGCGCGCGCCAGTGCTTCCATGTGCCCAACACCCAGCCGAGCTCTGCGGGCGACATCTGCTGCGTTGACAAATGGCCGCGCTGCGACGATACGTTCCGCCACGTCATTGCCCACACCGGCAATGGCGCCGAGCCCCAACCGAATACGCCCATCGATGACGCTGGCTTCCACGCCTGAAACCGAGATATCCGGACCATCGCAGCCGATACCGTGCCGGCGAGCATCGGCAATCAACGACTGCGGAGAGTAAAACCCCATGGGCTGGGCACGGAGCAATGCGACACAGAACTCCGCCGGATAGTGGTACTTAAACCAAGCCGAGAAATACACCAAGGAGGCAAACGACTGCGCGTGTGATTCCGGGAAACCGTAGGCGGCAAAGGCCACTATCTTGTTCCACAGTTGTTCCCCAATATCCGCATCAATGCCACTGGTGCGCTCCAGCCCAGCCAGAAAACGGGCATGAAGCGCTTCCATTTTGGCCACTGAGCGCTTCGACCCCATAGCGCGACGCAGCGAGTCCGCTTCCGCCCCACTGAAACCCGCCGCATCGACGGCCATTTGCATCAGCTGCTCTTGAAATAGCGGGATGCCCAGTGTCTTCCCGAGGGACTTCTCCAGCACTGGATGCTCATAGGTCACTGGTTCGAGTCCATTTCGGCGGCGAATGTAGGGGTGCACGCTACCGCCTTGAATGGGGCCTGGGCGAATGAGTGCCACCTCCACCACCAGATCAAAGAACTCCCTCGGCTTCAGTCGGGGCAAGGTGGCCAGCTGCGCGCGCGATTCCACCTGAAACACGCCCACCGCGTCCGCGCGTGCCAACATCTCGTAAACCTCCGGTTCAGCGACATCTATTTCCCACAGGTTCACTCGGCGCCCATGCTGTTCATAGACCAAGTCAATGCAATGGTGGATGGCCTCCAGCATTCCGAGGCCAAGCAGGTCGAATTTCACCAGTCCCGCTGCCGCACAGTCATCCTTATCCCACTGCACTACCGAACGACCTTCCATGCGTGCCCATTCCACTGGCACGACATCCGCAATCGGCCGATCACAAATCACCATTCCGCCAGAGTGAATGCCTAAATGACGAGGCTGCCCACGAAGCTGCTCCGCCAGTTGCTGCACCGGCTCCGGCGGGCACGCTTCCCGGTCTCTGACCCACGCATCGATAACGCCCGGCGAGTACCCCAACACCCGCGCCGCATCGCGCAATGCACCGCGCCGCCGGTAGGTAATGACATTGGCCACCTGCGCGGCATTGTCACGACCATACTTTTCATAGACGTATTGGATGACCTCTTCCCTACGACCAGACTCGATGTCTACATCGATATCCGGCGGCCCATCCCGTTCTGGCGACAAAAACCTCTCGAACAACAGCCCGGCACTAATGGGGTCAACATTGGTGATCCCCAGCGCAAAACACACCACCGAGTTAGCCGCCGAACCGCGCCCCTGTGCCAGAATTCCCGCCCGGCGACAGAACTCACAGATGTCGTGCACGATGAGGAAGTAGCCTGGAAAACCCAGCTCTCGAATCACAGTCAGCTCATTCTCTAACTGCGCCCACGCCCGCGCTTGCACGGAGCCGTCCCGAGCTCCATCGGCCGGACCATACCGCCGCCGCGCCCCCGCACGAGCAATTTCCCGCAACCATGAGTCCTCATCGTGACCAGCAGGAACCTCCCAGCGAGGCAACTCAGGCGCAATGAGATCAAGCGTAAAAGCAGACTCACCTGCAATGTCCTGTGTTGCCTGCAGTACCTGCGCCCCCAGATACCGTGTTGCCGCCGATAGCTCCTCCCACGAACGCAACCAAGCTCCGCCTGCGGGCTCCAGCCGTGACTCGAACCCGTCTAGGTCCTCCCGCACAGCAAGGGACTGCTTCGCCCCGGCCAACCGGCTTGCCGCAGGCGAGGCCGCCGTCGCAGCAGAGGAAACCACCTCCCGCAGGCCATACTTCACAGCTGCGGCCGAAATCGCCTCCGCATCATCGGCCGCCTGTGCTGTGGGGCTCAGGCGGTGCTCGAGCGCCACGTTCTCCGCACCGAAGGCCGCAATGAGCTCTTCCAAGTCGCCGACCCAGCTGACGTCGGCAAGCACCTGCCAGAAACCACCTGCGGCCTCCCCTAACTCTGGCAGCGAGGGATAGCGGACGACGGACTTCTCCCCTGCCGACATATGCGCATCACACAGCGTGTGGCTCAGGCGCCGATAGCCCTCGGGCCCCCGCCCCAGCACTGTGAGGGGCCGCTGCGGAAGCCCCAGCTCCGCGCCGATGATTGTGGCGATACCAGCCTCCGCTGCAGCCTCGGCAAAACGAGCGATTCCATAGAAACCATCGCGATCTGCGAGCCCCAACACGTTTAACCCCAAACGCGCAGCCTCGGACACCAATTCTTCCGGATCCGATGCGCCATGCAGGAATGAATAGCTCGAACGACAGTGCAATTCCGCCTTAATATCCGCAGGCGAAAATGACACGCCACCTCCGCCACTAACACCGCTTTCCGGAGCTTCAAAAGCCCCAACGATGGAATCTGACAGCTGCCCCCGCCAGCCATTGAAGCTACCATTAGGCTGTAGTTTTCCTGAAAATTTACCCGATAGAATACGCTCAATCCGCGACCAGCTCAGTGGCCGACCGGACTGCTCCGACTGTCCGTCCGAGATGTTTTCCATGCCATGAACATTAACCCACCCTACGGACTGCATTCAAACGTATTTTCGATTAGTATGTGCATTAAGCGCCACCCCCGGGACGCATCCGTAAGTCACACCTCAGCCACGTTCGACTGTTTAGGCTGAAGTTGAATTTTCAGCACTACCTGGGCAAGTGCTAGCCTTAACCCCAGAATTAAAGACAGCTTGGTCTAGTTCTGCCTTAAAACTTCAGCTAACAAATCCCATTAAATAAGGAGACCCCTCGATGAACCTCAAGCGTTTTTCCGCCGGTGTACTTACTGTCGCGTTCGCCGCAACCGGCCTTACCGCCTGTGGCAGCTCGGATGATGCCATTCGCATCGGCACCACGGATGCCGGCAAGAAGGCCTGGACCGTTTTCGAGCAGAAGGCTTCCGAACAGGGCATCGATCTGGATGTTCAGTCCTTCTCCGACTACCAGACCCCGAACCGCGCACTCGATGAGGGCCAGCTCGACGTCAATCTCTTCCAGCACATCAAGTTCTTGGCTGAGTACAACGTCGACGCTAAGTCGGACCTGACTCCGATTGGCTCGAGCGAAATTGTCCCGCTGGCTCTGTTCTGGAAGGACCACAAGTCGGTTGATGAGCTGAAGAAGGGCACCGAGGTCGTCATCCCGAACGACCCGTCCAACCAGGGCCGCGCTATTAACGTGCTGGTTCAGGCTGGCCTGCTGAAGCTGAAGCAGGATGACCTGCTGACCCCGTCCCCTGCTGACATCGATAAGGAAGCTTCCAAGATCACGGTTCTGCCGGTGGATGCCGCTCAGACTCCGGCCGCCTACGGCGAGGGTAAGCCCGCCATTATCAATAACTCCTTCCTGGACCGCGCCGGCATCGACCCGAACACCGCTATCTTCCAGGATGACCCGAACTCCACGGAGGCAGAGCCGTACATCAACGTCTTTGTCACCAAAGCTGAAAATGCTGACAACCCGAAGTACGCGGAGCTCTCCAAGATCTGGCACTCCAAGGAGGTCCAGGACGCAGTCGCAGAGGACTCCAAGGGCACCTCGGTTCCGGTTGACCGTTCGGCTGAGGAGCTGCAGGACATTCTGAATCGCGTCGAAGAGCAGCAGCGCGAGCAGAACTAACGCCACTGCCACCTAAGCACCGCCCAACACCAGGGAACACAGACCAAGGGGCACTGATTCACTCGTGACCAACAAGGGAACGAAGCTCGAATTCCGCGAGCTGAACAAGCAATTCGGCGACGTCACCGCGCTCGCCGACATCAACCTAACCGTTGAACCCGGCGAAATCCTCGGCGTCATCGGTTATTCCGGCGCTGGTAAATCAACGCTCATCCGTATGATTAACGGCCTGGAAAAGCCAACCTCCGGGCAGGTTTTGCTGGATGACACCGACATCGTCGGCATCTCCGAGCGCCAGCTACGGGGTCTGCGCCGCAATATCGGCATGATTTTCCAGCACTTCAACCTCTTCCATTCGCGCAACGCGATTCGCAACGTTGAATATCCGCTGGAACTGGCCGGTATGCCGAAGGCTAAGCGCCGCGCTCGCGCCCAGGAGCTGCTGGAGTTCGTCGGTCTCGGCGACAAGGCGGAGTCCTTCCCCGAGCAGCTCTCGGGTGGGCAGAAGCAGCGTGTCGGCATCGCCCGTGCGCTCGCCACCGAACCGACGCTCTTGCTTGCCGACGAAGCCACCTCGGCACTCGACCCGGAAACTACTTCCGGCGTCCTGGATCTGCTGCGTCGCATCAATCGCGAAATGGGTGTCACTATCGTGCTGATTACCCATGATATGTCGGTTGTACGCGGTATCGCTGACCGCATGGCCATCATGGAAAATGGTCACATCGTCGAAACCGGTACGGTCCACGAGGTTTTTGCCAACCCCAAGACTGAGGTTGGCCGCCGCTTCGCCACCACCGCACTGCGCGATGTTCCAATTGGTCGTGAACGCGATTCGGTGAATCAGTCTGCCGAGAGCGCAGCAGCTCGCCTGGTCACCATCACTATCAATGACGGTGTTGACCTCGGTGCCCTGGCACAGGCCACTAGTGCCCACGGTGTCGCCGCCTCGGTGGCACACGGCGCGGTCGCCAATGTGCAGGCGAAGTCCTACGGCCGCCTTACTTTGCGGTTGACTCCGCTGACAGGTAATTCCGCCTCGGATTCCTCTGATTTCGATGCCGCCATTGCTGCTATTTCCGAACTGACACAGGTAGAGGAGCTTGCATCATGATCGGTCTCTTAAACTCTCTGCCATCGGTGAGTGGCAAGGACACCAACTGGGATAGCCTCGGCCCGATGCTGGGCGAGGCATTCGGCCAGACGCTCTACATGGTCTGTGTCGCCATGCTGATTGGCGGTGTCGCAGGTCTAGCAATCGGCGTGCTGCTCTACACCACCCGCGATGGTGGCGTACTGCGCAACACGTTTGTCTACCAGGTCCTCAATGTCCTGATTAACTTTGTTCGACCAATCCCGTTCATCATCCTGGTTACGGCCATCGGCCCACTGACAAAGAACGTGGTCGGCACCACGATCGGCACCGAAGCCGCAGTGTTCGTCATGTCGATTGCCGCCACCTTCGCCATCGCGCGCCTGGTGGAGCAGAACTTGATGTCCATCGACCCCGGCGTGATTGAGGCCGCCCGTGCGATGGGCGCAAGTCCGTGGCGCATCATCCGGACGGTCGTCGTGCCGGAGGCACTGGGCCCGCTGGTACTGGGCTACACCTTCGCATTCATCGCCGTGGTCGACATGTCAGCTATGGCCGGCTACATCGGCGGTGGCGGACTGGGCAACTTCGCAATCACCTACGGTTACCAGGCATTCGACTGGAACGTCACCCTGGTGACAACCCTGGTCATCATCTTCATCGTCCAGTTGGCGCAGATCTTCGGCAACTGGCTCTCCAAGAAGATTATGCGCAGGTAGCCGCGCACATTAGCTAGCCACTAGCTAGCGGCGGGTTACCTCGACCGCAGCCCAGCCCTTCTTTGGCCCTGGAGCATCACCGCAGGAAGACACAACGCCTTCCGTGGTGATTTTCTCCAGGGCCACTTCATATTCCACGACCTTGTCGCGGTCGCTGGGGCCGTCGTAAAGCGCGACGACTGCAGTCGTGCCGTCGACGTCAACGCGTGCGACATCGTCTACGCCCCACGCATCTGCTTGACGACGCACAGCCAACTCGGCCGCCTGCCCCTGCGGGGTGTAGACACCACGGCCGCGACAGCCCTCTGCATGCACGATGCCCTGCTGAGCGTCTTCGATGACCCCCTTGGCATCCACCGCACTCAGACGTCCAAAGCTGTAATTCCATGGCAACAGCACGCTGGCCGGCGCAAAGCGGTGCCCCTTAGAGTGCGAGGTTTCCCACACAACCTCTGGGTAGAGATTGTGCATCGCAGCAGCGAGCGGGCGACCTTTAATCGCACAGCAACGATCGCGCTTACCGTGCGTACAGATGAGAAACAGTGGATGGTCCAGACGAGTGGCCCCCTCGGTGGGCTGGCCAGGGCGGATATCCAGAGTCATCAGGTCTTCAACATCGGCAACCATGCGATGTTCGAGAAAAACCTCAGAGCCATCCACTGATTCACAATGCGCGATATAGACGTTAACGCCATCACACGGCTGCTGGCCGATTCGGCCTGGCTTTCGAATCAGCTGCAACGCGCCGCCGCGTTCAGACAACCAGGCCTCTACCTGACCGGTGATCTCTGCTCCCCATACCCCGCCGTCAAAAATATCGTGCGACCAACCGAGTTGGTGCTCCAACGCAATAAAGAGCTTTCCGGTCTTCGCAGTACCGGGAAGCGGCTCAGTCATCTGAGCGGAACAGGTGGTATCAAATTTGGCCTGGCTCATACGCCTAAGCGTAATTGAGTGCCCCCTGCGATTGGGTCTTAGGTCGCAGCGTTCACCCCTGTTTTGTTACTATTGTGCAACACTTTGACAACAAATACTTCTGACCTCGACTTTTGTAGTTCAGCTTGTTGAAATTCCGTAACTGCGCACATACCGTCAGACGTATGAATACGAAATCGCTGGATGTTTCGCGCACCCGTACCCGTATCGCGGCATCCCTGTGCCTCGCATTGGGCCTGGCTCTCGGCGCTTGCTCCTCTGACTCATCCCCAGACTCGGCTGCTGCAGTGTCTATGAAGACTGACTCAACCGCTGGCACCTCCGATTTGTCAAGCAGCTCTAGCAGCTCCACTAGCTCATCTGCGGCGGCGCAAACCACCATGGATGACGATGCTGCTCCGGAGGGCGATTTCAATAGTTCCTCCTCAGAAGCTGCCCCTTCCGATGGCGCTTACTTGGGTATTGAAGATGTCCGTGTCGGTTCCCACGACGGTTACGACCGCATTGTCTTTGAACTCACGGGCGAGGGCACTCCGGGATATTTCGTCCGTTACGAGGATGTGCCGACCCAACAGGGCTCCGGCAAACCGATTTCGGTCGACGGCACAGCCAAGCTGGTAATCGACTTGCGGGGCATGGGTTACCCCTTTGATTTCCAGATGGAGGACTTCCCCTCTGACCCGGTCAAGCCGACATCGACGTCCGTTATTAAGGAAGTCGTTGGCGCCGGCACCTTCGAGGGACAGACTCAGTATGTCGTCGGGCTCAAGGGCGATAAGACCCCGTTCAAGGTTTTCTCGTTGAACAACCCGAACCGCCTGGTTATTGACTTCCAATCGAAGTAATCGGGTTGCCCCGCGCTACGCCTCTACGCGTAAGCCCCCTCGATTCTCCATGCGCCGGCATGCCCTATGAGCAACCAGGCGGCGATGGTACCGTCATTCGCCATCGCACGGATTTGTATTCTTGCCGCTCGACGAGCCTCATCGGGCACCCACCAGCGCTCATCAATCGGCCAGGGCCCAGCCCACGATGACACGCGGTACGTTGTCACTCCATGCCGCACCAGAGATGGTTCCGCCGTCATGGTCGCTCGCCCAGTTACGCCCACGGTCTGCCCATTGGCATCGAGCACTTCCACCTCAGCATTAGCAGTCGCGGGAATAGTTGCCGGATTGGGGGCAAGAACGGCTCCCGGCCACGGCTGATTATTTTCCGCGGTTTTTGTGCTTTTGGGTTTTTCTCCGAAAGCGACAAATCCCACTCTTTCTCCTGGGCCACGCCCGCCCTGCATGATTGGTTGCTGTACTGCCTCTGACCCCAGTAACCCCTGCACACGCTCGGCAGCCCGGCGCGCTTTGGCTCGCGCATCATCGCTGCCGTGCCACAGATCCTGTTTTACAGTACCGGCGGCGACCACATCCAGTGGCTCTAACTGCAGCTCTACAATTCCGCGGCTGTCATCTCCATCATTTTCCTCAGCGCCGTCAACAGTTCCAGCAACAGTGCCGCTGCCTCCTCGTGGCTGCTGCCGATTCCTGTTATTCAGCCAGCCATCGAGCTGCCACCGAACCCTGTCAGCCGTAGTCTGTTCTGCCAGTGGCTCAGTGCAGCGCCATACTCTGCGCACCTCTGAGCCGTCACTAAATTGCGCCACCACCGCTAAGCGGTAACACGAATACCCATGGTTAAAAAGTTTTTCATGCAGTTGCCCAGCTAGAAAGCGCGCGACGAATGAGGCCTCATCCACTCTTCGGAGTGGACTCTCCCAAGACTGGTAGCTCACCGCCAGTCCTGGCGGCAAAGATCGCGGCGCCACCAACCGCACTTCCCCACGGCAGGCCAAATCGTGCCATCTAGCCCCCTGCGCCCCAAACCTGTTGGCTATATCCCGCTTCGGTAACGCAGCGACATCCCCCAATGTGCGCAGGCCGAGTTCCTGCCACGACTTCGCAAGCTCTGCGGGCATCTCCAGTGCACTTTCCGCCCTCAGCTCCACCAGAGAGATTCCCTGCCGAAATCTTTTGCCTTCATCTTCCCCGGGAGCTACCAGCACTCCCCTGCGCGCTGCCAAAATAGCTGTCACAATATCGTCCGCGAGCCCCAAGCTGCAGTCCACGCCCGGTACCGCAGCGGCATCAAGCAGCTTTTCCAAGGCCACATCCTGTCCGCCGTAATAACGCATTACCCCTCGCGCTGCCACAACCGCCAAGCCTGGCCGTAGAGCTTCGACCCCAGCTGCCACCGCCTCCAACCGTTGCAGCACGGACTCGAATTCTGCAGCGTCGCGCACCGCACTTTCCTCGACAACCTCCAGCTCCGGGCACAACGCTTCCGCATGGCGACGGCTTTGCCCGCGCCGTACCCCTGCACGGCGCGCACTCGGAGAACAAGCAGCTACTCCGCTATCACCCACAATCGCAACTGGACTGAGCGGATTAGCCTGCGACGTCACAGATGCTAGATGTGCTGCCTGCACTGGCCAATCAGGAAGCCATAGCGCCACCACACGGCTCGATTCCGCCGCTACCACTAGGACCTCCTCTGCGCGGGAAACGCGACCACATTGTTCTGTTCCACCTGTTCCCCCACCCGCCAACGGCACTGCCTCCGCGGAAACCGCGTCCCCGACACACTGACTTGGTAATCCACTGCTCGAATCCGGCCATAACCAGTGCCAAGCCCGGAAACACCAGCGACAGAGCTGGAAATTTCCGCAGCAGCGCCCGGCCACTGCTGCCCGACAAAAACCAGAGCACAACCACTCGTGCGCAGTCGTGCCTGCAGCGGACGTGCCTGCGACGGCGGCGGAGTGCGCGCCAACGAAGCCACCACCAAGTCAACGCCGTCCGCCAACAGCCCAATTACTTCAAGCGGCTGCATTCCAGGATCTGGCACACAGACAATGTTCGATAGCTTCCCGCCCAACTCCACCACGGAGAGCAACCCCTGTTCAGCGAGTCCAACTAGCGCAACATGACCTGTCTTCGTAACTTCCGCGATTAGGCCTGCCAATACCGCACCGGGCTGTTCAATGACACTGACAGCCCCTTTTCGCACTGCTCCCGCCAACGTATTTTCCAACGCCTCCGGCACCGGCAGAGCCTCACCGAGCCCAAAGGTTGCACCAGTTGCAGTCCCACCAGACTGGGCTGCCATCGCCTGCCGCAATGCCGCAATAGTCTGTTCCTTAGACTGCCCCGCAGCAATATTGACCGCCGTTGTCACTTCTTGTTCCACCTCATCCCACTGCCATCCCACTGCCCCCCCCGCCCACCACGAACACTGCTCGAATATTCTTTCCCAACAAGCGGATTAAACATTACCCTAAATAGCACGTACGTTCGATATTAATGTGCGAAGAAAAGCGCCGCACACCACCGCGCGACGCTCTAACCTCAGCCGAGTACTACATTTCGTACTACTTAGGCCTTCACATCGAGAACTACATCGAATTCGAGCAAATCAGCCGACGACGACACCGGCTTGCGCTTTTCGCCCTCATGCGAAGCCTTGAAGGCACGGCCCTCACGCCACCCCTGGTAGGCCTCCTCACTCTCCCACTCGGTAAAGACGAAGTAGCGGCTCTCTCCTGCAGTCGGACGCAGCAGTTGGAAACCAATGAAACCCGGCACATCGGTCATCTTTGAAGAGTTAGCGGAAAAGCGACGTTCGAGCTCTTCTCCCGCACCCTCAGGAACGGTAATAGCGTTAATTTTTACAATGCTCATGGTCATAACACTAGCCACACAACTCTCAACAATCTATAGTTCCATCGCTACTAAAATTAAGAAGTATGACAGATTCCAGCCGGCACCAACACTCTTCAGGCTCTTACCAAGACGGGGCCGAACGCACGACAAAATTTATCAATAGTCCCGTGCGCCTGGGGACGGCAATTGGCGTCACCACCGCAGTGATCGCACTGCTCGCATTGCTTAAAGCCCACATCATCGGCTCCATTGGCTGGTGGATCATGATAGCGCTTTTACTGGTACTCATCGGCACCACACTTTTCGTGCGCCAGGCAAAAACACCCACCAAAGAAACTCGGCCCTCCTACTTCGCAGAGCCGATGCGTGAGTCACCAAACGACATCTCGTGGAATAGCAGTATAAGCGTGCTGCTCATCTTCCCCGGAGCATGGATCATTGCCGCCGTCGCCGAACGAATTTCCTCTACACCGGTCGCCTGCATAATGACCCTAGTTCTGTCCGCCATCACCGCTACCTGCGCAATCCTGCCGCGGCAATTCGGATTCCTCCCTCTCGCCGCGCATCTTCCTGACAATTTCGCCCAGCGCTGCCCCTACCCCGCCGACTCACCAGAGGCCCGCATCCTCACAGTCCTCTTCATCGCACGTCTACGCGACGGCTACGTCTTCTTCACCGACCAGCTCCCCTATTTCGCCATGCTTGACGACGATACCGTGAGCGCAGCTCTCCACACCCTAGCCGCCGATAAGCGCATCACCATCGCCAAGAACAATTCGGCCCTGACGGAAAAGGGCCGTGCCCGCGAGTTTGCACAACTCACAGACACGGCCCTTGCCAACTAGTGGCTTACTCCCACTCAATGGTTCCCGGTGGCTTGGAAGTCACATCCAGGACCACGCGGTTGACCTCAGGCACCTCGTTGGTGATACGAGTGGAGATTTTCTCCAAAGTGTCGTACGGAACGCGGGTCCAGTCAGCGGTCATCGCATCCTCAGAGGAAACCGGGCGCAGCACGATTGGGTGGCCATAAGTACGACCATCGCCCTGGACACCGACCGAGCGGACGTCGGCAAGCAGGACGACCGGGCACTGCCAGACAACCTCGTCCATACCTGCGGCCGTCATTTCCTCGCGTGCAATGGCGTCGGCGCGACGGAGGGTATCCAGACGCTCCTCATCGACAGCGCCGATGATGCGGATACCAAGACCCGGGCCCGGGAACGGCTGGCGAGCGACGATTTCTTCCGGCAGCCCCAGTTCGCGGCCGACCGCACGGACCTCGTCCTTGAACAGCAGGCGCAGCGGCTCAACGAGGGTGAACTCAACGTCATCCGGCAGACCGCCGACGTTGTGGTGGCTCTTAATGTTGGCGGTACCAGAACCGCCACCGGACTCAACCACATCCGGGTACAGGGTGCCCTGGACCAGGAAGTCCACGGTCTCGCCCTCCGGAGCGCCCTCCAGCGCCTGTGCGACAGCGCGCTCGAAGGAGCGGATGAACTCACGGCCGATGGTCTTACGTTTGGTCTCCGGATCGGTGATACCAGCCAGAGCATCCAGGAAGACCTTGGAATCGTCGACGGTAATCAGCTTCGCACCAGTTGCGGCAACGAAATCCTTCTCAACCTGCTCGCGCTCGCCCTGGCGCAGCAGCCCATGGTCGACGAAGACACAGGTCAGACGGTCACCAATAGCGCGTTGCACAAGCGCGGCGGCAACTGCGGAGTCAACGCCGCCAGACAGACCGCAAATTGCGCGACCGGTCTCACCGACCTGATTACGGACCTGCTCAATCAGCTCTTCCGCGATGTTAGCGGCAGTCCAGTCCGGCTCCAGGCCAGCAATCTCATACAGGAACTTCTCCAGAACCTGCTGACCATACGGCGAGTGGTTGACCTCCGGGTGGTACTGCACACCGGCCATGCGCTTTTCCAAGCACTCGAAAGCCGCTACCGGAGCACCCTTGGTGGACGCCGTAACGGTGAAGCCCTCCGGTGCCTTAGACACCGCGTCACCGTGGCTCATCCACACCTCGTGTGTCTCCGGCACACCAGTGTGAGCGACACCGCCACCGTCGACGACGTTCAGCTGCGTGCGGCCGTACTCACGGTCACCGGTAGCAGCAATCGTGCCGCCGAGCACCTCAGTCATCGCCTGGAAGCCGTAGCAAATACCAAACACCGGAATGCCCAGCTCAAGCCACTCTGGGTTGAGCTTCGGGGCACCTTCGGCGTAGGCACTGGACGGGCCGCCGGACAGCACCAGCGCAGCCGGGTTCTTGGCCTTAATTTCTTCGGTCGTCGCATCATGCGAGACCACTTCGGAATAAATTTTTGCCTCGCGCACACGTCGCGCGATGAGCTGCGCATACTGCGCACCGAAGTCCACGACGAGGACGGGCTTAGTCACCTGTTCAGACACGCCCTAAAGCTTATCAAGACTTACGGACTGCAGGCATACCCAGGTTCAGTGCAGCCGGAGCATCTTCCGGCACAGCCGGGTTCACCGGAGCAATCGGATCCAGGCGCACGTAGGACTCACCCTGCGCCGGACGCTGATCTTCCTCACCCTTATTCGGCCACAGCGACGTTGCACGCTCCGCATTCGCGGAAATCGACAGTGACGGGTTCACTCCCGGGTTGGCTGCCATCGCCGAACCGTCGTGAATCGAGAGCGTCGGGTAACCCCACACACGCAAGTACGGATCAACAACGCCGTTTTCGGGTGAATCTGAAATCGTTGCGCCGCCAATGAAGTGAGCTGTCAAAGGAATGTTTGCCAACTCACCGATAGTGCCCCCAGCCAGCACACGACCATTCCGACCACGTGCACTGAGCTTGTCCGCCGCACGTTGCGTAGCTTCGTTACCCGACGGAATCCACGTCGGATTCGGCTCGCCCTCGCCCTGCTTACTCATCAGGAAACGCACCGGCCCAATCTTCTGCAGGTACGTCGTAATCGAGTTGTCGCGATTCTGCATCACCAGAGAAATCACGGTGCGCTGCGACCACTTACGCAGATTCACGAGCTGCGTCAGGTAGTTAGGATGCTTTACGACGGTTCCCACAGCCTGCAGCCAACGCGGAGTTGCACGACCTCCTTCGGTCATAATCATCTGCAGCATTGCGATGGCATTAGAACCCTTGCCATAGCGCACTGGCTCGATATGGGTGTCCTCATCTGGGAAGAATGACGAAGTGATGGCTACACCGTTAGAGAAGTCATTTTCCGGGTCCACCTTCGTACCCATCGCGCCCAAAATAGCCTCGGAGTTAGTGCGGGTCAGCTTGCCCAAAGACTTCGGCAGCAGCGGCAAGTGCCCATCGGCCTGCTGGCGATGCAGCAAATTCTGGGTGCCCCATGCACCGGCGGCGAGAATGACGCGCTTAGCGCTAAACTGCTGCTTGCCCTTAGCTACCCAACGACCAGTGCGCTCAGTGTCAATAACCCAGGAGCCATCAGCCTGAGGATGCAGACCGGTAACGGTAGTGCGGTCAAAGACCTGCGCACCAAACTTCTCCGCCAAGTAGAGGTAGTTCTTAACCAGGGTGTTCTTAGCATTGTGACGGCAACCAGTCATGCACTCACCACATTCCGTACAAGCAGTACGGTCCGGGCCAATCCCCCCGAAGTAAGGATCGGAAACTGTTTGCCCCGGCGCACCCTGACCACCGGTCTTGGCGCCAAAGAACACACCCACCGGAGTCGAGCGGAAAGTATGGCCCACACCCATATCTTCGGCTACCTCACGCATGACGACGTCGGCAGGCGTGTCGGATGGGTTGGTGACCACCCCGAGCATGCGAGATGCATTGTCATAGTGCGGAGTGAGTTCTGACTCCCAGTCGGTAATGTGCCCCCACTGACGGTGCTGGAAGTACTCGGTGCCCGGCTTATACAGAGTGTTTGCGTAGTTAAGAGAACCACCGCCGACGCCGGCACCAGCGAGAATCATGACATCTTTCAACATGTGCACACGCTGGACACCAAAGAGTCCCAGCTTAGGAGCCCACAGGTACTTGTGAAGCCGCCAGCTGGTCTTGGCAAAGTCTTTATCTTCGAACCGTCGACCAGCTTCGAGAACTGCCACTCGGTAGCCCTTTTCAGTCAACCGCAAAGCAGAAACAGAACCACCGAAACCGGAACCGACGATTACAACATCGAAATCACGTTGTTTACTCATGGGAAAAGCCACCTTCTCTAAGGGCGTAACGCTAATGCGCGGAACTCATGTTCCTAACCCTAAGCGGAGGTGGCTTTTCAGTAAGGTAGTTTTGCGAAAAAACTATCCGATTACTTTAATTAAAAACCCTTTGGACGTACCGACAGCTCAACGCGGTGGAAGGACTTCAGGTTGGTAAAGCCGCACTTGGCCATTGCGCGACGCAGGCCACCGGCGAGATTGCGGTCACCGAACGGCGAAGCGGAAGGGCCAAACAGAGCCTCTTCCAGGCTGACCAATTCCTTCTCATCGTCGACGACCGGCCACACCGCACCGCGCGGGTACTTCGGATGTGCCGCAACAGACGGCCAGGCGTAGCCCTGCCCCGGAGCTTCGTGGACGGTTGCCAGCACACTGGACAGTGCCACAGCATCCGCACCGCAGGCGATTGCCTTGGCAATATCACCGACGGTATCAATGCCGCCGTCGGCAATGATGTGGACGTAGCGGCCCTCGGTCTCGTCGAGGTAGTCCTTACGAGCAGCTGCAGCATCCGCAATAGCGGTAGCCATTGGCACATCGATGCCGAGCGCATCCGGGGACGTCGTAAAGCCTGTACCGACGATTACACCAGCAGCGCCTGAGCGCATCAGATGCAGCGCAGTCTGGTAGTCGACAACGCCACCGGCAATCACTGGAACGTCCAGGCTGCCGATGAAGTCCTTGAGGTTTAGTGGTTCACCCTGAGCCGTGACATGCTCTGCGGAAATCAGCGTGCCCTGGATAACCAACAAGTCGATGCCGGCCTTGATAGCCAGCGGAGCCAGCTCACGGGCATGCTGCGGGGCGACACGAACTGCAGTGATCGCGCCGGTTGCGCGAATCTCCTTGATGCGCTCAACCAACAGGTCAGTATCAATTGGAGCAGAGTGCAGTTCCTGCAGCTTGCGGTTCACTGCCTCGGATTCACGCTTGGTGGCGGCATTCTTTGCCAACTCCACCAGCTCGGCGATCTTGTCCTGCGCATCGGCGTGACGGGCCCAGATACCCTCGGCGTTGAGAACCGCCAAACCGCCCAGACGAGCAAACTCAGCGACGGATTCCGGGCTGGCGATGGCATCTGTCGGATGCATCATCATCGGGAGTTCGAAATCGTAGGCGTCAATTCGCCAGGAGGTATCGACGTCCTTGGACGACCGGGTACGACGAGTGGGAACGAGTGCAATATCGTCCAACTCGTAGGTCCGGCGTGCCTCGCGGCCAATACCGATTTCAACGATGTCGCGCATGAGCTTTCCTCACATGCCCTTTCCGTGGAATTTAACTCGACTAAGCCAGTTTAGCGCTGGTAGTAGTTCGGCGCTTCGACAGTCATCTGGATATCGTGCGGGTGCGACTCGCGCAGGCCTGCAGCGGTGATCTGGACAAACTGTGCGTCGTGCAGCTGCTCGACGGTAGCGGAACCTGTGTAGCCCATAGCTGCGCGCAGACCACCGACCAGCTGGTGAACGATGGAGTCGATGCTGCCGCGGAACGGAACACGACCCTCAATGCCTTCCGGAACCAGCTTCTCTTCGCTCTTGACATCAGCCTGGAAGTAGCGGTCCTTGGAGTAGGAGCGCTTCTCACCGGTCAGGCCGCGGCCCTGCATAGCACCCAGCGAGCCCATGCCGCGGTACATCTTGTACTGCTTGCCGTTGACGAAGGTGACCTCACCCGGCGCCTCAGCGGTACCTGCCAGCATCGAACCGAGCATGACGGAGGATGCACCGGCTGCCAGAGCCTTGGCGATGTCGCCGGAGAACTGCATACCGCCATCGGCGATAATCGGGACGCCAGCCTTCTTAGCTGCGACAGAGGCTTCCATGATGGCGGTGATCTGCGGGGCGCCCACACCTGCGACAACGCGAGTGGTGCAAATCGAGCCTGGGCCGATACCGACCTTGATGGCATCTGCACCCGCGTCAATCATGGCCTGTGCAGCGCCACGGGTAGCCAGGTTGCCGCCGATAATCTGGATGTTCTCGCCGAATTCCTTCTTAACGCGGGAGACCATCTCAAGTACACCTGAGTTGTGGGCGTGAGCGGTATCAACAACGAGCACGTCTACGCCTGCGTCAGCCAATGCGTGCGCGCGCTTCCAGGAGTCCTCGCCGGTACCGATGCCAGCACCGACCAGCAGACGGCCGGAACTATCCTTGGAAGCATTCGGGTACTGATCCTTCTTGACGAAGTCCTTGACGGTAATCAGACCAGTCAGGCGACCTTCGCCATCGACGATCGGCAGCTTCTCCACCTTGTGAGCGCGCAGCAGGTTCAGCGCCGCATCGCCACACACACCCTGCTCAGCCACGACCAGCGGCATCGGGGTCATGATTTCGGAAACCTTGCGGTTCAGGTCTGCCTCAAAACGCATGTCGCGGTTGGTGCAGATACCGACCAGCTTGCCGTCCTTGTCGACGACCGGCAGGCCCGAGATGCGGTAACGAGCGCACTTGGCATCTACTTCGGCGATGGTGTCATCCGGGGAACAGGTCACCGGGTCGGACACCATGCCAGCCTCAGAGCGCTTCACAATCTCGACCTGCTGCGCCTGCTCCTCAATGGACAGGTTGCGGTGCAGGATACCCATACCGCCCTGGCGGGCCATAGCAACAGCCATGCGGGCCTCGGTGACGGTGTCCATAGCAGCGGACACAACCGGAATGTTCAGACGCAGCTCACGAGTGAGCTGCGTCGAAGTATCAACGCCGGAGGGGATAACGTCCGAAGCATCCGGCAGCAGCAGGACGTCATCGAATGTAAGGCCGACTAGTGGAATCTTGTTGGGATTGTCTCCGCCGAGGCTAATTCCCGTGGGGTTGGTCATGGACTCCTCCTGCTCCACCCTTGCCGACATCCGGCCAGGGGCGCTATCGCTTCGTGGTTGCCAAACGTTATATACAGGGTAGTCCTTCAGTGATGAAACGCGACAATTAGGCGGAGCGACAGGTGCCCGACAAGGGTTAGCCGAAAGCTAGCTGAGGGTTATTCCAAGGTGAACTAAACCCCAACTAAGTGCATCGCCAATCGACAGGATTGCCGTACAGAGCTGTTACGGTAGTGGTTGTGAACCACAACTTTTTCTCATCCATGCCGCGGGATCCGTTCGAAGGAGATCCCAATGACCCGGCAAGCTTTCTCGAGCCGGATGAGCCGTTTGCTCCACTGACAGACCAGGAACGTCGAGAGGTTCTTGAAGATCTGGCCGCAGTTCGCCTATTCCGCACCGCTTTGAGCCCAGAGGGATTACTGGGCGTCTGCATGTTGTGTGAGGACTGCGGTGACGAGCACTTTTATAACTGGGAGGTTTTGGAAAACCACTACCTGATGCTCCTGTCTGGACAGGCATCTCCGGTTCACGAGCCACAATTCGATCCAGACCCCTCCCGTTACGCCCCATGGGACTACTGCGCAGGCTTTGTCGACGGTCTGCGTTCTCGACGACCTGGCCGTTTCTAAAAATTTGGTAAGAGTTTGACGGAATTGTTTGCGTAGTATCCCGGCTGGCCTCCTTAGGTTTACCAACCGTTCATTGTTGGCCTCCACACTTGAGCTCACTGCTTCAAGAAAGCTCAATGAAGGAGACATCAATTCCGATGACGTACATCGACCACTTGCCCGGGCCCAATGCGGATTTGTGGGATTGGCAGCTGCACGGCTCTTGCCGCGGGCAGGACTCCGCGACCTTCTTCCACCCGGAAGGCGAGCGCGGACGCGCACGCAGCCTGCGTGAAGCCCGTGCGAAGGCTATCTGCCGTTCTTGCCCTGTTCTTATGCAGTGCCGTAGTCACGCACTCAAGGTTGGTGAGCCATACGGTGTCTGGGGCGGTCTCAGCGAATCTGAACGAAATGAAATCCTTCGAGCTAAGTCGGCCGCACGTGAACGCGAACTTGAACGCGTTCTAGTTACTGCCATGTAGTCCCTCTCCTCTCTCGGACTCCAGCCAGTTCACATAAAAACCAAAATGCTCCCCACCCTCAGATTGAAAGGTGGGGAGCATTTTACGTGCCAAAGGCCAGGGCACTAGCTCACTGGCAGTTAGTGAGCGTGGTCGTGCTGTGGCTCTTCTTCCGGCTTGTCCACAACAGAAGCCTCGGTGGTCAGCAGCATGCGAGCCACGGAGGTTGCGTTGACGACTGCGGAGTGAGTGACCTTGACCGGGTCAATGACGCCGGACTCAATCAGGTTCTCGTAAGTGTCAGTAGCAGCGTTGTAGCCGTTGCCGTTCTCCAGCTCACCAATGTGGTAGACAACGACAGCACCGTCCTTACCAGCATTCTCAGCAATCCAGAAAGCCGGACGGGTCAGAGCCTTGGCAACTGCACGGACACCGACTGCCTCGTCGCCCTCGAACTCGTCAGCGAATGCCTCGAGTTCACGGGAGATCTGCACCAGTACGGAACCGCCACCGGCGATGACGCCTTCCTGAGCTGCCGCACGAGCAGCGTTAATGGCATCCTCGACACGCAGCTTGCGCTCGTTGACCTCGGTCTCGGTAGCAGCGCCGACCTTAATGACAGCCACGCCGCCAGAGAGCTTCGCCAGACGCTCTTCCAGCTTCTCGCGATCCCAGTCAGAGTCAGTGCGCTCAATCTCGGCACGGATCTGGTTACGACGCTCTTCCACAGCCTCAGCGGTGCCAGCACCGTCAACTAGGACGGTCTCGTCCTTGGTAATGGTGATGCGGCGTGCGTTACCCAGCACCTCAAGTCCAACGTCCTTCAGCTGCATGCCAGTGTCAGCCGTAACGACGGTTGCACCGGTGACAACTGCCAGGTCATCCATGAACGCCTTACGACGGTCACCGAAGTACGGTGCCTTCACTGCGGCAACCTTCAAGGTCTTGCGCATAGCGTTGATGACCAGCGCGGACAGAGCCTCGCCCTCGATATCCTCAGCCATGATCAGAGTCGGCTTGCCGGACTCGGCAATCTTCTCCAGAATCGGCAGGAACTCCGGCAGGGAGGAAATCTTCTCGCGGACCAGCAGCACCTGTGCACCGTCGAGAATTGCCTGCTGAGCCTCAACGTCGGTAATGAAGTACGGCGAGAGGAAGCCCTTGTTGAAGGACACGCCCTCGGTCACGGACAGCTCGGTGGCAATCGACTGCGACTCCTCCACAGAGACGACGCCGTCCTTGCCAACCTTGTCCATGGCACCTGCAACCAGGTCACCGATTTCAGTGTCGCGCGAGGAAACGGTTGCCACCTGTGCGATGGCACCAGAGCTGCTGACCGGGGTGGCGCGCTGCTTCAGCAGCTCAACCGCCTTGTCGGATGCAGCGTGAATACCGCGGTTCAGCGAAATCGGGTTTGCGCCGGCTGCAACGTTGCGCAGACCCTCGTGGACCAGCGCCTGTGCCAGCAGCGTTGCGGTAGTAGTACCGTCACCGGCAACGTCATTGGTCTTGACCGCAACGGACTTAACCAACTGCGCGCCGAGGTTCTCAAACGGATCCTCAACGTCGATGTCGCGGGCGATGGTCACACCATCATTGGTGACCAGCGGACCGCCGAAGGCCTTGTCCAGGACAACGTTGCGACCCTTCGGGCCAAGCGTGACCTTGACTGCGTCGGCAAGCGTGTCCACACCGCGCTTGAGGCCTTCGCGAGCCTCTTCGTTAAAAGCAATAAGCTTCGCCATGTGTGGGTACGTCCTCCCTTTAGTTCTCGATAACAGCCAGGATGTCGCGCTGCGACAGCAGCAGGTACTCTTCGCCCTGGTACTTCAGCTCAGTGCCGCCGTACTTGGAGAAGATGACAATGTCCCCCTCCTTGACGTCCATAGGAATGCGGTCATCGTCATCGGCCCAACGACCCGGACCAACTGCGATAACGGTAGCCTCCTGCGGCTTCTCCTTAGCGGAGTCCGGGATAACCAGGCCAGAAGCCGTGGTGGTCTCTGCTTCGTTGATCTGGACGAGGACGCGGTCCTCCAGCGGCTTGATGTTGACGTTCGCCACGATGAATTCCTCCATACATGCGGTGATGTGATGTTCTTGTGCCGGTTGGTCTGCCGTGCACAGCCGTCGTCGCGGGTGAACAACTGTGTGTCAAACAACCTTCGTTAGCACTCTACCCCTGCAAGTGCTAACACTCAACAATAGTGAGCGCTAATGCTAATTGGTCAGCTTGTCGGGGTTACACGCCATACGACCGAACGCAGTAACCGTCATTCCGTGTTCCTTGATGTACTCATCGCTAAAGCACGGACCACCAGAACCGGTTGTGTAACGACTGTCTGGCTCCCTCCTTTGCCAGGCACCTTCGTCCCATTGGTAGACCGCCAGTCCACCACTGTTTGCGCGCCCACCCAGCGCCCACCATCCGTCACAGGCGACGATCGTAAAGTTTTCCTCCGTAGTCGGGAACGCCGACGCCTCGCAATCCCCACTAATCGGATAATCGGGCGCAGCCGTACTCGTGGTTTCCCTCGTCTTGGTTTTCTCCGGCGACTTCACCTTCACGGTCTCCGTCGCAGTCGCAGTAACAGTGAGCTTCGGCGCTACTTCATCCTTGGCACCTGCACCAAACCATTGCTCACCTCGACCACTCACAACTAGGTAAAGCACCACTGCTACAGCGACGATCACCACAAGCAGCAGAGCGATAACTGCCCATAGCACTCCCCCAGCACGACCGCGCTGATGTTCAACTTGCGGTGCTTGCGTTGTTTGCGGTTCGCCCTGCGGTGCAAACATCTCAGTCTGATTATGCGAATTATCGGATGGCTGAAGTTCCCACTCGCTGTAGTCTTTACTCATTTTTGGGCAAGCGCTTTCCTGTAATTGTCCTGCGATCCATGGCAGAGAAACAAGTCAAAGTCAGTTAACGAAATTTAACATGGATCCGAGGGGCAATCACTGCTTATTGCATTACAGGATCTTCCACTGGCATCGATGGGTCGGTCGGGCAGGCGTAGCCAGAGGGCTTGACCCCCGCGGCAATGAGGTAGGCGGCAGCTGCGCCAATCATGACACCGTTGTCGGTGCACAACTTAATCGGTGGCACGTGCAGCGTAATTCCCGCCGAGGTAGCTCGCGCCGCTGCGAGTTCACGCAACCTCGAGTTCGCAGCCACACCACCACCGAGCAGCAGCGTAGTGGCCCCCACATCCTGAGCTGCGCGAACGGCCTTCTTGGTCAATACATCGCAGACCGCCTCCTGGAAGGAAGCACAGACGTCCTCTACGGAGTATTCACGACCTTCCTTCTCTGCCGCCTCGACATAGCGGGCCACGGCGGTTTTCAAGCCGGAGAAGGAGAAGTCATGGCGCGCATCCTGCTGGCGCATCATGGCGCGAGGAAACGCGATGGCCTTGCGATTTCCCTGCTTAGCCAACTTATCGATAATCGGGCCGCCCGGGTAACCCAACCCAAGCAACCTCGAAACCTTGTCGTATGCCTCTCCGGCTGCGTCGTCAAGCGTCGATCCGAGCTCCTCCATCGGACGACCAACCCCCTGCACACGCAGCAGCTGCGTGTGCCCGCCGGAAACCAAGAGCGCCACTGCGTTGGATAGATCTGCGCCATCGAGAGCTCCGACAGCAACGTGGCCACCAAGGTGATTAATGCCGTAGAAAGGCACACCCCAGGCGGCGGCATAGGCCTTCGCGCCTGCCGAACCGACCAGCAGCGCACCAGCGAGACCGGGCCCCACGGTAGCGGCGACGGCATCTGGGATAAAAGTATCGATACCGAGCTTGGCAGCTGCTTGCGCGCGCGCCTCGGAGACTACTGGCTGCAGGGCTTCTAAATGAGCGCGGGAAGCAATCTCCGGGACCACACCACCGAAGCGGGCGTGCTGTTCCATGGAGGATGCGACGACGTCGGCAAGCACTTCCACCTCGGGAATGGCGGGGGTGCTGGTGTCAGTGTCGTCGTAGCGCACACGCATCACTGCAGCGCCAGTCTCATCACAGGAACTCTCGATTGCCAGCAGGGTCAACTCGGTCATAGCAGTCATGGTACTAGCGCACCACCGGGTCACTTACCAGCGACCGAGTTTAAATTTCGAGGCGACCGAGGTTCCGCACAGCGGCACGCCAGAGAGCGTATTCCTCTGGGTAGTCATCGCGGTAGTGACGCACGGCGCGCATACCGTGCTTAATACGCTCGATTTCCTCGTCGCCGATATCCTTGCCCTCGGCGTCGACAAATACGACCGTTCCGCAAATTGCGGTGGTGGGGTCGGTAAAGAAAGCCGAGTTGCCCGTAGCAGCCTCATTGCGGCCGAGGGACGCGACCGGATTCGGTTCAGCGCCCTCCGCCTTGGCCGTCGGGTTGTAGAGAGCGGCGTAATCGGCGCCGTCTTCTTGGAATGCCACCGAAACACGGTCGGAGGAAACTCCGCCGAGGAATGTAGCAGCGGCCTCCAACTCAAATTCGACGATGCGATGCGTCAGGTCAGGGTTCACCAGAAAACCTTTAATCATGGAAACAGAGGTACCGCACCGCACCCACTCCCGCATCTCGAGAGCGCTACCCCCACTATGGCCGCGGGATGTTGCGGAGGTTCGACCGTGCCATGTTGATCATCTGACCAACGCCGCCGCCGAAGACGGTGCGAGTAGCGGCCTTGGAGAATCCCATCAGCATGTCCCAGGTGATGTTTGCCGGGATGGACAGGGCATTCGGGTCGGTGATCATATCCACCAGCACCGGGCCGTCGTATGCCAGCGCCTCCTGAATCAGGCGAGGCGCATCGGCCGGATCTTCAATTCGGATGGCCTTGATACCCAACGACTCTGCGACTCCGGCGTAGTCCACTGCGTCGTGGTCGGTCTCGTGCTCCGGCAGCCCCTGAACCAGCATCTCCAGCTTGACCATGCCGAGCGAGGAGTTGTTGAACACAAACATCTTGATGGGCAGCTGCTCCTGCTTCACGGTGATGAGCTCACCGAGCAGCATTGACAGGCCACCGTCACCGTTGAAGGTAATGACCTGACGGTCCCGGTCAGCAGCCTGCACACCAATGGCCTGCGACAGTGCATTGGCCATAGTGCCGTGACGGAAAGAACCAATCTGCTCTCGCTTGCCATTCGGCGTGACGTAGCGTGCAGCCCAGACATTGCCCATGCCGGTATCCACGGTGAAGACGGCATCGTCATCGGCGTACTTATCAATCAGGTCGGCCACATACTCCGGGTGAATCGGTCGCATGTTCTCAACGTCGTGGGTGTATGCCTCGATGACGTGGCTGAGCAGGCGCTCGTGGTTCCGCAGCTGCTTGTCCAGGAAGGAACGGTCAGTCTTTTCATCCAGGTGCGGCAGGATGGTTTCAATCGTGGCAGCCACATCGCCGACGACTGGGTACTTCACCGTGGTACGACGACCGATGGCACGACCATCGATATCGACCTGGGCGACGTTCTTGGTCGGCAGGAAGTCGTTGTACGGGAAGTCAGTACCGAGCAGAATCAACAGATCAGCATCGTTGGAGGCATCGTGGCAGGCGCCGTAGCCCAGCAGGCCGGACATTCCGACGTCATAGGGGTTGTCGTACTGGATGTACATCTTGCCACCCAGCGCATGCCCCACCGGCGACTTAATCTTCTCCGCAAGCTTGAGCACCTGTTCGCGGGCATCCTTCACACCTGCGCCACAGAAAAGCGTGACCGTTTTAGCCTCGTTGATTGCGTCGGCAAGCGCGGCGGCCTGGCCGGCGTCAGGGAATACGACTGGGCGACCGCTGCTGATTGTGGAGGTGACGAACTCATCATTCTCCACTTCATGCGTTGTAATGTCGCCCGGCAGAACCAGCACGGAAACACCGTGGCCAGTCATGGTCGACTGGATAGCGTGATGCAAAACGACGCCACCCTGCTCAGCGGAGTTGACCATCTCGCAGTAACCGGAGCACTCGTTGAAGATGAACTCCGGATGGGTCTCCTGGAAGAAGTTCGAGCCAATCTGGCGGGAAGGAATGTGCGATGCCAGCGCCAGCACCTTTGCGCCGTTGCGGTGGGAGTCATACAGGCCCTGAATGAGGTGGGTATTACCCGGGCCACAGGAGGCCGCACACACTGCTAATTCGCCGGTGACCAGGGACTCCGCGCCGGCGGCGAAGGCGGCAGCCTCTTCGTTGCGAACGTGCACCCACTCAATGGAGGACTCGCGCACAGCGTCGACAATGGGGTTCAAACTATCTCCAACGAGTCCGAAGATTCGCTTGACACCCTGCTTCTCTAGGGTTTCTACGAGCTGTTTTGCAAAGGTTTTAGCCATGTGCCTGGTTTAACGCAGATTAGTCAATACGTCAACATCTAGCTGGCCAACTCAGGCCGACACATCGTGTACGCATCCGCCCCAGAGCCCGGATAATAGTTCTTTCGCAGCCCCATATTCTCGAAGTCATAGCGCCGATACATGGCGATTGCGGGTTCGTTATCTGTGCGAACTTCCAAAAACACCGGGCCCGGATCCTCCTCCACAGCTGCCATCAGCGCGTCCATCAGCTGCGCCCCAAAGCCCCGGCGCTGCCACTTCTGCCCCACCCCGATGGTGTGAATCTCGTATTCGGCGGCCCCCGCAGGCCCCAGCTTGGTAATCCCCGCATAGCCGCACAGTTCTTCGTCCCCGTCCGCCTCTGCGATCAGCCCGACGTAGAAATTGTTCGGCGCGGCCAGCTCTGCCATAAAGGCCGATTCCGGCCAGGGATCGTCGCCGGCAAACAGCTCCGCCTCAATCGCCGCACACGCCTTGGCCGCAGGAGGCCCGAGACGCACTAGCTTGACGACGCTCATCTCATAGCCTTCGGGACAACGGCATCCGGACGGCGCAAGTACAGCGGCACCAGTGGGCCCGGCGCGGAGTCAAAGTCGACCGCTTCAACCATGGCTGTCGGAGTGGGAAAGACTTGTTCGGCAGCAACCTCAAGCCCGGCAATTTGCTCGATGTGGCTGAGACTGCCGCGGGCCTGGCTCGGCGCGAAGTCGGCGGCTTCTGCTGCAAGTTCTTCCTTGATCAGCTCCATGACGTCGGCTGGCTTGGCCACTGCCGGACCAAAAACCCGCTGGCCATCGCGGTAGGCGGCGAAGTACACCTCGCGGCGGCGGGCATCGGTGACGACCAGTTCATCGCCAACACCACCCGCGAGCGCATCCAGGCTGCAGATGCCGTAGCAGGGAATCCCCAGAGCGTCGGCGAAGGAGGCTGCGGTGGCCATACCAACGCGCAAGCCCGTAAACGGCCCCGGACCACAGCCGACAACCACGGCGTCCAGCTCGGTTGCCGCCACCCCACTGTCAGTGAGGCACTGCTGAATCAGCGGCACCAGCACCTCGTTGTGCGCACGGGCATCCAGGTGCAGCTTTTCAGCCACGGTTTCACCATCGCGGACAATTCCCGCGGTGACCTGTGGAGTCGATGTGTCAACGGCCAAAATGTTCATACTCAGTAACCTACTTGAACCGACTTGAAGCTACTTGCTCCACTTCCAGGTGACGACGCGGGCATCGTCGTCACGCGAACGATCGATACTCACCTGTAGATAGCGCTCGGAGAGCACCTCGGCGAGCCCCATTCCCCACTCGGCGACCACGACGCTGTCCTCAAGGTCGGTGTCCAAATCGAGCGAGTCCAGCGCATCGAAGGCCTCGCCATCGGAGCCGGGTCCCTCTTCGCCGAAGAGTCGATAGGCGTCGACGTGGATGAGGGTGACGCCGTCGGTTGCAAGCGGACGGTGCTCGCGGGCGATGGTGAACGTCGGCGACGTCACGCGACCGCGCACATTCATGCCGCGGGCGATGCCCTGCGTGAGGGTCGTTTTGCCCGCGCCGAGTGGGCCATCGAGAATCACCAGATCCCCAGCTGCCAACTCCCGGCCAATCTCCTCGCCGAGGTCACGCATGTCCTCTGCGGTTGGCGCGAGCCGGCTGCGCACCCACTTTCGCTCGCTACGCCCCTTCGGCGCGGTGAGGATTTCATAGTTAATGGTGCCGGATGCCTCCGCGAGGTCATCGAGACCGGGCTCCCCCAGTGTGGGATCACCGACGATGACCGCAGTGTCGCCGGCCTCGACATCGGTGTCGGGCCCCAGGTCGACGACGAATTGATCCATACACACCCGTCCTACCTGCGGGTAGCGTGTGCCATTGATACTGACCTCGAAACGCCCGGATGCCGAGCGCATCATACCGTCGGCGTAGCCGCAGGGCACGATGCCGATGGTGGTGTCGCGGTCAGCTGTCCACGTCTGGCCGTAGGACACCGACTGCCCCGCCGGCAGCTTCTTGACCAAAATGACCGACGCCTCCCACCGCATCGCCGGACGCAATCCATGGGTGGCCCCCACAATTGGCTCGCCACCATAAATCGCCAGCCCTGGGCGCACCATGTCGAAGGCCAGGTCCGGGCGCGACAACGATGCCGGCGAATTCGCCGCATGGTTAATCAGCTCGTCCAGCCCCGCCTCACGCAGTGCCGCAATCGCAGCACGGAAATTCTGCGCCTGCTTATCGACGCTCTCGTTGCCCGGCTCATCCGCGCACGCAAAGTGCGTGAAAGCACCGGTGATGTTCAGAGCACCGGTCTTGTGCAGCTCGACCAGCTGATCGACCGCATGCTCAAAGTCCCCATTGGCCATAGAGAATCCCGAGCGACCCAAGCCCGTATCGACCATCACCGTCACACGTGGTGTCACCGATAGCGCCCGCCCGGCATTGGCCACGGCCAGCGCATGAGCCATCGACGGCAGGCCGAGGTCAATATCTGCAGCCACAGCACGCTGCAGCAACGAGGTGGCTGCCGCGTCCCAGATCCAGGCGAGGATGGGGATGGTGTGGCCGTCGTCAAGCGTGGTGCGGAGTTCCTCGCGGAGGGAGAGCGCCTCGTCGATTGTTGCGACGCCGAGCTGTGTTGCGCCGCCGGCCAGTGCGGCACGCGCGGTCTGCAGCGCACCCTGCGAGTAGCCGTCCGCCTTGACGACGGCCATGAATTCCGACACCCCTGCGATGGCCTTGACGGTCTTCACATTGTGGGTGATTGCGTCGAGATTAACGGTATGGGTCAGGATGGCTGGTGCCGAGGAAGTCATAGCCGTATTTTGCCACTGCTGCCTTCATTGGTGAACCATGCGGTGGCATCTCGGATGGATTCAGCGATGTCCTGGGCGCTGCAGGGTGCTGGCCCGAACTCTGTCTGCGCGGCCAAGAATGCGGCGCGAGCGTGAATAATTACTGGTACGTAGAGGGCTTCGCCACGCGCTACCCAGGCGCCAAGGAGTCCGGACAGTACATCGCCGGAGCCCGGCGTGGCTGCCCAGGAGCTACCCGCGTCAATCACAACTGTGCGCTGCGCTTTCGGATTGGCAATCACGGTGCGACGTCCCTTGAGCAACACTTCGCAGAAGAACTGCTCGGCAAGTTCACGGGCATCTGCGATGGCGTTAGTGACCTCGTGCCCGGTAAGACGCTCAAATTCGCCGGCGTGCGGCGTGAGAACAGTGCGCAGGTTGCGCTCCTGGCCGCGCTCGCGGACGAGCTGTCGGATATCCTCATGCTTCGACAGCAGCGTCAGGGCGTCAGCGTCGATGACTACTGGTTTGTCGGTGGCCAGAATGTCGCGCAGTTCCTCGGCCGCGCGCTCATCAGTGCCCCGACCAGGGCCGGCAACCCAGGCATCGACGCGTACCTCTTTACGATCCACCGAGTCCGACTGCGCAATGACCGTCGGCAAGGCCGCGGTGATGCGGTTGCGGGCGGCCGCGTCGCCGACATAGATAACCGCGGGACTGGTCGCGTGCACGGCAGCGGAGGCACACAGCTGACCAGCGCCCGGATACGCCTCGCTACCGGCGGAGATACCTGTAACTCCAGTGGAGTACTTGTGGTCTGCAGCACCGGGTTCGAGCGGGGTCATCGCGCCAAGTGGTGCCGGAAAGCTCCCGCCTAGGGCTTCGTAGAACTCCACGGTCGGAGTCTGGTGGTGGACGGCATTGTAGGTACCGTTTTCATAGAGCGTCTGCCCCAGTCCTGGAAGTTCGAGGGAGAAGGAGTCGAGGGAAATTTCATGTAATTCGACGGTGCCACAGGATTCGGACAGCGAGTGCGCGTAGCGCAGACCGCCGAAAGTCACCGTTGTCGTGGCCTCGACGCGGGATGGCAGGTACGGGTTCTGTCTCTCCTCCAAATCAGGGTCTGGATTGATGGTCTGGGCAGGCGGGTCAAAAGTACGCCCAGTATCGGCTTCTACGCCGCTCGGCACATCAACCGCGAGAATGGGAACTTTGCCCAACCGCGCTTCGCGCACCAACCACGCGGCCTCTTCACGCAGCGCGCCGTGACCTCCGAGCCCCACGATGCCGTCGATGATCAGTGCGTAGTCTTCACTAATCGACCACAGAATCTTCGATAAATCCGTCTCCCGGTCACACCCCAACGGCAGCACCCGCCCACCTGCGAGCTCAAAAGCTTCCAGTGCCCGCTCGTGTGGCTTCGAGCCCAGCAAAACCGCATCCACGCCATGCCCATCCGAGGACAAGTTTCGGCCAGCATAGAGTGCATCGCCACCATTGCCTCCCGATCCAACCAACAGCAGCACACGACCGCGACCAGGCTCCGGAGATGCCTCTGAGAGCATCCGCTCCGCCACCTCCGACACAGCGGCGGCTGCGTGGCGCATGAGTTCGTCGTCACGCGTTTGTGCGTCCAGATAGGGCTGTTCCGCGGCGCGAATTTCGGCAGCTGTGTAGCAGTACGTCATAACCCCAGCCTACGATTAGCCCCTATGGATGACTACTCCCCGAGCACGCGAGTTTTCGGCCCTCTACTGCGCGCCTTTCCGCAGGCATACCTGCGCTCGTTGCATCATCCCGAATGGATCCCCCACGGCGTGCAGGACGTTCGCGAAATCCTCGACGGCAAAGTCACTCCTGAACTGGACAGATACAACGGTCGCACACCAATTGTCCTGGTTCACGGCACCTGGATGAACTCGTTCAACTCCTTCGCCATGTTGGGGCCGTTCCTCGCCCGGAATCGCCCCGTATTCTCACTCGATTACGGCTCCGACCCCGCCGCGCTGGTCAGCCGTCTCCGTAGCGTCAAAGCCACCACCGATTTGAGCGATGCGCTCGCTGAAGTCACCGACCTTCTCGACCGCTTCCGTGCCCACCTCTCCCTACCCCGCATCGACCTCATCGGCCATTCCCAGGGCGGTCTACACTGCCGCAGCTACGCCAACGCGAGCATCGATTCGCTTTACGACGAAGCTCTGAACCGTGGCCTCAACGAAGAAGCAGCCGAGCAGTACGCCTCCGACAACAGCCCCGTGCGGGCAGTCATCTCTCTTGCGGGAAACCATCGCGGCACTACTGCGTGGGGCATGCGCCGAAGGCTCAGTGCCCTTGAGCGATGCGGCCTACCGATGCACAAACTCGTCGACCGCCTTGTCGGCCGTGCCTGCATTCAACAGCTGCTGGACTCTGACTACATTGCGACTCTGAACCGCGCAGCACGTGGCATTACCCGACGCGGCCCGCACTACCTGAATATCGGCACCCCTTTTGACACCGTGGTTCGCCCGTGGACCGGCGCCTTTTTGCCCGAACAAGAGGGTCACCACATTACGAACGTCAACAATGCCACTGGCGGTGGCGACTGGTCTGATCACCTCGCACTGCTCTACTCCCCCAATACTCTCGAACGCATTCACGAGTTCTTGGAGGAACTGGATGGCGCTGAAGCTGGTGATGTTCCGCATCATCCGCGACAGCGAGTCCTGCCTTTGTACGGCGCCCTGCCGAGGGGCCTCGGACGGAGGAGGCTCGGACGGAGGGGGTCCGGGCGGAGGGGCCGGATCTAATTCAGCACAGAATTTTAGAACGTATTTCCAGAATTCTATTGACACTGCTTCAAACAGGTGTACGATTTGGGCTGTAGGGAAAATTTGTAAGCGAAAGTTCTTTGTCTGGTGCACAGAAGTCGGCGGGACTGGTTGAAACAGCCTCCACCACGCTTCTCTCCACCACAGAACACAATCTTCAATTCTCCGGCGGACACGTAGTAATCAGGGGGATAACCAATGTCATCGCCGCCCACAGAACTTCCAGCACCAGGTCAAAAGCCCTCATGGGCCAACCAGCAATCCGACGATCCCATTAGCATCGCGGCCCGTGCCATCAACGCCGCAGACCTTCAACTCATCGATATCTGCGCTCCCGGTGACGAGGTCGATGTCAATCACCATCTTGCCCGCATAAGCATTCGAACTGGCCTTAGCCGAGGCAAGTGCTCTACGCTGTGCGAAATTGCGCTGATGTTCGAACGCCTACCAAAGGTCCGGGCTCTCATCGAATCCACCTTCTGTTTCTCGTTAGCCCATCTCCGCGCCATCGCCAATGGCGTTGCCGGGCTGTCACCAGATCAGTTCGACACGGTAGAGCCCCATCTTTTGGAAATGCTCACTCCGACGCGACCTCGACAAGCAATGGTTGGTGTCTACACGCTGTCTCGTCTAATCGGCGACTTGGTTTCTGAGTACAACGACTGCGCCCGCAACGACGGCACCCAACGGGTGCCAGAAGGCGAAGCGGTCGCACTCGCCGACACGGGCGATGGCAAGCACAAAAAGGTCACAGCAATCCTTGAAAACGACCGCGCGACCGAGCTCATGGCAAGAATCCAGGGGATTCGCAACACCGCAATCAATCGCGGTGAACAGTGCACGCAGGCGGAAGCGCTACTACAGCTGGCACAGAATTCGACCAATGCCGAGATTGTCATCAATGTCTACCGCGAGGTCGGCGGTGGGCCAGCATGGATTGATGGCATCGGCTGGTTGAGCGAGGTAGCCACCGAAGAATGGATTGCTCGCGCAACTCACATCCGTATCTCCGCCGATAGCAAGGTGGATGGTTACCGCCCCACCGAGAGCCAGGTGGCTCGCGTCCGTGGGCGTGACGGTACCTGCCGCTTCCCCGGCTGCGACGTCCCGGCAGCCAAGTGCGACCTGGACCATATTCAGCCGTACAACCACGACAATCCCAAGCAGGGCGGGCCTACTGACACGGAGAATCTGCACTGTCTCTGCCGCCGACACCACAACCTAAAAACGCACGGGGGCTGGGACATCGATCGGTTCCCTGATGGAACAGAAGTGTGGACTTCCCGTGATGGAGACACCGCGACTAGCGTTCCGGTTGGGCCGCTAAAGAACGTCGGCAAGCAAACTTTTCATCAGCGTGTGACACGGAAGATGAAGACGATTCAGAAACGCAACCTCGATTGGATGTTGTCATTTTGCCATGTATCCGATGAGGTCTGGGACCTATCCGAGGAAGAAGCAAAACGCATCGAGTCCCTCACGGATGAAGAACTCGATGCGGAGATTGAGCAGTACCGACGAAAGCAGGACGAACTACTCGACGGTGACTGACTTAGCCAGGTTGCGCGGCTTATCGATGTCCTCGTTACCGCACTGGCGAGCAATCTCAGCTGCCAGGAACTGCATTGGAATCGTAGACAACAGCGGCTGGAGCAGCGTGGACGTCTCCGGGATCTCAATCAGGTAGTTCGCAAAAGGAACCACCGACTGATCCCCTTCTTCGGCAATCACAATGGTCTTGGCGCCACGGGCACGAATCTCCTGGATGTTGGAGACAATCTTGGAGTGCAGCACGGCGCGTCCCTTCGGCGATGGCACTACAACGACGACCGGAAGATCATCCTCGATGAGTGCAATTGGGCCATGCTTGAGCTCGCCTGCCGGGAACCCCTCTGCGTGAATGTAGGCAAGCTCCTTGAGCTTCAGCGCACCCTCAAGTGCGACTGGGAAGCCAACGTGACGGCCAAGGAAGAGCATCGTCGGAATAGCACCGATTTCCTTGGCCATGTCGATGAACTCATCGCCCTTAGCAACGACCTTGTCAATCAGTGCCGGGATGGTCTCCAGCTCTTCAAACTCGCGAGTGACCTCATCCGGGTACTTAGTGCCGCGTGCCTGGGCAAGAGCCAATCCGACCAGGTAATTTGCGGCTACCTGCGCCAGGAACGACTTGGTTGCAGCAACACCAATCTCCGGGCCGGCGTGCGTGTAGAGCACGGCGTCAGACTCACGCGGAATCTGTGCACCGTTGGTGTTACAGACTGCCAGCACGCGGGCGCCCTGGCTCTTTGCGTGCCGCACGGCCTCGAGGGTGTCCGCAGTCTCACCCGACTGCGAAATAGCGACCACCAGCGTTTGGCGGTCCAGCACCGGATCGCGGTAGCGGAACTCGGACGCGACCTCAATCTCGACCGGGATACGAACCCAGTGCTCAATGGCGTACTTGGCCAACAAACCGGAGTGGTATGCGGTACCACAGGCGACTACGAAGACCTTCTCGATGTCACGCAGATCTTGGTCGCTCAGGCGGGACTCGTCGAGAACGATGCGGCCATCAACGAGGTGACCGGCCAACGTATCGCGGACGGCGGCAGCCTGCTCGTGGATTTCCTTCATCATGAAGGAGTCATAGCCACCCTTTTCGGCTGCGGCGAGATCCCAGTCGATGGTGAATGGTCGACCCTGCTGCTCGTTGCCGGCGAAATCCAGGATGCGGTAATCATCTGCGGTGATGATGACGACGTTGTCCTGCCCCAGCTCCACGGCCTCGCGGGTGTGCGCGATGAAAGCCGCAACGTCAGAGCCGAGGAACATTTCGTTTTCGCCCACTCCGACAATCAGCGGAGTGGAGCGACGAGCAGCGATGATGCGATCCGGGTGGTCTGCATGAGTAAACAACAGCGTGAAAGCACCCTCGAGGCGGTTGAGCACGGACAGCGCAGAGGCCTCGAAATCACCAGCGGTAGATCCGCCGTCGGAACCGTCCAGGGCACGTGCGAGCATGTGCGCGGCGACCTCGGAGTCGGTTTCGGACTTCAGCTCAATGCCGGCATCCTCCAGCTCCTGACGTAGCGGAGCAAAGTTCTCGATAATGCCGTTGTGGACGATAGCCACCTTGCCGTCATAGGACTGGTGTGGGTGGGCATTCTCATCAATTGGGCGACCGTGGGTAGCCCAGCGGGTGTGCCCAATTCCGGTGGTTCCAGTGATTTTGGCGCGCCCATCCGCGTCAAGGGCAGCCTCGAGGTTGGCGAGTTTACCGGCCTTCTTCTCTACAGTGATATGCCCCTGATTGTCGACAATGGCAACACCCGCGGAGTCATAGCCACGGTATTCCATGCGTCGTAGCGCATCGACAGCAATATCCAGGGCGGGCTGATGGCCCACATATCCAACGATTCCACACATGCCCTACAGAATAACCCGCGAAGCGGAAAATCGTCATAACGAAATAGACATTCTCGCTCATCCTGGCACTTTTTCAGCAAAGGTATGCACCTTATAGTTAAGCTATTCACTGTGGCTGACAACTTGAAGACTCTGACATCTAATCTTTCCAAGCGTGGACCGCACCGCGTCATGGTCGGTGACCTAGCTTTTACTGGCCTGCCGGGAAAGGTCTACACACCTGCCGAGGGCAATGGCATCCCCGGTATCGCCTTCGCACACGATTGGCGCACACCGATTGAGGAGTACCACGCCACGCTGCGTCACCTAGCTTCGTGGGGCATCGCGGTCGCTGCTCCGGACACCGAAAATGGCATTGTGGCAGACCACCGTGGTCTCGCCAACGATTTGGAGACAGCGCTCCAGATTCTCGCTGGTGTCCGCCTCGGTGAGGGCAAGGTCGTCGTCCACCCGAAGAAACTCGGTGTCGCCGGCCACGGCATGGGCGCTGGCGTAGCCGTCCTCGCCGCCGCTGGTCACGACATCATCTCCGGCGTTGGCTGCGTCTACCCCGCGACTACCGCGCCTTCCTCCACCGCCGCTGCCACCAATGTCTCGGCTCCGGGCCTCGTCCTGGCCCCTGGCGAGGATCAGTGGCTCGATCGTGGCAACCCGGCTCGCCTGGCTGTTCAGTGGAAGGGCGATGTCGTTTACCGCGAAGTAGACAACGCTGACCAGAGCAGCTTCTCGGAGACAACTCTTCTCCGTCGCCTAGCGGGCTTCTCTTCTTCCAAGGTGAAGTACCAGGAGGTTGCGCGCGCCGCGCTCACAGGCTTCCTGCTGGCCACGGTCGGTGACGACAAGAAGTACTCGGATTTCGCGGACCCGACCGCCACTATCAAGGGCACAACTAACCGCGACATGGAGTGGCTCATCAACGAGCTGCCGGAAAACCCGGAGCACTCGCTGATTCCCGGCAAGTAATCACTAGGCCACGCTTCAGGACACGCCCCGAATCGACTTCACCGTCGGCGTCCCTTTCCCCGCCCGCCCGAACAATCGCGTAACGGTTCCCTTCGGTCGGGCGGTTTTTTGCTGCTTCTCGACGCCCTTCGCCACCTCTCTCTCCTTAATTTCGCGTGCTTTACGACGCTCTTCCAAACCCTGCAATTCTTTCTGTGCCCTCTGTATCGCCGTTTCGAACTCCTGCCTGGTCATTGCAGCAGCGTCGTAATAGGCCTGCCCAATCCGGTCATATTTCGCGGCATGCTTACTCCCCATTACCACTCACCTGCCGTTGGCGAATTGACCGCGCCCACAAGCTCCTGGGCGTTGGGCTGCTCAGGGGGCTCGGGCACAGCTGAAGCAGATTCCTGCACTGATGCTGCCGAATCCTGGGCTGGCGCTGGCTGCGGCTCTGCTTGTGGTTCTGGCTGCGGTTCCGCTCGCTGTTCTCCTTGCGGTTCCTGTGGCAGCTCGATTCCCAAGTGCTTTAGTTTCTCAGCTGGAGGAGGCGGTTCAGGCGCATCTTCTGGTTCGGGCTCGGGTTCAGGTTCGGGCTTGGGTTCTGGTTCGGGCTTGGGTTCTGGTTCGGGTTCCGGCACACAGTCCTCCGGCGCAGGAGCTGGTGCTGGCGCTGGCGCAGGCGCCTGTTCGCACACTGACTCTTCCGTCTCCGTGCACATGTCCAAGTTGAGCAGTGAGGACGCGACACTGCCCGCAACACCCACAGCCCCCGCAATTCCAGCGATACTGGCCGCCCCGGCAGCGCCAATGGCACCTCCAAGGGATATCCCAGCAGCAACGCCTGCCTCTATCCCAATATCAACGTTGGCAACGACCCCAATTCCACCAGCGATAGCACCGTTGCCACCGGTTACAGTAGCTCCTTCGCCACTCACAGACTCAGCTACCTCTGCACAGGCCGCCGAGGTAGCACCCGAATTGGCAGGGACAGTAGGAGGCTGCGGCGGGGTGGAGACCACCGCGGCCTCAGTGTCACACGCTGCCTGCTCAAGACACTGCTCGATGCAGGCATTGCGAGCATCGTAGAGCTGACCAGTGGAGTCGACGAGACTGTTACACACCTGCTGGGCCACTTGTGCTGCTTCGGCGCCGACCTCCGGATCGTCGACAAGCGCTTCGCACTGAGAGAGGACGCCGTCGGTTTGCTCGGCCATATCTTCGGCCTGCTTTTCGCAATCCTCAAGGACCTCGTCGACTTTCTTGCCGCACTCGCCGACGCTCTGCGCACCATTGGCGGACTGCTCATCCTGATTCGCACAGTCCTGCGCGGCTTTATCACAGCGTTCCTTGGCGGCGTCGGCGGCATCGCCTTTCAAATCGCCCCAATCGAAAGCCATAGCAATAGTTATCGCGGAGGCTATCAACCCCACGGAGTTAGAGAACTTGGATAGGGCGCTGCCCTTCCAGCCGTCAGCGCGTCGCACCTTATCCAAGACTTTGGGCAGATTCTTGCCGATGCCGCCAACCCCGCGCTTGGCTCCAATACGGCTTCCACGGCCAATAACACGCATCAATATCGGAAGAATTCGAGCAACCCATGGCATCAGTCCACTACCTCAATTCCACCGAGGTCGGCGCTCCCGTCGCTGTCACAGCCTGCAAAGACACGCCACTGTTCCCGCACTGCCGGAGCATGATTGCCAAGTCCCGCGTACATCGATTGCCCGTGCTCACGCAGCCTCGCTGCCGCCTGCTGCAGACGACGCCCCTGGGCGGCAAAACCCTGGCCACAGTCTGCTGCGGAAATATCAGGAGCGCTTCCCCACCGCTCATGGCCTTCACGGCCGCGCTGCTCGATCTCTCGGGCAGCCGCTGTCACTGCATCTTCCGAAAAGTGCAGCAAGCCTCCGCCACTGCCTCCAGTAAAACGTGCGGACACGAAAAATCCCCTTCCCCGCGAAAAACAGTTCTTATTACTGTTAGGCGCGAAAAAAGGGGATTCGGTTCCGTTGAGGTACTAGCGCGGGTGCCCCCGGGGGCTAACGAGCGCGGTAGATGCGCTTACACCCCTCAACACCGGTGAAGCTGAATGGGCCGGTGCCAATCAGGGCGTCGTCTCCCAGGTTGGAGTACTCACCCGGATCTTCATGCGTCACCTGAGCGTGGCGGTAGTAGGTCGGATCATCGAGCTTCACGCGTTCATCCAGTTCACGCGCATTATCTGCGGCGCGCAGCTGGGACTCGTAGCCCTCGACCACATTGCCGGTGAGGAACTCAGCAACCGAGCCGGAACCGTAGGAGACAACAGCGACCTTCTTACCAGCCAGGTCCTTCTCGGTGTCCAGCAGCGAGAGCAGGCCGAAGTAGGCCGATGCTGTGTAGGAGTTACCGATGATGCGGTTGTACTCAGTGGTTGGGCCGAGCTGGCGGGCCTCGTCCTCCGCGGTGAGCTCCACACCGTTATTGGCCGAAAGCTGCCGGTGCGCCTTGTAGGCCATCTTGGTAAACGGCTGGTGGTAGCTGAAGTAGTCAATCTCGCTGAAGTCCACGCCGCCGCGGGCACGGTAGTCCTCGTAAGCGCCCTGAACAGCGTCGATGTAAGCGCTAATAGAGAGCTTTCCCTCCACCAACGCCTGGCTGCGGTGGTTCGGACGCCAGAAGTCCATAACTTCGCGGGTGAAGACGCCCGAAGCGGCATCGATAGCCAGGATGCGCGGATTAGCGGTCACCAGCATGGCTACAGCACCTGCGCCCTGGGTCGGCTCCGCAGCGGAGTCCAGGTCATAGCGGGCAATGTCGGAGGCGACAACGATGACCTTCTCCTCCGGATTGCGGGCCACCAGAGCGCACGCGAACTGCAGCGCCGCGGTACCGGAGTAGCAGGCCTGCTTCAGCTCGACAGAGCGCGCATGCGGGTCAAGACCGACCAACTCATGCACATAGACAGCAGCGGCCTTCGACTGGTCAATACCGGTCTCAGTGGCGAACATGATGGTGCGCACGCCGTCGATACCGTGGCGGTCGACGATCTTCTTCACCGCGGTCGCGGCCATCGTCACCGGATCTTCATCAGAGGCAACCACGCTGGAGCGTTCCTGCCCCAGGCCCTTGTGGTACTTTGCCGGTTCCGCTCCGAGTCGGGGCGCAATATCGGCGAGGTCAATGCAGTACGAACCCGTCGCAAAGGCGATGTCATCAATACCGATCGGGGTCACATTGCTTGTTGTCATCAAAACCGTGCCTTCACTACCTCTACAGATTTTTAAGAAATAACGGGCAACGAAACATCCCTATGTCATCAGAACGGCCATCAGAGCAGTCATCAGACCACGGGATATTTTGCCCACAAAATGTTAATTGCCTACTACAGAAATCTAGCGCGTTTACCTGAGATTTGTCTTAGGTTTTGCGAATTGTCGCAAACGACTATTCACAAACCACTACTTCGCACGCTCGATAGAAACGTGCGCCTCCATCAGCTCACCCGGGTTCGTCTGTGCCGCGAGCAGGGAAAGCTCACCACACCAGACGATTGCCGCGCAGCACGCTGCTAGACGACGGGCATTCTCGCCCGGCTCACGGTCCTCCTTGCAGCCCAGCGCTGTGAGATTCTTCTCCACGAAGCCCAAGCCCTTGCCGTTGCCCACGGAACCGACGATCAAATGTGGCAGGGTGCAGCTAAAGCGCACGGAGCCGTCGTCAAGCGCCTCTACCTGCGTCAGCCCCTGCGAGCCTTCGACGATATTCGCAGCGTCCTGACCGGTAGCGAGGTAAAAGCCCAGCAGCATATTGGCGTAGTGCGCATTACCGCTGCGCAGCGAACCGGCCATGATGGAGCCGACGAGGTTCTTGCGTTCGTTGAGCTCAGCCAGGCGCTTGGCAGTTGTGCGCAGACGCTCGCGGACAACCGGCTCCGGAATGACGGCCTCGGCGATCACGTACTTACCGCGGCCCAGAATGCCATTGACTGCGGAGGTCTTCTTATCGGTGCAGTAGTTGCCCGAGATCGAGCCATAGCCCAACTCTGGCATCTGTTCCATCAGGTAGGACATCAAACGCTCAGACGCCAGCGTGGCCATGTTGTGGCCCGAGGCGTCACCGGAGAAGAAGTCAAAGCGGACAAAGAGAAGACGCGATGCGATCTGGAAGTGAATATCTACCAGCTTGGCAAAACGCGAGGAGGACTCCACGACCTTCTTCAGCTCGTCATAACGAGACAGGATGTTGTCGCGCGCAATGACGGCATCAGCTGCCGAGTCGAGAGTGAAAATCACCGATCGGGTCATCTTCTCACCGACGAAAGTGCAGGTAATGCCACCTTCGATCATGCGGGAGACCTTCGCACCGCGACCACACGACGGCCACAGCGGGGTCTCGTAAGTCGCCAGCGGAATCTTCACCTCGTCATTCATGACGTTGCCACTAATGCGCACCGGACCAATCCAGCTCAGCGGTACGTGTGCATTTTCCAGGTCGTGCGAGCTCTTTTCAGCCATTGTCCTAAGCGACCCTTTCTAGCTGCATGCAGCTTCGGTTCCCAGCTTCTGTAAATTTCAGCTGTCTTAAATTCTACGGTCAAAAAACTGTGGTCAAAGTTGAGCGGCCAGCTTCAGCGGCAACGGCTGGATGCCAGCGGTTTGCCAGCGCGCGGTGATGTCCGCGGCAGTCTCCTCGGCATCGGCATCTTTTGAGACTCCCACCAGCGCGATTCCGCAGTCACCACCACCGGAGCCGCTGCTCTTGCCCGCGGCCCCCGCGCCATCGGCGATGTCGGCGAGCGCTTTCAGTTTCTCCGTCTCGATGCATACAGCACGCTCACGCTCATAGTCCTGCAGCAGCGTCCGATTCTCACGCAGGCAGGCAAACGCCGCCGTGTGGTCGCCGTCGGCAAGCGCCTGCCAGAGTCTTTCGCTTATCGACGAGACCCCGCGCACAAAATCACGGTCTGCGCCACCGGCCTTCTTCAACTGCGAGTCCGTCTTCACCGGACTGCCCGTCCAGCCGACCAACAGTTGTAGCCCACCGAGGTCGGTGCGGGCGTCAATGCGAAGATTCGGCCACGGTGCCGCCACGGCAGCGACAGGATCAGCCGCCACGAGCTCTGCGAGCGCCGTCGGATTCGGCCGGCGATAGAGCACCACCCCGCCGTGCGCGGAGCACGCGATATCGCCGCCGGAACCAGCTGCACCAGCCAGAAGCGTGGCCACCATCGCAATCTTGTACACGTCCAGTGAATCCAGCTCCAGACCCAGGTGCGTCCCCAGCGCACGAGTTACAGCCACAGCGACAGCCCCGGAGGATCCCAGGCCATACTTCGCACCACTGTCGGCGTCATCGAGGTCTGATTCAATGACGATATTTATGGGGCGCTCTGGGGTGTTTTCCAACTCGCCCGCAGCAATGCGATAGACCAGGGAAATCGTATGGGTAGCGATGTCATCTGGTGCATCGATATCAATGACGCGCCCCTGCGGGCCGTAATAGCTGGAGTACACGCGAGAGACCGGCTGCGATGGTTCGGCATCGCGGCACCGAACTGTCACATAGCGGTCGACTCCTGCGATGACGGCCAGCCCCTCGACATCCATCACCGCATACTCACCAGTGAGGTACAGCTTGCCGCAGCCACGGCCGATGGACTCGCCTTCGATAGGTCCGCCTTTAGCGTTGCTCAACTACTCCCCCAGCTACACCAGGTAAGCGCCGGGGCCGGAGCCGGAAACCAGCACGTCAATATCCTCGAACTCTGCGCGGAAACGATCCGCGATGGTCTCGGCATCGCCGCTGCGGCACAGCACCTTCACGTTCGGCCCGGCATCCATGGTGGCGTAGCACTCGGTGCCCTCGTCACGCAGCGTAGCGACGAGATCGAGAGCCGCCACCGAATCCGGATTCCAGTACCGCACCGGAGGAAGAGCCCCCAGCATAGTGGCGTGCATGCGCATGGCGTTGGCCTCGGCAAGCTCGCCGACCGCCGTGAAGTCCGCAGCGGCGATGGCGGCCTTCATGTCCTCGATATCGCGGGGCACCTGCTCCACCCAGGCCGGGAAGAACGGTGATGTCTCGACCGTGCGACGCATGGCGGCACGGCTGTCAATCTTCTTGCGCCCCGGGGCCAAAACCGCCACGACCAGGGAGAGGTCCAGGCCGGAATCCGGCAGAGCCACTGCGTGGCTGGAAGCATCGTCATCGCCGGGCAGCCACTCAACGAGGCCGCCGAAAATAGAGCGACAGGCCGAGCCCGAACCGCGACGGGCCAGAGCCGAGAGCTGTTCCGGGGTGTAGTCCAGGCCGTAGGCCTTCGCCGCGGCCAGCGCGAGAGCGCCAAAACCCGACGCGGACGAAGCCAGACCCGCACCCGTCGGAATCTCGTTGGTGCTGGTCACCTCTGCGAAGCTAGTGCTGCCCGCACGCTCGCGGACCAAATCCAAAAACTTCTGGACACGGGAGAGGTCCTTGCCCACCATCTCCTGGCCGTTCAGAGTGCCCGAGTCGGCGGTGACGCTGGGATCGTCGATAAGCGACACCGTGGTCGTCGTCGGAGCGATGCCCAGAGTAAGGGACAGCGAACCTGTGGCCGGTAGCTGCACGGCCTCATCGCGCTTGCCCCAGTATTTAATCAGGGCGATGTTGGGATGAGCGACGGCGGTAGCGGTCGTGGTCACGAGGGATTTACCTCCACAGTCCAAGTAGCAACGGCATTGGCGCCCATCATGGCATGGCTAATCAGTTCCGCGTGATCGGCGGACTCTGCCAGCGCCATCACACAGCCACCGCAACCGGCACCAGTGAGCTTTGCCCCGTGGGCACCTGCCAGTCGGGCGGCAGTGACGAGATCGGTGATGGACTCATGCCCAACACCTAGTTCCTCTAGCGCTTCCTGCGCCGAGTCCATGCGATGTCCCAGACGGGCAAAATCGCCCTTGGCCAGGTTGTGCACCGCGCCATCGGCCAGCTGCCCCAAGTGGTCCAGCAACTCTTGGCCGTGGACTCGGTGGGAATCGACGAAACCACGCACGCGGGCAACGGCCAGCGACGTCGAACCACGCACACCGGTATCCCCCAGCACTAGCCACATCTTCTTGGCCACCTTCAGCGGATGGAACTCACCCTGCTTGAAGTAAACCGGACGCGATGCGCGGGCAACCGTGGCATCCAGGCCAGAGGGGTTACCGTGCGCCAGACGCTCAGCTTCCTGCACCAGGTCAAAGCGCTGACGCTCGGTCAGAGTGCCATCGGCGAGGTCACGCACTGCGTCGATAAGCGCATGTGCCACTGCGGCAGAACCACCCAGCCCTGCAGCGGGTGGGATACCGGAGCGGAGACGAACCAGCAGGTCGCGTTCGGGAATACCGAAGGTGCGCAGGCCAGCGCGGAGTGCAGCGGCGATGGAGGCAAAGCGCTCCGGCAGCTCGTCGATGTCGATGACCTCGCCGTCCATGGAAAACAGGACGGGAGAATCCTCCACGCGGTCAATCCACGCCATCGTGCGCAGCGACGTCACCGGCAGTGCGATAGCCGGCTTGCCGTAGACGACAGAGTGCTCACCCAACAAAATCAACTTGGCATGGCCTTCACCGAATGCGGCACCCTGTTCATTGGCCAGGGCATAGAACTCCCCGGTCTCCAATTCCTCGGACTTGTCGAGGCCAAAGTCGTCGACGCTGGCGTTTTCTACGCTGGTCACGAAGCTACACATCCTTTTCCGAAACCGACTGCGCGGCAGCCTGCGCCTCCGCTGGGCCATGGATACCCGGCACACCCGCAATGTCGAAACCGTACTTGGAGAACTTCTCCGCCCCAACACCCCAGACGTGGTTAAACCACTCCGTCATCGGTTCGTTCGCGCGACGTTCTGCGAGCTCCTGCGGGGTCACGTACACCACTTCATCGACCTCATCGGGGTTGATATCCACCGACTTCGGATCGACGATGCCGGCGTACACGTGGTTGTACTCGTGCTCTGCCAATCCCGAACGATCATCGATGACCTGGTAGATAACAATGCCGATTTCCTCCAACTGGGAGACATCCGCACCGAGCTCTTCCTTCGCACGACGCTCAACGGCATCGGCCACCGGCTCCCCCGGCAGTGGGTGCGAGCAGGTCGCATTCGTCAGTAGCAGTGGTGAGTGATACTTCGACTCCGCACGGCGCTGCAGCAGCATGCGTCCCTGCTCATCGAAGAGGAAAAGAGAAAAAGCACGGTGCAAAATTCCCGGCGGAACGTGTGCTTCAAGCTTGCCGACGGTACCGAGAACCCGACCGTCACGATCGACCACCTCTACCTGGATGTCGGCTTCACCCGGGGCAAAGCGGGCTTTAATGTCCTCTGGCGCGTCATTCATTTCCACACTCCTGACTCTAGACTGCGGCCACAACCGCAGCTAACTCCCCGGCAATCTTGCGGGCCGATTCCGCATCGGCGGCCTCCACCATGACGCGGAAGAGCTCCTCGGTGCCGGACGGGCGCAACAGCACGCGACCGGTGGAACCCAGCTTCTCCTCGGCTGCATCGATGGCGGCCTTGACCTCATCAGACTCCAGAATTGCGGCCTTGTTGGACACCGGCACGTTGATAAGAGTCTGCGGCAGCACCTTCATTACGGAGGCCAGCTCAGCCAGAGACTTACCGGTGCGTGCCATCCGCGCCATGAGGTACAGACCGGTGAGGGTGCCGTCACCAGTGGTGGCGTGATCCGGAATGACCACATGCCCCGACTGCTCACCGCCGAGCGAGTAACCGCCGGCGTTCAAATCTGCCAGCACGTAGCGGTCGCCGACCTTGGTGGTACGCAGGGCGATATCGTTTTCCTCCATCGCCAGCTTGAGGCCGAGGTTACTCATCACAGTGGCCACCAGCGTGTTGTGGTGCAGTAGCCCCTCTTCCTTCATGGCGACGGCCAGGATGGCCATGATTTGGTCACCATCGACGATGTTGCCCTGCGAGTCCACAGCCAGGCAGCGGTCGGCATCGCCATCGTGAGCCAGACCCAGATCCGCGCCGTGCTCCAGCACTGCCGCGCGCAAAACCTCAATGTGGGTGGAACCGCAGTTGTCGTTGATGTTGTAGGAGTTCGGCTTGTCATGAATAGCGACGACGTCGGCACCGGCGGCCGCGTACGCCATGGGGGCGGCCTGCGAAGCAGCACCATTTGCACAATCCACTACGACGCGAATGCCGTCGAGCTTGGTGCTGACCGCACGGGAGAGGTGGAACAGGTAGCGGTCGAGCCCGTCTGGGGCCTCCTCGATGACACGCCCCACTCCGGTGCCCGTGGGGCCGGTCTCCGGCAGGTTGTGGAGAGCGTGTTCGATTTCCTTCTCCACCGCGTCGTCAAGCTTGGTGCCGCCCGCGGCGAAGAACTTGATGCCGTTGTCCGGCATGGGGTTGTGAGAAGCCGAAATCATCACACCCATGTCGGCACCGTAGTCGTCGGTGAGGAAAGCGACAGCCGGAGTGGGCAGCACGCCGACACGCAAAACGTCGACGCCCTGGGAAGCCATGCCGGCAGACAGCGCTGCGGCGAGCATCTCACCGGAGACACGCGGATCGCGGCCAACAATGGCCAGGGGACGACGCCCCGACGGATTCGTGCCGCTAGTCAGCACAGTGGCCGCAGCAGCACCCAGCCGCATTGCCAGCGGTGCGGTCAGAGTCTTATTCGCCAAACCGCGGACGCCATCAGTTCCGAAAAGACGTGCCATTGTTGCTAGACCACTCCTTGGGGGTTTTATGAGTTTTGGTATCGCGGACTATTGCATTGTCAATGCTGTATTACTTTAGCCGGTCGCGCAGGCGAATCCAGACTAGCCACAGGACACAATTGGCTGCGGGTCATAAACCGTAGTCTGAGTTTCACGCGAGATTTCCGCGCCCGAGAGGTCCCGAATAACGCGTGTATCAGAAGTGGTGAAGCCCTGCGCACCCGACGACGGCTGGCAAGAGCTGCCACTGACCTGCATACGCTGTGGTTGCGTGTATGCCCAACGGCCACCATTGATGGACTCGACGTTGACCTTCTTCACACCCTTGATGCGCACAGTGACGTCGGAACCAGTAGTAACGGCCTCGATAAGAATCGGAGTGTCGGAACTGTTCTTAAACGCTAGGTCGATTGCGCCCTCGTACACCGTCGCCTCACGGCCGGCCGGGTAACGCGAAATGTAGTAACTGTGCGGGGTGTGCGCGACATCCTCCATGCCCGCAAAGTACGAAGCATTGTACAAAGTGGTGGCGAACTGGCTAATGCCACCACCGACAGCCTTATCCGCATGGCCGTTGAGGATAATGCCCGACTCGACAAAACCCTGCGCAGTACCGCGCGGACCCGTGTAGCCGTTCAGACTGAATGTATCGCCCGGCGCCACGAATGCGCCGTTGACCATCTGCGACACCAGGGCAATGTTTGTTCCCGATGCCGAGCTGAAGCCACCGGTGGTGAACTCACCAATGACATCATCGAAGGTGGCACTTTCCGCTTGTTCGGTGGTGTAGGTGGCGGGCTTGTCCTCGTAGACCGCATCAAACTCGCGCTTATCCGTCGAAGTCACACGCTCGGCGAAGTCCTTCATAGTTTCATCCCACTTCACGGCTACGCCATCAACCGAGGGGACCACTTCACGCGAACCACCGCTGAAGCGTATCGACGCATTGCGCTTATCAACCTCGGAAGCAGCCAGCCCCTCCTCGAGGATCTCGCGTGCGCGGTCGACATTGATATCGGCAACCAATCCACCGTCGCGCGGCACAAAGCTGATGATTTCAGCCATGCGCTCCGGCGGAATTACACCATCTTTGCCATCACGGCCCTTGGCAACAATGGGGCCCGACACCGCATCGGCGGCCTCTCCCTCAGCTGCCTCACGGACCTGCTCCTCACCGATAGCCGGGTCGTGCGCGGTGGTCTCTACATCGATGCCCTCCGGCGACAACCACTTGGCGGCCAAATCCCCGCTGACCGCATTGCGGTCGACATCTTGGCCGATGACCGGTGGAGTTGTTTCCACGCGGCCGTCGACAAGCTTGACCTCACCATCGACGGGAGCAATAGTCAGTTCGCCGACGAGACGGTCGACCTGCGGCTCGAACTTAGAGTTATCGATATCGCTGACCAAATCCAGCTCACGGGTAGTAAAGAAACTGCGCACCCAGGTAACTGGGTTTGCCGTCTGCTTGCCCGCCTGCGCGACCGTCTTCTCCCAGTCGATGCTCAGCCCCGCCTCCTCGGGCAGAACCTCCGCCGTGCGTTCGCCGGCACGCAACGCCACTGGGTGAGTGGAAAGATCACCGAGCTGCTCTTCGAGCTTCGCCTCAGCGTGATTCGCGCTCAGCGTGCTGATGTCAATCCCCGCAACGGTAGACCCGCGCGGGACATGGTCCTTGTTCAGCACGTAATCGACAGCGTAAAACACACCGAAGAGCGCGAAGATACCGAGGACGATGCCGAGGAAAATCTTTAATCCACGGTGACTGGAGGAAGACTTTTGTTTGGCCACAGCCACTTACTTTACCGTGGAAACACTACTAACTAGATTTTTATTAGATTCCGCAGGTGTCCGGAATGCGTTTCTTGTTCTTCGCATACTGCTGGAAAGCATCGACCACGGCATTGGCATAGACCTCGGCGCCATCCGGGGTCGGGTGGATAAGGTCCGCGCGCAGCTTGGACAAATCATCACGCACACCATGGCACCAGTCAGCCACATAGACATTGTCGCGCTTCTTTGCCGCGTCGAGGACTTCCCTCTCCGACTGCGGCATCCACACACGATCACCGTACGGGTTGATTAGGACAATGATGCGGTCTTCACCCAGCGAATCGAGGATCTCATCCAACAGGTGTTCGTCCGATGCCGCAGCCGACTGATTGATACCAAGGCCCAGCACGACGAATGGATCGAGCGTACCCGCCGCCTTCATACTCGCGATGATCTCCGGGGCGGCCGGATAACCACGGGAAACAGCCGCATCGATATAGATACCGGGCAGCTTCTCTTCCAACGCCGACGCCGAGGCGAGCATCACAGAGTCGCCGATAGCGGTGATCTGGTCACCACGCGGCATAACACGCTTGGCCAACTCGGCTTCCTCCGCCTTTTGTGCCTGTGCACGGCGCTCAGCTGCCTCCTGTAGCTGTGCCTCCAAACGCGTCATCTTCGGCGCCGTAGCCATTCCCACAACTGCACCAACCACGACGACCAGCGCCAGCCCTGCTGCAACGCGCGGCTTCCAGGAACCGGCAAACTGCGTGCCCGAAAACTGCAACATCCAACGGCGGTAACCCATCCGGCGAATTGGCGATTCCACATTCTTGTACGACCAGTTCGCCAAAAGCAGCGATAGCGCGATGCCTGCGAAGGCAGCGAGGTTCTCATACTGCATGGCCTCATTGCGCTCCAGCAGTTCGCGGATGAGCACGATGACCGGCCAGTGCCACAGGTACAGCGAGAAGGAAATCTTTCCCAGCCAGCACAGTGGCTTGAACTCAAAAATCTGACGCACGGGTGAGACACCGCGAACGACAAGATAGAGAATCGCCGCCGACAGCAACGAGGCGAACACCAACCCACCGCGGTAAGTCGCCGACGCGGTATCCGACATCATCAGCAGAACCAACGAAAGGAAGATCAGCGGCAGCGAGGCCACTACGAAAGCCTGGGCGGAACTGCCAAAGAAGTCCCGCAGGAGGGGTTCCGTGCGTGGCCAGGAGTCCGCCTCTGCGCGTGACGACGTCGATGTCAACCACAATGCGAGGGCCGCGCCAAACAGGAGACCAAAGGCGTGAGTATCGGTACCGTAGTAGACCCTCGTGGGGTCGACCTTCGGATCGTAGAGCGAGACCATCCACACGAAAGAAGCAACCGCCCCAATGCCCGCCACTGCTGCCAGCTTGCGAGATGCCAGCTTCAAGGCGAGAAGAGCCACAAAGATCAATGGCCAGAGCAAGTAGAACTGCTCCTCCACCGACAGTGACCAGTAGTGCGCTAACAGCTGCACTCCGGAATCCGCGAAATAGGACTGAGAGCCCGCAATCTGCGTCCAGTTATTGACGAAAAAGACCGTGCCGAGAAACTGCGTCGACAAGCCAACAGCGGGATCCCCGCCGACCAGACCTGCGACGGCGATGGAAATAAACAACACGAACATCGCAGCCGGAGCGATGCGGCGCAGTCGACGGAGCCAGAAATCTTTTAGATCGATGCGCCCAGTGACCGCGCGTTCGCGCACCAGAAGCGAGGTGATAAGAAATCCGGAGAGCACGAAGAAGATATCCACACCGATGTAGCCACCGGGCAGCACATTATCGAAGTAGTGGTAGATCACCACTGTGGCAACGGCCAGACCGCGCAGCCCATCAATGCCTGGTACGCGTCGAATGCGGAAGGGATGCTTCGCCACCGACGACGAGCTAGAGGAGCTCTTCGCGTCGGAGGTCTTGGTGGCTGTGGTGCTCACCGCCATACGATTTCCTTCTTCCCATCGCACTGCAATCGCACTTTCATCGCACTGCAATCGCACCGCGATAAACGATTCTCGTGGCAATTTTTAACGGATAAAAGTCTAACGTACGGGGCTTGTCTCAAAAATGCAGCCATGCCTGGTCACGGCGGACTTTAACCCAAAAAAGCACCTCGGCTTGCGTGTAATACGCAAACTGAGGTGCTTTTCGAAGCAGTAAAGCTTAACGCTTGGAGTACTGCGGTGCGCGACGGGCCTTGTGCAGACCAGCCTTCTTGCGCTCGACAGCACGAGCGTCGCGGGTGAGGAAGCCAGCCTTCTTGAGAACGCTGCGCTCCTCCGGGTTGAACTCGTTCAGGGCACGAGCAATAGCCAGGCGCAGAGCACCGGCCTGACCGGACGGGCCACCACCGTTGATGTTGGCCTTGATGTCGAACTGGCTCTCGCGCTCGACCAGGACCAGCGGATCCTTGATCTCCTGCTGGTGCAGCTTGTTCGGGAAGTAATCCTCGAGCTCGCGGCCGTTGCAGACAATCTTGCCGGAACCAGCGGTCAGAACGACGCGGGCGACAGCGCGCTTACGACGACCGACAGTCTGAATCGGACGATCCAGGGTCAGCGGTGCAGCCGGAGCAGCCTCAGCCTCGGTCTCGGTAGCAACTGCGTCGCCGATGGAAGAGGTGAACTCTTCAGTGGCAGCAGCAGCGGCAGCCTGAACATCATCGTAGGAAGCCTCGGTGGCCTCTACGTTCTGGTTCTCATTGACGTCCTGTGGGTTGGTCACTGTGCCACCGCCTTGATCTCGTAGTTTTCAGGCTTCTGACCGGCGAACGGGTGCTCGGAACCGGCGAAGACGTGCAGCTTCTTGATGGACGCACGCGAAAGCTTGTTGTGCGGCATCATGCCCTCAATAGCCTCAGCGATAACACGCTCCGGGTGAACCTCGAGGGAACGACCCAGGGTCATCGACTTCAGGCCGCCCGGGAAGCCCGAGTGGCGGTAGCGCATCTCACGTTCCCGCTTGTTCGAGGAGACGTGCACCTTATCGGCGTTGATGATGATGACGTGGTCACCGCAGTCGACGTTAGGGGCGAAGTAAGCCTTGCCCTTACCGCGCAGCAAGTCTGCGGCGTGAGTAGCCAGACGGCCGAGAACAACGTCGGTAGCGTCGATGACGTACCACTTGCGCTCGATGTCACCGTCCTTCGGATGGAAAGTAGACAACATGACTCCTTTTAGGGTCCGTGTAGATTTGCCAGCCACTGTGCACACTGTTGTTATTCCCCGGCGGCCGGTGGAGACCCGAGGCAACATTCACGTGTGCGCACACAGTTTGCCTACTCTACCTTGAGATGGCACTAGAGCAAAAAATGCCAAAGCCAGTCTCAGCCGCAAACTGCTGAGACTGGCCTTTCCCCCTGGAGTGCTGCTAGCAAGAATACTTCAAAGGCAGATACCTAACTGAAGATCTCAATTGAGCAATGTCCTCCCCTCCCCCGGTTACATAGCTCAATCAAAAGTGCCTCAATCAGGAACCAAGCTATCCCCAGCTAGCTGCCGCGCGGCGGTTAATATCCGCCATTCGCTGGCTACCTGCGCTGACCGTATCCGCGATAGTCGTGAGAATCATATTGAGCTCCTCCGCTGCTGTGTCCCATTCACGCTGAGCCTCCTGGTAAGAATCCGAAGAGTCACCCTCCCACGTAGAGACCATCGGCGCGATGCGCTTCTTCAAATCTCCGAGCAGCCCGTTGATGGTGCCAGAAGTGGACCGAATGTCATCGGCAGCACCGTCGATGCCGCCAAAACTGTACCTAATTGGTTGCATTAAGAACCCTTTCCCCAAAAGGTGATGTGTGTTGTGTGATTCAGTGTTGTGGTTGTGCGATTCGATAAAACGTTTAGAGGTTCAGCAACGACGCACCCGCTGCTGCCACCTGCTTGAACGACGACGCCCCCTCGTCCTCGCCCGCATCGAAGCTGCTGGAATTTGCGCGGATGTTATCCGCGATATCCGTCAGCGCATTGGATAGACGCATAGCTGCGTCATCCCAACGAAGCATCAGATCATCGAAGCTGTCTTTAGCCTGGCCCTTCCATTCCCCCGCCAGACCGTCCACGACGCCTCGAATGCGCCCCAGCTCGCCCTGTACTTCCGAGTTGACGCCATCGACGTCCCCCGCGGTAGTGGTCATTTGATCTGATTCGGCTGCAAATAGGTTTGCCACTGTTTCCCCCTTATTCGTGTTGAGTGACTGATTAACGACGGCATTTTTACCTCCCCGCGCGAGCCAGCCAGCTTCCCGCGTTAAAAACCCGTCATATTGTTTGGCGCGAAAACCCCGATTCGGTTCCATTTTGGTTTTCCAACCTTTACCCCTGCCTACCCCCGCCCATCCCCCAGTCACTTTCTCTACGCCCCTCGCGTATTACGGCACCGGCCGAGCGCTTACTACTGCCTGGTCGCATACGGGTCGTACCGGCGCAATAGTCCTTCCTCTGAACTGGCACCCCACACTGACTTGAGTTCCGTCCATCACTTTGTGATGCCAGAGCACTATCGAATTACCTGACGGCAGCCGCTCCTCTACGACTACGACATCGGTGCCCAGTACTTGTCTGCGTTCCGGCGCGGACTTTGTCTCATCCCCGGCAACGGAGCTGCTCAAAGCGGCGGCTAGATGTTCAAGCGCCATGTCCTGCGAAAGCGGGCTAGCGAGCACCAAGACGCGCATATCTCCGCCATCCACCGCAATCAGACGGTCTAACGGACTTGCCGAGTCAAGCTCCCACCCGCCGGGAAACCGAGCTTCCACGCCCGCATTGGTCAGTTTGACTACGGGAGCAGAATCGGGACCTGGTTTCGATGTGGATGGAGGCGTCGTTACAGGAGGCGTAGTTACAGGAGGAGCCTGTGCGTGCGATGTCTCACGCTGCTTCTGTCTCCCTTCGTTCTCCCTAACTATGCCGCCACTAATGAGCCATGCAGCAATCCCAACAATCAGAACCACCACCGTCAACAAACCAACGGCAGCTACTGACACAACTGTGCTTTGATTCGACGCTGAGCTGACTTCTGCCCTGGCTGCAGGACGCCGCCCCGCGAAATCCTCCGACGGCTCCACTTCACCGGCTTCAGCGTCGCCGATGTTTTTCAACCAGGCCGGATTTACGCACTCCCCGAGCCGCGATGCTGGGCAGTCGAAGACTAAAAATCCACGGTCGCGCAGACGATCGACTAGTAGAGCTCGCCGCGGGTTCGCTAGCCCGGGTGGAACTTCGCCGACGATGAACTCAATATCCTCCTGCCAGCGGGGCGGATACTCAGTGATACCGCGCCCACCACTAACTTCCACATCATCGGGTATCCCCTGGGGCGCATCCGGATACATGGTCAGCTGATAAGCCAGCGCAATGACTGTTTCCACCAATGGTGCGCTGTCGTTCGCTCCGACCAAATGTGTCATCCGACTGGCAATGTGGCCCCCGCTCAGACGAGTGACACAGACACGCGTTTCCTCTACTTCCACCAACACGCTATGAGACACAGTTGCCTCATCGAGTTCCACAACGGCGTCGGCAAGCGTCAGGATGTACGGATTGAGTTCGGTAGCCAATAGCGCGGAGGCCAGCCGGCACTGTCGCACAGCACCCCAATAGCTGGGCACAATGACTGTTTGCATGCTCTCGAGAAGCGGTCTAGGGCCATGCACCGCCAGTTCTGCGGTGTCTGCAGGTGCCGCGAGTCCCCACAGGTGCCAGGTGCCGTGGCGCAGCGTCGGGGTCTGGGTGGTGGAAGAAGATTCGACCCGAATCATCAACTGTCCTCCTGGTCACCAGCGGTATCCAACCAACCCAACTGCACAATCTGTGGACTCTGGCCGTGCGCCACCCAATAGCCACGGCCCGGCGGCTGCTCGCAGGGCTTTACGCCGAGGATGGGGCCGTCGTCGCGTGTGCCGTCCATAACAAAGACGCTGGCACCCTGGTCCTTAACCGCACCCATGACCGGGTCGTGGAGGGACCGCAACGCCCCGCTGATTCGACGGGCAAAAAAGATATTGAGCCCAATGTCGGCGGCGTGAGCGATGATTTCTGCCAGCGGCTGCAAGGGGTTACCCCGCGAGCCGGCCACGAGGTCATAGTCGTCCACGATGACATTGATGGTTGGACCACTCCACCAATTTCGGGCCTTCAACTGCGCTGGGGTGATATCCGGTTGCGGGAGACGAGCCTTCAGTACCTCTGCCAGCTCTGCCAGCATGGGTGTCGCCACCGCAGCCGAGCCCGCATAACCGGCCAGCCGCTCTTGGGGCACGGCCTCCATTAGCCCACGGCGGTAGTCAATTACGACGAATTTCGAGTCCGACTGCGAGTACCGCAACTGGTGAACGATGCCCCTCAACGCGGCGGTTCTGCCACTGCCTGCCGAACCGAATATCAGTAGGTGACGATCCTTATCTGGGTGGAATATCACCGCGCCCAGACCGGCTTCTTCGAGCCCCACTGCAATCGCACCTCTCGCAGCGGCCGCTGGTCGCGGCAAACGCGCAATATCAATCCGCCGTGGCAACAACTGGAGCTTTGGTGCCTGCTCACCGTGCGGCGCTGTCTCTGCAATCCGCTTAGTGTCTGCAGCGCCGGTGAGAGCTACCAGCATCGCAAACCCGCCCGGCGCGACTCCGCGTCCTGGGCTCTCCGGCACCAGCTCCGCTGCCTTGCGGTCAATCATTGAATCCATCGACTCCGCCTGCCGCAGCTCAATCCGAGTACCAATCAGGTCGCGAACGGCAGGTCTCATGTCCGTCCAGCGATAGGCCGTGAGCAGGACATGAATTCCCACCGCCAATCCATCTGCAACCAGCGCCTGCACATCGTCGCTCAGCGCCGGAAACTCCGTTTTGAACGCACCCCAGCCGTCAATGACCAACACCGAATCCGGCTGTCCTGCCGCCCGTGCTGCTTCCGGAGAGAGCCATCCATTAGTGCGGAAGAGCTGTTCCCGACGACTTACCTCACGACGCAAAAAACCAATCGTACGGCGAATAAGCTCCTCGTCTCCGCGGTGTGCAACCGACGCGACATGCGGCAACTCAGCCAGGTCGCTCAAGCCGCCCGCACCACAGTCGACGATATAAAAATGCAGGTCACGGGCGCTGATGCCGTCGGCTAGCGCGAGGATCGCTGTGCGTGCGGCAGTGGTCTTTCCTGACCGCGGCGCTCCGACGATTGCCACGTGCCCACCGGTCGTGCGCAGGTCAATACGCAGTGGGTCCTGACGCTGAAACAGCGGCTTGTCCACCAGCCCAATCACACCGGTCAATCGCTGTCGCGGCAGCTGCTCGTCGGGCTGAAGCTCGATGGCCTCCGGCAATGGTGGCAGCCACACCCGATGCGCACGTGTCGATACGTGCGACACCGCTGCCACCACGGCACCGAGCACCGTCTGCTCCGATGTCTGCGCAGGCGGATCGGCCATTCCACCATCGCTTGACGACGCACCGAAAGCCTCCCGCGTCCAGTTTTCAGCGGTAAATTCAGCGACAGCTACGGCCTGGCCCTGCAGCCCCTGCTCTGCCCCAGCCGTCGCACCGTCAATAGGCTGCGGACGGACCACCGGGCCGGAAACATACGCCGACCGAAACCGCACCGGCTCGGCGGCAGCAGATTTGATATATCCAATGCCCGGGATGGCCGGCAGATGATAGGCGTCCGGAACGCCCAGCACGCTGCGGGACTCCGCGACGGAAAAGGTCTTCAACCCAATACGATAGGAAAGATGGCTTTCCAACCCGCGCAAGCGGCCTTCCTCCAGACGCTGACTGGCCAGCAGCAAATGCATGTGCAAACTGCGCCCCAACCGACCAATCGCAACGAAGAGCTCAGCAAACTCCGGGCGTGCGGAGAGCAGCTCTGAAAACTCATCCACCACAATCAGCAACGCGGGCATGGGTGGCGCATCTATCTGCCCAGCGCGCCGGGCTTGCTCATAATCGCTGACACCGGCGAAATTCCCTGCAGCGCGCAGCTGCTCTTGGCGCCGCGTCATCTCACCGCGCAGTGCGTCTTCCATGCGGTTGACCAGGATAAGCTCCTGCTCCAAGTTGGTAATCACCGCCGAGACATGAGGCAATTGATCCAGTCCCAGAAACGTCGCCCCGCCTTTGAAGTCCACCAGCACAAAGTTCAACTGATCCGGGCTGTGCGTAGCTGCGAGCCCTACCACGGTCGTTCGGAGGAATTCCGACTTACTTGAACACGGGTAGTGAGTACGATAGAATTCTGAATAGAGCAGTTAATATACTGTTGAAACCATGAATCAGGCATTGACGCATGCAGAAATCCGGAACCTCCCAATTCGAGACCTAGCTCTCCGTTTGTTGGAACAGATGGAGCATCAGCCAAACTTCAACAGTTATATCCAGGGGATGAAAGCTGATATTCCATACGGCCAAAACCCTCCGCACGATTTGAGGCATCTTCAGGAGCGGATCTCGGACGCTTGGGCTTGGCTCGAATCACACGCATTGATTGGCCCCTCAATCAGACAACCCTTAACTGGAAACTGGCAACGCCTAACCGAACGCGGTTTGGAAATTAAGAATGACCCGACACGCGTTTCCAAAATGTGGGCTGATGAGAAGCTTGGCGGAGATCTAGACGCGACTTTAGATCCTTCCCGAACCAATTTCGCCCTAGGGGACTATGAGACTGCCGCGTTCGCCGCTATGAAAGCAGTGGAAGTGGCAGTTCGCAATACCGCCGGCTACTCCAACGAGAACATAGGAGTGAAACTAATGCGTAAGGCTTTCAAACCCGGAGCTGGTCCTCTTTGCGATGAGTCTGCAGAACCTGCAGAACAGCAGGCCATGGCGGACCTTTTCGCGGGAGCTATTGGCGCATTCAAAAACCCCGCTAGCCATCGCACGGTAAAATTTGAAGACCCGGTCGAAGCTGCGGAAATAATCCAATTGGCCGACCTTCTAATACGCATTGTTGCCCGGACACGTTCATTTGAACCCGATTCTGACGCATCATAAAACCGTCAGACCGAAAACAGTTACCGACACTGGACATACTATAGTTTTGATGCAGAAGTTTTTGGCCGGGCATCGATAGTAAGAAATCTGTACCGCGTCGCCCCCTTATTGAGGGCTTTTACTCGTTGCGGTAATTCCCCAACTCGTTTCTCAGAGCTTGTTGAATCCCGGTACCTGATCGCTACGAACCACCCTTCCGAAGCTTCATCAGAAACTAAATAACTGGGCAACTGTGCCTCTAGCCCGTTCCAGAACTTCCCGTTATGAACCTTCTTAACCTCAATCAGTAATTTAACGCCGGTGCCGCATGACAACTTGAAGTCAACGGGCCCGCGCCCTAACTCGACTTCTCGATCTACCTCTACGCTGTGCTGTGCGAGGTAGTGTCGAGCCATACCAAGAAATGCCAGTTGAACCGCCCCTTCGCGCTTTTCGGTCCCATCTTCGTTCCACAACAGTTCCCAACCTCGCTGCTGTTCGATAAATAACTTGAATTTGGTAAGGATGTGAGAGACTAAATCCGAAAGCTCATCCTGGTTCATAGGCGGTCGCCGTCCAACCTTTATCGGATTCGCCGTGGCAAAGTCGACGGGTGGCCCATCAAAATGAGCTACCCCCAACGGATCGCCACTGAAGTCGTACCCGTCAAGGTCGCCACGACAGGCCTGACTCTCTATCCAGCGGCGCACACGGTCTGGATTTCTCCGCGCAATCTGTACGAGATCTGATTTCGAAACCCGTTGACCAATTTCAATGTTTAACTCGGCACGCAAATCAGCATTCAAGTTGGAGTCAAACCAATCCTCAGCATTGAGAGTAGGTAACTCGTTTAAGAACCTCTGCGGAACCAGGATAACGGGGCTTCCATCAACAGGGTTTGTCGGAAGCAAAACTCGTTCAGAGACCCATCGTTGAACAGACAAATCAACTCGAGAATTCCTTACCTTATGATTCTGCAATGGAATATCGTGACGTAGACATACGCGTTGCGTATAGTCGATAAACCGGTGTTTCAGGACATTGCAGGTAGCATCCGAAATTCGATCTGCCCCGAAGCGTTCACTGAGGATGCCTAGTTCTTCAATATGCTCGGGTTTTTCCAATCCGGCGTCGATGGCTATTGCTATCGCATCGGTCAATGTTCTTGCGAAGCCACGGCCGGACCCCGAACCTGCGGTCCCAGCCACGGTATAACCCAAACAAAACTCAGACGGTTCTGGAAAAGTGAGCAGCTTCTGCGCAATCACTGCGCTGTTCGATCTAGGAGATGTACTTTTGGCAACCAATGGGTAGCAGAAAGAAAAATGATTCACGAGCTCTGCATGTGCGTCTTTCCAATACTGACCTGATTGAAGCAACATGACAGGGTCAATAAACAACGGCGTGTCTATCGACAAGTCGGGGTCGAACCAATCTTCCTCGTTAGTGCGTTCCACATCGAAAATCTCAGAGAAACGCACGATACCAACACTCCCACCTAGAATCGCCAAAGCTTCAATTAAAGGTACCACGAAACACCACCCCCGATTACGCTACCGGCCACCGATGGTCCACATAATCCATCTGAACTTGATTAGCAGAACACGGGTAGTGGGGGCGGGATCAAGCGGTTAATGCGCCACGATTGAATATTTGCTGGAGTATCTCACGTGGGGTTGCTCCGCCGAGGACTTGTCGTGGTGTGTCGTTGAGTTCGTCTTGCACCCAGGCGACGTGCTCGGGGGTTACTTCGGCGAAGTCGGTGCCTTTCTTGTAGAACCGGCGGCGGATCTCACCGTTGGTGTTCTCGTTGGTCGGCCGCTGCCACGGCGCGTGCGGATCGCAAAAGTACACCTCGCAGCCGTCTTTGATGCGCACACGTGCGGTTTCAGCCATTTCCACGCCTTGATCCCAGGTGATGGTCTTGAGCTGTTCAGCGTTGAGGTCTTTGACCATCTGCTGGATCGTTGCAATCACCGTCATCGATGTGTGTTCGGTGGGCAGATGACCAAGCAGGGTGTAGCGGCTGGTGCGCTCCACCAGGGTAATCCGCGCGCTTTTGCCGCCGGTGCCGATAACAAGATCGCCTTCCCAGTGCCCGGGGATTGCCCGGTCGTCAGCCTCTGGGCTGCGCTTGGTGATTTCAGCACCTTTGATCCACGGCTTACCCGTTAACACACCGGCATTACGGGGCCGGGCTTTTCGCCGCTTGCCGCCACGGATGAGCACATCTTGGGTCTTCATCACCGCTTCAAGCTCGGCGCGCAAGCTGCCTTTGCCCTGGATGTACAAGGCACTGTAGATCGCTTCGTGGGAAATACGCATGCTTTCATCATCGGCGAAAGCATGCTGAAGCCACACACTGATGCGCCCGGGCGACCACCGGCGGGCAAGACACGTCACCACCACAGCACGAAGTGCCGGGTTGTCGTCGAGCTTGCGCACCTTCGGCCGATGCGCACGCGCCTTAGCGCCCAGGCCGGCTTGCCGGGCGTTGTAGTACACCGTGGCCTCACCGTCTTCGCCGGGAACTTCCCACCCGTTGCGGGCGATTTCCCGGCTGATCACGCTATGGTGGCGCCCCAGAAGTGCTCCGATCTGTCTGGCTGACATTCCCTGGTTGCACCCATGTTGGATCGTCAGGCGGTCTTCATACGACAGTCGGACTCCGCGGCCGACTTTCACACGGTCCTCGGCATAGTCGGCAGGCGCGTGACCTGCCTGTGTTTTCATTGGTGCTGGCACGGAATCAACTTTGCTGTGTGCAGGTGGTTTTACCGTGCAAGCCTCCGGCGTGTCCGCGCGCTGTGACGCATCACGGTTTCCGCCCGCCTTCTCCTGGCGTGCTTGCTGCACCCAGCGATACACCGAATTCGCAGACCGGTCGAACGCCGCCGCAACCTTGTCAACCGGCTCACCAGCCAGCACCCGTGCGACCGCGTCAGCTTTCTGCTGCGGGGTGATGCGGGGCTTTTGCTGCAGTTCGGTGAGCACACCGACTTTCGCCAACCGCTGGTACAACGCCCCTGGTGACATGCCTAACGTCGCAGCCGCATCCGGTACCGACATACCTGAAGCCACCAGCGCCACCGCCTCGTTGATGAGCTGGTCGCGTGCACGTGCCAACGCCTTCTTCGGTGGGAGTGCGCCTGCTTGCTTGACCCATTCATAAACCGTGGCCTCTGCCACACCGGCCTCACGAGCAATCTCGCCGACATCATCGCCTGCAACAAGCCGCGCCACAGAAGTAGCCTTCACATCTTTCGGAGTCCAACGACCAGCCACAACAACCTCCAAGTCGAGGTGGCGCATTCACCCACTGACAACTCCATGTATCCCCACTATCTATTTTTTCCGTTTTTCGGAGTACATCGGGAGCTACAACTGCGGACCAGCTCTGTGTGAACTAGATGAGAAGGCGCAGCAGCGAATCATCGACGCTGGACAGTTGGTGCTGCGGGCACGCGAGCGGCACCCCCAGCGGTCACTCGCGGAGCACTACAACCCGTTATCGATGGACCCAATTCTGCTCAAGGCCCACAACAACTTGGACCGGGAAGTCGATAAGGCTTTCGATGTGGCACGCAAACTCACCAACGAGCGCCAGCGCCAGGAGCTACTGTTCGCCAGCTACGGGGAGTTGGCGAGGGGCTATGTCTCCTCGCTTTCATCAAAATCGAAACCACCAGCAGGGTCGTTCCCCGTGCGGGTGATTTTGATCGGTCCCGCTGCTGGGTGTAGAACCCTGTCGCTGGCAACGCCGGGAACTATGACTGTGCCCGACGAGAACACGTCACTGCCATAACGCGGCTCACGGTAGACGAACATGGGTCGTTCACTACTACTGGTGGATTTCGGTTTTGGTGGTGGGGGGATTACCGCCGCCGGCCTCGATTTTTCCGTTGAGGAGGGCGTTGACTACTTCCCGATTGTGAAATGGGCCGATGGCGCGGTGAAGAGGAACCAGTCACCTGGAAGAGATCGATCCAGTCGCTGGTGTGCAATCTGGGAGGTAGGGTTGCGGGGTCGATTCCTCGCGAGCGCAACCATGATTGTGTCTCTGAACGTGATGAAAACAACCCTGCCCTTCGGAGAATTTCCCCTATCCCGCGTCCCCGGGCGGTGAAAACGGTGTGCACCATCGCCTGAAAGGCTTTGCGTTGCTCTATCGGGATCTTCGGGTCACCCACCCGGCGGATCACTAAGATCCCCCCGTCAACGTTTGGCTGTGGCCGGAAAGCAGACCTTGGTACTCGGGAACCAAGGTGAAACGTGAACCATGGGGACCACTGAGCTGTCATCATCGTGCTTGCACCTACCCCGGCCCGGCGGCGAGCGACTTCCCACTGCATGAGGAGTACAGCGGCAGTCCATGCCGGCGCATGCAACAACTTTCGAAGAATGGCAGTGGTGAGGTGAAAGGGAATGTTTCCCACAATGACGCAGGGAGTGGCGGGTAACGGGAAGTTGAGGAAATCATCATGGACCACTTCGACCGACGCCGAGGCGGTCTTTTTTGTGAGTTTGGCAGCTAGTTTTGCGTCTACCTCAACTGCCGTTATTGCCCTCCCCAAGTGGGATATCGGGTGAGTGAGGGCACCGCTTCCTGGCCCGATCTCAATGATGGGGCCGGAGGTTTGTTTTACAAGATCGACGATGGAGTTGATGATCTTGTGGTCTGTGAGAAAATTTTGGCCATGTTCGTGACGGCCGTATCCGTATGTAGACATCAGGTGTGCTCCGTGGAGTTGAAACGGAGCCGGGCATGGCAAATGGCCGCCCGGCTAAAGGACCGGAGCGGTTTCTAACCTGCGGGAGGGAGAAAACCGCCTTAGCGGCTGGTGAGCGGCCGCATGAAAACGGAACCTGAAATCAACATGGGCCTATCGTATCCAATTAATTTCGCAGGGTCCAATACGGTGAGAAAGAAGACAACCGCACCGCAACAGTGCAAGACCTCTCTGGATTGGAATTTAATTGAACATGGGTTTGGGGTACGACGCGCCCTACTCGGAGTGGCACGGACACTACGGCTGCGCGCCCACACACAACAGTAAAGAGCTCGGCAATGCACAGACACGTAACGAGAGCGCCACAAATGTATGTACGTTTAAGTTACAGCATCGACACTGACGCTCCACATGGAGGGACGGCCGCAGCCCTGCAGCAAGCACACGGCAGGGTGTCTGCTTCGGGCGACGTGAAATTACGCAGAAAAATACGAAACACATCACCGCAGGTCACGGTAGGTATTTGCGGGTCATTTCGTAATCTCGTAAACGAAAAGAACAAAACTACGAAACACAAAAACATACGTTGAGCAGCGTAAATGGTTTTCGTTTCGTAATTTTTCCACTTTTTGAAGAAAATCTAAATAAGAAGAGACACCTTGATTGCAATTGTGTCCCGTGTCACATAGCTGCAACCCCTGCAGCGTGCCCTCAACGAGGACGCTCTGTGTCGTAGACATGTGCCTGCAATGCGTGTCTGTGTCTCTCTCTTAAAAGGTTTGGGTCGAAATACCGCAAAATTACGAAACACCGCCGAAATGTGACGTGTCTATGCAGGTCACAGCGTTATCGCGTGTTTCGTAGTTTTGTTCTTTTCGTTTGCGGAAATCACGAAACCGCAGGTAGAGCGTTTCGTAATTTTTTCGTATTTTGATCGGCAAATTACGAAACGAGGTCAAAACTACGAAACGAACACACAACACCTGTGTTGCGTGTCACACAACGGCGCGCCACGGACGTGTTGCAGCGTGGCAGTATCCCGGCCGTGTCACATAGCTGCAACCCCTGCAGCGTGCCCTCAACGAGGACGCTCTGTGTCGTAGACATGTGCCTGCAATGCGTGTCTGTGTCTCTCTCTTAAAAGGTTTGGGTCGAAATACCGCAAAATTACGAAACATCCCCGAAATGTGACGTGTCTATGCAGGTCACAGCGTTATCGCGTGTTTCGTAGTTTTGTTCTTTTCGTTTGCGGAAATCACGAAACCGCAGGTAGAGCGTTTCGTAATTTTTTCGTATTTTGATCGGCAAATTACGAAACGAGGTCAAAACTACGAAACGAGCGCGCTACAGACGTGTCACAGGTCATAAAAAGGCGCGCCCCTTGCGTGTCACCGTGACGCAGCATCCCGGCCGTGTCACATAGCTACAACCCCTGCAGCGTGCCCTCAATGAGGACGGTCTGTGTCGTAGACATGTGCCCGTAATGTGTGTCTGTGTCTCTCTCTTAAAAGGTTTGGGTCGAAATGCCGCAAAATTACGAAACATCCCCGAAATGTGACGTGTCTGTGCAGGTCACAGCGTTATCGCGTGTTTCGTAATTTGGTTTTCCGATTTTCGTAGTTCTACGAAACCGCAGGTAGAGCGTTTCGTAATTTTTTCGTATTTTGATCGGCAAATTACGAAACGAGGTCAAAACTACGAAACGAGCACACTATAGACGTGTCACAGGTCACAAAAAGGCGCGCCCCTTGCGTGTCACCATGCCGCCACACAACAGCTGCCCCACCACAACACCCCAGCCGTGTCACGCGGCGTGTAGGGACGTGCTCGGTTCGATCTACAAAAATCAGGTTGCAGGCTATTGTGTGCGGCACATAGGTGCCTTACCATGGCCTCTAGACCGTATGTGGCGTGTTATTTCGTTTTTGGTCTAGCCAGCCGCATACGGGGGATAACCCCGAGGATAATTCATAAAGAGATAGCCTCTCGACCGTGATAGGCGCGGTTCCTCCGACGAGATAGACCGGTTGGCAACGGCATTGCCGACCACAAAAGCGGTCAGGTAGGGAGTAAGCGCTCCCGTAAAGCGATGGGACGGCAGACCACCGTTCTAGCGAGTCGAGCACGGCACTCCAAGCCGCCTGAATAGCAAGCCGGTAAAGCACCCCGCTCCGGGACAGATCAATCTGCCCAGGAGCGTTTTTCTATGTCCGAAAAGGACACGACTACCGCCGTCGCGCCACGCTTTTACACGCTGCAGGAACTCGCCGATCTCGGCGTCGGCTCCGAGTCCACGTTGCGAAAAGCTATTAAAGAGGGCCGTCTTTCATTCCACCGTTTCGGCACCGCCTATCGGATTCGCCAAGACGATCTCGACGCCTACCTCACGGCCGCACGCCGCCCTGCCCCGCAGTTATTCGACGGCTTCGTCGATGCCGTCGTGGATGCAGCGCCCCAACTGACAGATAAGCAGCGACAGCAACTCGTCACGGTGCTGGGTGGTGCGAAGCACTAGTGCGGACAAACCCACCTACGACGAGATCCCGCCGCTTAGCTCAGCTAGCCAGGCTGGGTCTTGAGCTGAGTGCGAGGGCTGATGGGTGATGGCCGTGCTACAACACACGCGCGCTCCACCGTCGTGCCCCGAGCCCAAACAAAGAATTCACTCAATCAAGGAGAACAAACCATGTCTTTCAGAGACGATTACGCAGCCGCGCTCCGCGATGAGCAGCGAGCAAAAGATTCCGTGAACGAGGCGCGCCGTGCACACAAAGCAGCAAAGGAGCGTCTTGCGCAGTTGCGCAAGTACGCCAAAGAGTTCGAGGTGAAACTCGACGACGACAAGCCCGCCGGGACCGAAGATGACGGCGATACGCCGAAGAACGGTGACGGCAATACGACTAAGAACGGTGACGGCAATAAGCCTGAGAGCACCGAGGGCAGTAAGCCGAAGCGGCATCTAGAAGTTGTACCCGACTAACCCTTTAGCCGTACACGCAATCACCTCATGCGTGTACGGCCACGCGGCGTGACGACGTACAGCCGTCACGTTTGATGTCGCCACACACCCCGCTCGCAAGGGCGGGGTTTTCGCGTGTGTGCGGGTGGCTGCGGCACCGCTACACGTGACACTGTCACGATGCTTGCGCCGGTATCGGCGACGGGGCATATACACGTCTGCCCCGTCGCCTGGATCATCCGCCACATGGCTGGCGGTATGTCGCGCTGCTGTTATGCGCGGTTCTGGCCGGCATAGTCTTGTGTGGACTTGAAATATGCCGAAGACGGGGCCGTGGGTGCAGCAAAGACAGCAGCGTGGACAGAGCAGATTTCAGCAGCTGTGCTGCTGAAGTTGTGACCGCGACGGCAGATGGTATGCGGCGGACGCCGCATCATGGACGCGTCGTGAGATACGCCAATATCCATCTCGGCAGGCTTGCCGTGATGGAGCGTTTCGTGATGACCCAAACACGACACATCGATGCTGGCATATCCGACTGTATATCGACAAGATATATCGGATTGCCAGCAGTGTCGTGACGTACAGCATGGGTCATCACACAAGGTGCAGCGCCAGCTGCACTATTGGGCATCTTGACCGGAGCGCAAGCGGAGGGCAAGACAGCACCAGCCAGACCGAGCGAGCGAGGTCTGAGACTGGGGCTGTAGGGGGCGGCGCGCCAGCGCCGGGCACCGGGTTATGCGAGCGCCAGCGAGCAGTAATACCCGGTGCAGTGCCTCGGCTATGCCGAGCGCCGGAGCGCAGCGGAGGCGTCGCACCCCCTTATGCCCTTTTCCCCTTCTACCCCTATAACGACAAACATATAGGGGTTTTGACACAGAAGGGGGCTGCGACCTGCGTGTTTCGGGTCTTTACGTGGTCTTCGACCCTTACCCGAAACGGCCCGTTGATGCGCGAAGCGCACATGGTGCCTATGCAAAACCTGCAGGTCGCCACGCTGTGCGCACCACGTGTGGCGTCAGCCACTGTATGTCGGTCTTAAAGTAAGGGCCGATGACGGGTGGAAACGCCGCTTGCGGCGTCTTCCCGCGTCATCGAGACACCTGCAGCGAGCTTGCGAGCGCAAGGTGTCTAACCGAACGGCAAGACCGACATCGTCTAAGTGGTGCGCACAGCCACACCCTGCACCGTGACACCGCCGTCAGGCGGTCATTGCAGGGTGGTGAAAATCCCGCAGCGAGCTATCCGCCGCAAGGCGGTGTTGATGCTGCTGCGGGGGTTGAGACACGGGCCTGAAGTAACACACTCCATATCGGCCCGTACAACAAGCACACTATCGGTGCAGACGTATCACGCTCGCGGCGGACATATGCGCGACAGCGCATGTGAGATACACCGCCAGCGACGTGTGTTTCGCAGCGCCCGCGCTGCAGCAGATCCAGCGGCAGCTGCTGACACAAATTCATAGCGCCGCGACTCGATTGGTTCATCTTTGTGGCAGCGGCTGTACGGCCCTGTGGCGGCCGTAGACGCCTCGGATGGACGGAGTGCGCGTGCAGACGAACAGTTTCGAGACGTCGCTGTTCGTCGTGTATCCGCCGAAGTCGATGTGCAAGGAGATCCCCGACTACTACACCAGTGAGGTGGACGGGCGCGAAGTGAAACGTCCGCGCTATGTCGCCCGCGACTACGAAGAAGCAAAGAAGTACCCCGAAGAGTCAATGCGTTGGCTCGCCGAGAACTTCATTCCCGGCGGTATCGACGCAGTCGCCGGCGGGAACATGAACTTCGACGAATCGACGCCACACATCCAGTTTCAGGCGGACACCCTCTCCCCTCATCCGGACAAGCCCGGTACGCTGCGTTGCCGCCCTGGCATCGCGTACAACACAGACCCCACGGTGCGGTACACATCCGGCCCGAAGAAGGGCAAGCAGATATCGGGCCAACAGAAGTTCATCGATGCACAGCGAGGGCTTCGTGAACACATGCACTCGTTGGGTTATCCGGTCGAGCTGGAAGTCTCTGAACGACACGACGAGTCGCTGAACCTCGACCGCTACACCGAGCAGCAAGATCGGGAGCGTGATCTCGCGAACCGAGAGAACGAAGTGGAACTCAAGCACCGTTCGGTACAGCGAGACATGGACGCGACTGAGCGTGACCGCGAGCAGGCGGCAGAAGAACTTGAACAGGCCCAAGAAGCCAACGAGAAAGCGCAAAGTGTGCTGCAGCACGCCGAAGAACAGGCCCGCGCTGTTGCTGAGCGCGTACTTCGTGAATCACGCGAGAAAGCCGAGCAGGACGCCGAACAGACCATGGGCCTTGCCGAAGCGCAAGCAGACGAGCTGCTCGAACGAGCCGAAGAGACTGCACGGGCCAAGGCGAGCGCGATTACAGCCACGGCCCGCAGCGAAGCGGAGTCGATAACTCGCAAGGCCGACGAGGCCCATAAGCAGGCTGAGCGCGACGCCGAGACGATCCGCAGTGAAGCACGAGGTAAGGCTGCAAGCATCCGCGACGAGGCCACGCGCGACGCTACATCGATGCGTGAGGACGCCCGCGAGGACGCTGATCAGATCCGCCGCAACGCGCACGCGGATGCCGAAGATGAAGCCGCCATCATCATCGAAGAAGCGGTGAAGTCAGGACAGCAGTTGGAGCATCTGGACAAGAAGTTCCTGGTGCAAGAACTGCACGGCAGCCCGGAGTTGCTTGAGCGCTTTACGCAGTTCAAGGAGTCGCAGACCTCAAGCAAGCACAGTGACGCGCGCCGACGTGCACAGGAGCGTATCGAGAAGCGCCGCCGCCATCAGCAACAGCAGCGTGACCGTGATGGCGTTGATTAGTTGTAGCACTGCTCTCCCCCGCCCTGTACGGCCCTGTAGCGGCCTAGCAGGGTGTCGCCAGGGTCAGTGTCCAGAGATAGCGCTAAAACCGCTCTAATTCAGCGAGAATCGAAGAAATCTGGGCCACGCTGAGCGGAGTGTCACTACGTTGTGCAGCGAATTGGCCTGTTGAGTGGCGGAGATATTGCGCAGCACGTCGGCCGGGACAATGGCGCGTGTGCTGCGCAGAAAAGACGTCCGCAGAAGGGCCGGCAGAATGACGGTGTCATTCTGTTGCGCAGTAAAGGTGTCAATAGGATGACAAACCACTTCACTGCCCAATTCACATGTCATTAAAGTGACAGGGCATTTGATTGCGCAGTAAACGTGTCGATGAAATGGGTGCCCAATACACAGTGCAACCTACGTGTTAATGAAATGTCGCGTCCACTACATAGTGCAGTGAATTGCGCAGCAGAAACGCCAGTAAAAGCACCGCTGCACTGCACTGTAAAACAGCACGGGTGATGTGCAACAAAGCGGCGTGTGAAATACACCGTGAAATGTCAGTGCACCTAGAGCTGCACCACCGCTATTCCCCTACGACGTCCGAACGGCGCCTTGGTGCTGTTGCAAACTTCAGGCGGAGAGCCGTGACGACCCAGTCTTCATCCTCTGATGCTCGCTGCGGGTCGGCGTTCTCAGGCAGCCTCGAACACCCGGCTGACGATCACCGCATCCGGGTTCGGTTGCTCGTAGGCAAACATCGCGCCCTGGCCTTTCCGTAATGAGTGCATCGCTTCCATCCCTTTCAACGTCCGGTACGCCGAGGTCTGGTTTTTGAACGCCCCCTTCGGTCCGAGGATCCGTTTCAGCCGCCCATGATCTCCTTCAATGACGTTATTGAGGTATTTCACCTGCCGGTGTTCCACGGTCTGCGGGCAGATTCCCTCTGACTTCAACTCGGCGATTGCCCTGGCCAGGGAGGGTGCTTTATCGGTGTTGATCACCCGCGGGAACCCGGTTATCGTGTTCGACCTCAGGGTCTTGGCCAGGAAACGCTTCGCTGCGGCGACATTACGCTTTGGGGACAGGCAAAAATCCAGGGTATGCCCACCCGCGGTGATGGCCCGATAGAGGTAGCACCACTTTCCCCCGACCCGGATATAGGTCTCGTCCACCCGCCAGGACCGGGCCTGCCAATCCGGGACTTGTCGGTACCACCGGGTCTGCTTGTCCAGCTCAGGAGCATATTTCTGGACCCAGCGGTAGATGGTGCTGTGATCGACCGGTACGCCGCGTTCGGTCATCATTTCTTCCAGATCGCGGTAGCTGAGCCCGTAGCGGCAGTACCACCGGACCGCCCACAGGATGATTTCACGGGGGAAATGACGACCGGAGAAGATGCCCATGGCTGTGATTATTTCACGCAGGTCTTCCTGTCGCCCGAACTTTGCAACAGCACCAGCGGAAACGGGGTTCTCGCGGGCCACGGTCGCACGTCACGTCGCCGCCCTTAAAGGGGCGAGTGAATGGCCCGAGCTGTAGGGGTCTCACACCGTAAGCAATATACGGTTCCCCTGCCCCCCGGGCAGTGAAGAATGAGAGAACCCGGGTGAAGCAAGGTTCTCAGATAGCGGAAGACCCCGGGGAGCAGGGGGGATTGCTCGACCCAGGGCCTTCGGACGCCTGCGGAGCAGGAACCCACCCCAGCGTCATCACGAAACTATCATTTGTACAAGCAGTGTGCAGGTCTTACGCGTTAGGGATGACTACTACGTCAGTCAATTTGTCGATTTTGCTGATGAGCTCTTCCTCAATTTTGTAGATCTGGCGGTATCTTTTTGCGAGAGCCTTTTGGCGGTCCAGGAGGTGTGCCCAATTGGATTACAAGTACCTACACACTTGATCGGTGCTGCACGTTTCAGGGTCCGGGTGTGCGGCGTCCTGTCTGAGGTCCGCGATAGTGTCGCGTAGCACGGAGAGCTGCGCGATCTGCTGCTCGATCTCAGCGAGGCGCACGTCAAGCAGGTCGCGCACGTGCTCGCAGGGCGCCTGGCCGCCGTCGCGGATGTCGAGGATCTGGCGGATCTGGGCGAGGGTCAGCCCGGCGGCCTGACCCCGGTGGATGAACCCGACCCGACCCACGGCATCCTCGGCGTAGTCCCGATAGCCGGAGGCCAATCGCTCGGCCGGAGGGAGCAGCCCCGACTCCTCGTAGAACCGCAGGGTCTTGGTCGTGGTTCCGGTTGCTTCCGCAAGCTGTCCGATCCTCATGTTCGCCGATTCCCCTTCCAATGGCCACCACACTTGACCTTCCATTGTACTGGAAGGTTCACAATGGTTCCATAGGAACTTTTGAACCACAGGGAAGAGACATCTGGAATGACAAACGAAAAGTTCGATCTGGCGATTATTGGTTCCGGCGGCGGAGCGTTTGCGGCCGCGATCCGGGCCACCGGGCTGGGCAAGCGCGTCGTGATGGTGGAGCGCGGCACCGTGGGCGGGACATGCGTGAACACGGGCTGCGTCCCGTCGAAGGCGCTCCTGGCTGCCGCGGAGGCCCGCCACGTGGCGTTGGATTCGGCCCGCTTCCCTGGGGTGGCGGCCTCGGCGGGCCCGGTGGACATGCCGGCCCTGATTCAGGGCAAGGCCGCGCTGGTTGAAAGCATGCGCACGGAGAAGTACGTCGATCTGGCCGCGGACTACGGGTGGACGATGATCTCGGGGGACGCGTCGTTCACCGGAACCCAGGACGCACCGCTGCTCCGGGTGATCTCCCCGGATGGTGCAGTGAGAACGATCGAGGCGGGGCACTACCTCGTGGCCACTGGCTCCGCACCCTACGTGCCCCCCGTTCCCGGACTGGCCGAGGCCGGGTACCTGACCTCGACGACGGCAATGGAACTGGACGAGGTGCCCGAATCAATGCTGATCCTGGGCGGAGGCTATGTTGCCCTGGAGATGGCACAGCTTTTCTCACGGCTTGGCTCCCGGGTGACCATGCTGGTCCGTTCCCGGTTGGCCTCGCAGGAGGAACCGGAGGCATCCAAGGCGTTGGCGGGGGTGTTCGCCGACGAGGGGATCCGAGTGGTCCGGCGGGCCATGGCCGACTCCGTGGCCTCCGGCCCGGACGGGGTCTCGGTGACGGCAAACGTGGCCGGGGGCGAGGAGGTGTTCCGCGCTTCCCACATCCTCGTGGCACTGGGCCGCCGCCCGGTGACCGAGGGACTGGACCTTGACGCCGTCGGGGTGAAGACCGGCGCATCCGGCGAGATCGTGGTCGATTCCCGCCTGGCCACGTCCAACCCGCGGGTTTGGGCCGCCGGGGACGCGACGGGCCATCGGGAGTTCGTTTACGTCGCAGCGGCCCACGGCGCCCTGGCCGTGGACAATGCGTTCACCGATGCCCTGGCCGAGGTCGACTACCGGCACCTGCCCCGGGTCACCTTCACCAGTCCCGCCATTGGGGCGGTCGGGATGACGGAAAAGGAAGCTGTCGCCGCCGGGATCAGCTGCGAGTGCCGGGTCCTCCCCCTGGAGTACGTGCCGCGAGCCGTGGTCAACCGCGACACCCGCGGCTTCATCAAGGTTGTCGCGGACCGCGACACCGGACGGATCCTGGGCCTCTCCGCGGTGGCCAAGGACGCCGGGGAGATCGCCGCCGCCGGCGTCTACATCCTCGAAGCGGGCATGACCACCGCACAGGTCGCCGCCTCCTGGAGCCCCTACCTGACGATGGCCGAGGGCATCAGGATCGCCGCCAAGGCCTTCAACACCGACGTCTCCAAGCTCTCCTGCTGCGCCTGAGTGCAGCCCCCACTACCGAAGCAAAGGAATGCCATGACCGCCACCGACCAGGCCCTCACCTATCTGTTGTCCCCCGCGCGCTCCGGAATAGACCCGGAATTGTTCGTGCCGCTGCTGCGGCTCCTGGCCGAGGGCGAGCCCGTCACGGTCGCCGAACTGGCCACCGCCAGTGGCCGGAGCGAAGACACGGTCCGGCAGGGACTGGCCGCCGTCCCGGACACCGAGTACGACGACGAGGGCCGCATCATCGGCCTGGCCCTGACGATGCGGCCCACCCCGCATCGCTTCACCCTGGCCGGGGAACAGCTCTACACCTGGTGCGCCCTGGACACCCTCTTCTTCCCGGCCCTGATCGGGAAGGCCGCAACCATTGAGTCGACCTCCCCGGGTAGCGGGACCGTCATCCGGGTGATGACGGGCGCGGACGGCACGGTGACCTCCGTGCAGCCGGCCACCGCCGTCGTGTCCATCATCAGCCACCCGGGCACGGGGCCGGTGCGGTCATCGTTCTGCAACCAGGTCCACTACTTCGCCTCCCGCGAGGACGCCCAGCCGTGGTTGGATTCCCATCCCGACGGCGAAGTCCTGGACATCGAGGCGGCACACCGGGCCGGTGCCGCCATGGCCTCCGCCCTCCTCGCCGCGGCCGCCACGCGGGCCCCCGCGGCGCAGGACTCCTGCTGCTGAGCTTTAAAAGGACATGACATGACCCAGCACCCAGAACAGCCAGACACCGGCCATCAACCCGTCCGGCAGACCGGTCGCCCCGGGCGATACCACACACTGGCCGCAGGAATCGGCATAGCAGCGGCCATGATCCTGTGCTGCGCAGGACCCATCCTCATCGCCGCCGGAGCCCTCGGCGCGATCGCCGGATTCTTCTCAAATCCCCTCGTGTTACTCGCGGCCGCCACGGTGCTCCTGGCCGGGATCATCGCCGTCACCAGGCAGCGAAAACGCCACAGGACCGACGACTGCTGCCCTCCCGCATCCCCCGAGCACCACCGCACCGACCACGGCACCGCCTGAGTCCCCATCCCCATTCCTGGAAGGAACCACCAGACACCATGACATACCCGAGATCCCGCCGTTCTCTGTCCGTTCCCCGGCCCAGGCACCTCGCCTCCGCCCTGTTTCTGACAGCGGTCATGGCACTGACAACCGCCTGCGCCAGCTCACCGAGCGGCCCGTCGGCCGCGCCAGGCGGTTCGTCGCCCGACGCGGCCGGTGCCGTTGCTGTTACGGTCTCCGACATTGACGGCACTACCCGGACCATCCCGGACGGTAAGCCCGCAGCACTGTTCTTCTTCTCTGCCGGATGCGGTGAGTGTGTGGAAGGGGCCGATTCCCTGAACAAGGCCTCCACGGCCCTGGGAAGCTCGGCCGACTACCTCCTGGTGGACGTGGACCCCCGAGAACCGAAGGAGACCATCAACGGATTCCGCGATTACATCAAGGCCCCTGAGCTCCCTGCCGTCATCGACACCGGGGCCACACTGACCACCCGGTACAAGGTCACCTCCATGAGCACCCTGGTGGTGGTCGACGCGAAGGGTGACGTTACCTTCCGGGCCACCGACCCGTCTGCGGAAAAGATCCAAGAAGAACTCACCAAGGCCGGTGCCCAATGACAGCCCTGCTTGCCCTGGCCTTCGCCGCTGGAATGATTGCCCCGGTCAATCCCTGCGGTTTCGCCCTCCTGCCCGCCTGGATAGCCCAGACCATCGGGGACGCCCGGACGCGCCCGCTCGCGCTGCGTCTGGCCCACGGGCTCCGGGCCGGGCTCGCGCTCAGCCTCGGCTTCGCCGGGACCCTGGCAGCCTTCGGGCTGATCGTCAGCGCGGGCGCCAGGACCCTGATCAGCGCAGCGCCCTGGCTGGGAATGGCCACCGGGGTGATCCTTCTCCTGCTGGGCCTGGCCATGCTCACCGGACTCACACCACGGCTCCGTCTGCCGGCCTGGGCCACGAAACCCCGCACACAAGAAGCCGCAGGGGCAGGGCACAAAACCGGGCGCATGGTGGCCTTCGGGGTCGGATACGCCGCAGCATCCCTCGGCTGCACCCTCGGGGTGCTCCTGGCCGTGATCGCCCAAGCCCAGGCCGTCGCCAGCTACGCCGGGCTGCTCGCGGTCTTCGCCGCCTACGCCGCAGGCTCGGCCACTGTCCTGATGCTCGTTTCGGCAGGCACGGCCATCGCCGGGGCCGCCCTCGGGCGAAGAATCACCGGCCTGGCCAAGCACAGCAACCGCATCGCCGCCTTCATCCTCACCATAACCGGCGCCTACCTCAGCTGGTATTGGTATCCCGCCGCCACCGGCGGAACCGCACAGGCCAACAGCCTCGCCGTATGGTCAGCCGCCGCCAGCGCCTGGATCAGCGACAACAGCACCCTGATCGCAGCCCTCGCCGCAGCCGTGGTGCTCGCATCGGCATTGGCCGCCCTCAACCGGCGCAGGAGACTGCGCATCAGACAGGGAACGCCGCCCACAGGCGAGGGCCCCGGGCAAAGCGGGGAACCCGACTGCTGCGCACCAACTCCGGACAACAACTCGACCGAGGACCGGCCAGGCACGATCCCGTAGCTGGCCGAGGACTCCCAAAAAGCAAGGGGGAGAGGGAACCGTGCCCCATCTTCTGGCAAACGAGGCGCCCGCCTATCAGGACAGGTTGGTACAGCGGCATCAGGCCGGAAGTCAATTCGTGCAGAGGACTTCGGGCAATCCGTCAGGAGCCCTCTGTACCGCCCCCGCAATGACGGGAACGTCAGTGTGGTGGACTTCGGAAAGCCACAGTGACACCCACTAGTTGTACTCGACCGTGACGTTGGTGGCACTTTCGGTCTTGTGAAATAGTTAGGCCTCCTGGCTTAGTGGAGCTGTCTAGTTCTTCACTGCCGGAGGCCTCTATGCCCAACGGTAACGCCCGCTTGACCACGCATGCGAGAGCGTTGCTGGTGGCCAGGCAAGCTCATCCATATCGATGTGAAGAAACTCAGCCGCATCCCCGACAGCGGCGGTTGGCGAGTCCACGACCGACCCGCGACCGGAAGACCCGATCGGGTTCGACCACGTCCATGCCGCTGTCGATGACCACACCCGACTCGCTTATATGGCCCACTAGCGGTCGCGGAGCGTCCTGAAAACCTAAAGTTTTATGAGACACCCGGCAGGAACTGGAATGTGAGACCGTTTCATGGGGCAATTGGCCTCCTCCCCGTCTCACTAAAGCGTCTCGCCCTAAGTTGTCGCAGGGTGGTGCTCGGTAGGGGTTTGTGAGGCATAATCGAGACATGAGGCTTTTGGGGTACACCCATCTGTACGCGCTGACCTGCGGCGTTGTGGGTTGTGCCGAGCGTGCTGCCGGAGTCCCTTTCAGTGTCCCTGGGGTAGGAGCGGCCGCATGAAGGTGCGCTCGTACCGCAGGACGCACCCGGACTCGTCTCGAATCCGGTCAGCGGCGATGAAGTCCGGGTGGGTGCCGAACAAGGTGCGGTACTGCTCGTAGGCAGCCAGGCTGGGGAAGCTGAACAGGGATTCCGCACGGTCACTCACACCTTCCGCGGGTAGGTAGTACCCGTGGTGGGTGCCGCCGTGTTCGTCGACATGCCGCATCCAAGCGCGGGCGAACTGTTCAAAGGCCGCGATCTGGTCGGGGTCGATGGTGTAGTGGACGACACAGGTGATCACATCCACAACGCTAGGCCCACAGGCGCTCATTGGGGAGCCTTTGTCTGTGCGCCTCGTGGTGCACCTGGGGCACACCAATCTGCCTGGTTTACCTGCGGAAATGCGTCAGTTCGCCAAGTTGGCGCCGATTTCAACGGTGAGAACTCCGACGGCGATGAAGAGGATGCCGAGGGCCATGGTTCGGGTGAGGGGTTCGTGGAAGATGACCCGGGCGAGGATCGCGGTGAGAGCTACGCCGGATGCTGCCCAGATGCCGTAGGCGACGCCAAGGGCCATGCCGTCGGCCAAGGCGAGACTTAAGGCGACGAACGCCACGAGATACCCCGCGATGACGCCGATGAACCATTTCTTCACCCGGCCACCGTCGGAGGCTCGTAGCGACATGGTCGCGACGACTTCGGACAAGATGGCGCCTGCGAGGAAGATCCATCTCATGAGTTGACTCCTGCTTCCTGGGCTGCGGTTTGCTGAGCTTTCTGGGAGCCGAGTTCGACGGTGAGGACACCGCTGATGATCAGAACCATTCCAAGACCCATCACAGCAGTCAGAGGTTCACCGAAAATCGCGGCGGATAGCACAGCGGCGAGCACGACCCCGCTGGCTCCCCAGATGCCATAGGCGACGCCGATCTGCATTCCTTCGCGCAGGCAGAAGGTGAGGAAGACGAAAGCGCCGATGTATCCGGCAGCAACCACGATGTACCAGGATGGGTGATTGAGCGCCGCCTTGAGAGACAGCGTCGCCGCCACTTCGGTAGTGATGGCACCAGCGAGCAGGAACCACTGCTTCATGGGGTTGTTCCTTCGATCAGGGAGCGAATGCTGGAGACGACGGCTTCGAGATCCGCGCCGTGGAGGGTGGACACACCTGTGGCCTGGGCGCCCCAGAGTCCGTCGGCGGCGAGTCGGGCGGTGGTCAGCCTGGCTCGGGTGGCGGCGTCGAGATCGTCCGGGAGTTCGAGCCAGCGGCCCATCCGCGTAGTCCACGGTTCGGTGAGTTCGGGCCGGTACGTCGCTTGGCCCCAGATGATGAACTCGGCGCGCTTGGCGGCCCCGTGGGCGGCGACGTGAACGTAGCTCAGGAGCCGCTCGGTGGCGTTGGCGTTCTCGAGGGGCTTGCCAAGGGTGGCAGTCATGTCGTTCTCGACGTTGGCCGCAGCGTGGTCGACGATCGCGGCGAGCAGTACGTCGCGGTTGCGGAAGTGATATAGCAATCCCGGTTTGGTGAGCCCGGCCTCGTGGGCCACTGCGTCAAGGGTAATGTCGCCACCCTCCGCTGCGTTCATGACGCGGAGGGCAGCTTCCAGGATCTCGGAGCGCTGACTGGTTCGCATATAGCTAATTTTACCATTTGGTAGGTGAAGCCTTCAACTGCGGGCGCTGGTAGGGGCACCTGGGGTACACCCCAAGCGAACAATTTGTGAATGAAAAAACTTCCTGTTCGCTAGGGTTAGTTCCAAGACTAACGGAACAGAACCGTCACTGCCTCTGGAGATCACTGAACAGTTGGGGGGCGATCTCAGGACAAAAGGTGGACTATGCCCGGGTGAGTTCGAAAGATCAGAACCTTGATCGTCAGATTGAACAACTCAAGGCAGAGAAGGTCTTCACCTATTACACGGATAAGGCCAGTGGTGGATCGCGTGAGCGCCCTGGACTTGATGAAGCAATGCGATATGTCCGTGCAGGAGATCAGCTTGTCGTCACGTCGATGGATCGGTGCGCGCGTTCACTGACGGATCTGTACGCCATTGTTGACGAGCTAGTCAGCAAAGGAGTGTCGGTGAAGCTCCTCAAGGAGGGACAGACCTACTCAAAAGACTCCACCCCGATCGCCAAGCTGATGCTAGGGCTGTTGGGTTTTGTTCAGTTGGGTATGGCCGTGAAAGAGCTGGATCAACACCGTGAAATAGTTGAAAAAATAACCCCGCAGGTTTCCCTGCGGGGTGTTGTCGTTAGAACGGTGCTTCGTCGTTGTCGGCGCCGGCGCCAGCCAGGGCGGCGTTCGCCGCCTCGCCACCGCGACGGGCAGCGCGTGCAGCGGACTCCTTCTTGGAGTCGATCAGCTGCACCGTGTCGATGCGTGCGACCAGCGGGTAGTGCTTCACACCGTCCTTGTCGGTGTAGACGTCGGTTTTCAGCGAGTAGCTCACCGCGACGCGGTCGCCGGAGCCGATGCAGCCGAACACGCCGGGGTTCTTCGCGTCCTGGACGTAGCCGGTCAGCTCCACGATCTCGGACTCGACCTTGCCGGTGGCCTTGTTCTTGAAGGTGTTGCGCGCATAGACGCTGAGTTTCACCGTCGCGCCACCGTTTGCGTGCTCGAACAGCTTCGGTGCGCGAGCTGCGTTGCCGACGATGGTGCCGTTGTTGAAGGGGTTGGACATGATGGTTCTCCTTAGGTGAGTGGGTGTGAATTGCTGTGCAATTTGGGTACTTAAGCAGCTGCTTTGCTGCTGCGGGGTGATTGAGCTGTCGTTACAGCACTGCCCAGGGCAGCGGTGTGCCTGCCGCCTCTAGGTCGCGCAGTTCTTGTGCTGCACCCGGATCGGCGTCCTCGCCGTCGATGCCGTCGGCGAGCTGGTAGAGCAGTTCCAGGTCGGTGTGGGTGATGTCGCGCATCACGTGCCTCCTTGTTCGGATTGGTGGTCAATCCGTCTGTTGGAGACAGCTCTGCTGTCTAGGGGGTTCCCCCCTGCCCCGCTAGGTGTGCATCTCTGCAGGCCACGGCCCCGCGAGAAAAAGAAACCCCGTTGCATTACTGCAACGGGGTGTGGTGTTACTCGGCGAACAGTATCGTGCGGGTCTTCTCGGCGCCCTCGCGGACAAGTTCGACCATCCGCTCGCCCTGGCCAATGTCTGTCAGCTTCGCCACCAACGACGGGAAGTTCTCGTCTGGCCCGATCTCGGTGGCTCGCTGCGCAGCTACGCCAGCTAGCCCCGGCTGGCCTGTGGCGTGCGCAAGCACGGCAACAGTGGTGGTGAGCTGCGCGCGCATCCCTGGCCAGCTGGTCGGGACAGCGCGCATAACCTGCTCTATGAACGCAAGGCCCGCCTGCGGGTCATCGAGCAGCGCCGCGAGCAGCGCGTCTCGCAAGCGCTTTGTAGTGAAGCATTTCAGCGCCGATCGAACAGCGCGCGTGCTCGGCTGGGTTATTCCCGCCGCCGCCTGCTCGTATTCACGCTGCAGCACGTCGGAGAACATGGGCGGGATATACGCCAGCGCGTCTTCGATGATGTCGGCGTGCTCGGCAGCGTCGATGCCGTGATCGGTGCTGTTCAGGCGTGCCTCGATGTCGTCTTTGCTCGGCTCCGGCAGCTCGCCGGTGTCCGCAAGCATCTGCTTAAGCGCCGCCGATGCAGCGACCTCGCCGACAACACCGTGGCGTGGCTCGTTGATGAGCGGGTGCTGGTACACAGACCACCACGCAGCCCCGGTGACGATCTCGGGCACCTGCACCACCCCGAGCAGCGGCGGTAGGTGCACCGCCCCGCTGGTGAGGTACGTAGCCGTCTCGTCGAAGACCGGCTGTGCAATGTCATCGCTGATCATGTACGCGATAACAGCGTCGAGTTCGAGGTGGTGGACCCACGCTGCGAACCGCTCGCGGCTCTCGGTGAGCTTTGCAACAGCTTCGTCCAGGTCGAACCGCGCGACCGGGCCGAGGCGGACGGTGTCGACGCCCTCGTCGTCGACGAAGAACGCGAGGATCAGCGAGTTGTTCGGGTAGAAGCCGAGGATGCCGGGGAGGTTCGCGAGGATCTCACCGTGGGATGCAAGCGTGTGGGAATGAGTGGACATGGCAGTGCTCCTTTGCACGAATACGGGGTGTACATGGTCAATCCCGTATTCGGTCCGGCTCTGCCGGTCGTGGGCGCATCCCAGCAGTGCAGTGCCTCATGTGTGCCAAGCGTCGCTAGCGCAGACTGGTGCTTGCCTTACCGGGTGCGAGCGCTAGCGACGCAGCCTGTGCTTAAGCGTCGGCGTCAATGCGCTCAAGAGCGCGATAGATCGTCGGCCGCGAGACGTTGCATATCCGGAGACTGTGTGTGGTGAGCTTCGGGTAGTAGTCAGCTTCGATGAAGGCGTAGCGCTGAGTACCCATTAACTGTTCCTGCTTCGACGTAGAGACGCTGGTGGAACCGATAAACGGTTAAATCCCTGCGTTTACACTAAGCGTAGAAGAGCTTCAACGTTTTCTTCCGCTCGCTTCCTGCGTTCAGCCACAAAGTCGTGCATCGCTTGCCAATCGGGAGTTCCCTCGGGTGTTTGGGGGAGCTTTATGGTTTCTTGGCTAACCTTGCTCCATACAGCCTTGTCGTCGTAGCTGTACCTCGGTCGAATAACTGCTTCCAAAACCGTGGCGACAAAGAGCAAGACTTCTTCGGTCAGCCGAGGATCCTCGCCTGCTCTGCTGTGATCTTGAACTGCTGCATCGTCGGGGAATGTTAGAAGATAGGAGTCGTCGATGACACTAGTGGCGGGAGTGTGGACGTAAACGCTGCCTACCGCGACGGCGCCGTTGGATACGACGCCTATTGTTTTTTCAGCAGTAGTCCATTCCCCTGGGCGCCCGAAATACATGATGCCGTTATTGCCGTACTTGGCATTTGTTAGAGGGACGGTGAACTCCTCGTTCTGCTCTACTGAAGTGTCAGCGGCTTTGACGAACTTTCGCGGTGGATCGGGCATAAACCCTAATTTCGGTTTATCGAACAGTTCGCCAACCTTGAACTCACCCCAGGCCGTACTGTCTACAATCACCGTTACACCTCTTCACCATCGTCGGAAATGCGAATTAGAACTTCATCGCCATCAACCGAAGTATCGGAGCGGTAGATCACCGCATAGCTCAGTGCAGCCGCGAACTCGCTGGCGTCGATACCCCTTTGGTAGACCTCATAATCGGTAAGCTTCTTGAAGAAGTCGTCCTCAGTGACCTGGAACGGTGCGTCAGGCTCTTGCCACGAGAGATGCTTATTTGGGTCGAGCCATTGAATGGACGGGTGACCCGACTGTTTGCGGATGATTTCAATCCACTTGTCTTCGATGGCGGGCCATCGGTTTAACACATCTTGACGACCTTGGTTCTTTACCGTGATTAAACCATCGTCTTCAATATTGCACGCGAAAATCTCGCGCCCGTCTTGAGGCTCTTTCGCCGTGAAGATGAAGATCGAGGTCGTCTGCCCGATGCCCATAAATGTATTTGTCGGAAGTTTAATAACTTTCTCAAGGCGGTGCTTCTTGAGGAGGGTTTTGCCCCCGTCACGATCCAATTTCTTGTCTGGCAGGATGAAAGCACAAATTGTGCCGCGTTCAACATTGTCGAGCACGTTTTTCACAATCTTCATGCACCCGTACTTTCGTTCGTACGGTGGGTTCATCAGCACTTTCGTAATCGGTTTGCTCTTTATCCAATCGCCAGCGTCCTCGTACCTAGAATCTAAGAGCGCGAGGTTGGTCTTGCCATCTTTATGCAAGAGCATGTTGGCAGCAGCGAGCGCGAAGATCTCCTTGTCTTTCTCAATACCAAACAGCTGCTTTTGTTTGATGGAGACTTCTTTATTGCTGCCAATGCCTCCAGATTTTTCAATCATGATGTTCATGGCCTTGACGAGAAAAGCCCCTGATCCGCATGCTGCGTCAAGTACCTTGTCATCCTCGTTGAGATCCACCAGCCGGGCCATGAACCCAGTAATGTGGTCAGGGGTGAACACTTGCCCCTGCTCGGACTTCGTTTTGTAGCGGTTGAACTCGTTGAAGAAGATTGCCATGACATCTTCACCGGCCCAGTTATCAGAGTTCAACAAACCCGATATTTCTTTCAGCCAGCCAATGAAGTCGTCTATAGACTTCTGGTTGCCAACGAAGGCGGTTTCAACCTTACTGAACTCACTGGCCAAGAGAGTGAGTTTCGCATTTTTGGCGATGTGCTTTTCGAGCGACTTGTTTAGCTGGTTCAGGATCGAGTTATGGAAGTTGTCGTAGTTCATGCCGGGGGCAATCCACGCATTTTCACGGAGAGCAACGAGTGCACAGGCGGTGAACACCATCCTGGAGTAGAGGTTTTTAACTCCAAAATTGAAATGGAGCGTGTTGTTGATCCTGCTTGTGAGCGTGTAAATCAGGCGCTTGTCAATCGGTTTGTTCGTTGCCAGCCTGAGGTAATAGCTCTTGTGCTGTAGTTCTTTGGCAACAGACTCTAGCTCCACGTTGTTCAGAAAAACGCGGATGTCCTCACGGTTGTAAAGAATGCCGATGCACTGCTCATACTTTGTCAACACGATGTCGACGTTTTTCTTCAGCTCCGCAACCCATTCTTCATTGTCAAGAGAGTGGTGGGTACCTTTGAACTCCGCAATGATCGCTGGCATAGCGGTATTGTCCGGTAGATACCAGCCGTCTGGCTTATCCTGCACTTTCTCGAAACCCAATCGACTGAAGGGTAATAGTTGCCCGAAGCCTTGCTGAACCTCGGCTTCTTTTTCATCGAAGCCGAGCACTAGGCCAGCAGCATTCCTAACCTCGTCTTCGCCAACGTATGCCATGGATTCCCTCTTGTGTCTCTAGCGGATGTCCAGAATAAGTCGATCCCGCACGTCGATTCCTGAGCCGACACAACAAACATGTGACAGGGGCGGTCTTGTAAGGGATCGTTACACAAAACGCCAACCGTAACATTATCGACTAATTATCGATGCCGTACAACGCAGGTTCTTGTCCTAGCGCTCGACGTGCGGGGTGACAAGAGCCGTGTCATACTTCCTGCGAACGCCACGGTTGAGCGGTGTCACCCCCGATACACGAAGGCAGATCTCCCCCGAACTGCCAGCTCCCGTGGCGTTCCTTCGTGCTTGCGCGCCGCAACTACTGCCGCCAGGTAATACTCACGCGCTGCGGATCGAAGGTTTTCGCGCCAGCCTTGCCGGGCAGAATATGAATGTCCATCAGCAGCCGGGTGAGTCGACGCTTGTCCTCGACAGAAGCACTGCGCCACCACTCGGCAAAGTCCGGCCCGTTGGCTAACTCTGCGGCGAGCGGGTCGGCGTCACGGCTTGCCGTCAGTTCGTGCACCTTCTTGTCGATGACTGCGATTCGAGCTTCGATCTTCTTTGACATTCGCGTAAATGTCGACATGTCGATATCACCATTGATAGACACCTCTTCAAGCTGCTCGCGCTTGGCCAGCAGTGCGTTGCGCTGGCCTGTAAGTTCCTGCAGCTGTTCGGTAAGGGAGTCGTCCTCTGGGGCGAGCGCTTGCTGCAGCGCATCCATCGCGTCGGGCTGCTGCATCCGCTTGAGGATGACTGCCTCGATAAGGTCGTCCACCTCAGAACCGATAGACACATGCGTGCCGCCTGGCTCCGTCCGCTTGCAGGTATAGAAGCGACGAGGTTCACCCTTACTGTTCTTCCGGCTACGCGAATACATCGGATCTCCGCAAGTACAGGTGAGTACCGAAGCAAGGAAGTAGCGCGGTGCGTTGCCGCTATGCGATTGTTTTCGCGTCGGATCACGCAGGATGGCGTCGAGTTTCTCGCCCGTGGCCTCGTCAATAATGGCTGGCCAATTCCCCGCGCCAACGATCTGGCGGTCTTTGATAAGGCGGTATCCCGTGTCCGGGTCGGTCGGATTAAACGTGCTGATTCCTCGGACACGTGGATTGAGCAAAATGTCTCGCAGCGTCGGCGCCGTCATGGGGCGTCCGGTTGTAGCAGTGAGTTCTCGCGCATGGAAGACATCACGCACAGTTTCACGCAGCGTTTTTCCTGCAACGACCATTGCAGCCGCATCACGCAGCGCCTCGGCCTCATCATCAATGATGGTCACGGCGTCAGACTCGTAGCCAAACATCCGCCGCCCGCCCGTCTTCGGCCGTCCTGTGCGTGCACGGTCTTCGTAGGCAGCTCGGATGCGTGCGGCACGGTCGATGGACTCCTGCTCGGCGATAAGGCCCAGGATCACGATCGTGAGCCGCGATGCCGGATCGCTCGGATCGATGTTGTAGCCCCGGTTCGCTTTGACGGTGACATTGTGTTTCTCGCACAACTCGAAGAGCGCCAGTGTGTCTTTGGTGCGCCGTGTCAGCCTGTCGAGCGCGTAAACGTAGACAACGTCAATCTCGCGGCTCTCAATGGCGTGGATCAGCTTGTCGTACTCAGGCCGATACTCACCGGAGAAGGCGGAGATGTTGTTGTCCACATAGGTAGCGACTACCTCAGCTTCGTCAGCCTCGGCCTGCTTGGTGGCGAGGTGGATCTGTCGCTTGACGCCCGCTTCTTCCTGCTTATCTAGCGAAATACGTGCGTAGATCGCCGCTCGCTGCGTTCCGGGTGTTGCCATGCGTACATCGTACCCCAAACCCACATTCGCTATTACCCGACCCTGTGGCACCAACGCACAGACCGTGTGGCCCCATGCCGCCCTCAGCACTCTCCTTAAAATCCAGATAGACCGGAGCACCACCGTCATCAGCTCCAACAGGAATGCGCAGACGAGCACTGCCGTAGCGCGGTCGGTAGCGCAGAGTTGTCGGAGGCGGGTACAGCCCGAGCTCCTCCATGACCGGGTCTTCCGAGGTCTTAACAGAATCATCTGCGCTTGTTGGCACTTCAAAACGCGCCAAGCTCCGCCCAAGCACCTCCGCTTCTGCTGGACTCAGCTGATCAGGTACGCCAATCTCCTCCCGTCCGGACGCAGTTTCCGCATGCACAGCAGTAGCGGAAACAACCAGCGCGATGCCATGGTGAACCGCTGCCTCCCACAACGTTGACTGCGCTTCCACGACGGTCAGCAAAACTACCGAGGTCTCCGACCCCGCCGCGTCAAAAATCGGTGTCAGTTCAGTGACATCGTGCTGTCCGTTCGAATCCGCCAGCACAATCAGCACTGCAGCTGGCAGTATGTCGATAGCCGTGAGCAGCTCAGTCAGCTGCGCACACGTCGCCGCCCGCAACCGCGCTGGGCCACAGGCATCAGTAACTGCGGGGTGTCCGTGGTGTGGCGTCCATTTCAGCCATTCCCACTCATCTCCCACAACTGCAATCAGGCAATCCTCCGGATGATGCAGCGCAGCAGCTTGGGCGACCATTGCTCGAGCCAGCCCCTGCGCCGCGGTATCTCCAGTGAGCGCGATGATCTCAAAGGCTGACACATCTATGGCAAAGGGCACGCCCTCAACCTGACGAGCCGATCGAATAACTTCCCGCAGTGCTACGGCGGAAACCGGATCCAGTTTCTCCGGCGCCGGAATTGCCGGTGGTGTTACGGGCGTTGCGGGCTGCTGCGTTGCCACCCCGATGCGCAGCTGCAAGAAATCCGGGTCCCCCTTTCGGCGTTCGCACGCCCGCCCCATCGCCCCCAGCTGCCACAGAGTTCCAGGCCGAGGGTGGATAAACTGCGCCGATTCACGCTGCATCCTCGCTGCTTTCGCCACCGCGCGGCGAATACTGGACAAATGCCTCTGATAGTCCTTCCGCACCGGTGCCATGTCCTTATTTCCCGCCCCGCCCGACACCATCATGCCCACAGTGGAAAACACCATCATCAGCGGAAACATAAACGACATCGGGTTACGTCCCATCCCAGAGACAAACATCAACACCACCATGCCAACCACTGCCACGACCATGATTAACGGCATGAGTGCACGCATCAGCGGCACCGACTGTGGTTCCGGCGCTTCCGGTGGCGCATCCGGCGCGATTGTGCCTGTCATAGGCTGCAGCCCCGCTTTTCGGGTAGCCGAAATCTCCGCCTGTGCACTAGTCACAAAAATCCCCCCCGCTATGTGTCGCCCCTTGTGTTCACTCGACGGCCAATCCCCCGACCAATCGGTGTACGCATAGCTTAAAACACACTCCGGATTCTCGCAGCGCATGACCGAAACTGATAGCGGGGGCACGCGCAGTTACTACTCCGAGTAGCGCTCTAGCGAGTTGTACGACACTCTAGAGGGACTAAAGCATGCAGAATTCATGGGGGAAATACATGCTGGGGGAACTCATTCGCGTGCGCATTGATGCCGCACACATGCCCGAAGACACCAACCGAGCACACGCAGACCTTGCATTACCGACCAACGTCGCAATCGCCGCACTTGTACCGGATATCCTGCAAATTTTCGATATCGACATTGCGGACTTCCCGCTGGCACAGTGGCAGCTACGGACCGCCACTGGCACGATTTTGCTTGCCGACGACACCCTGAACGATGCCGGTATTGCACCAGGCGAACGCCTGGTTGTTATCAACGACCCAGGTCCCGTGCCCAAACCTCGGCTCTTCGATGCCGCCGATGCTATTACCGACACCACCTATACCGACGGTATCGGGACGGCTGATTTGGTTGTTGGCTGTACCGCAGCCCTCGTGGCCACAGCTTCAATCGCAGCTGCCTCATTGAGCTTGAGCAGTACCGATTCCACACTGGCCGCGGCAATCAGCTTCATCGCGCTGCTGGCAGTAGCCGGTGGACTGCGCCTGGCTCTGTTGCGTAGCGCAAAACCGGCGATTGTCATGTCCCTGGAGCTGCAAGTGCTCATTCTGGGCACCTCTTCGGGGCTCTGCTTCGTTGGCCTCGACCTACACCGCATACTCACCGACTGGCCGCCGACTGCTGCGATTAGTGTCGCGCTTGCCGTCATCGGTTTGATTTTTCTCATTTCCAACACCGGCGACGGCGACAACCGCATCACCGTTACCCTGGGCGCGACGAGTCTCAGTGCTGCAGTTACCTTCGGTATTTACGCTGCGGCTGTCGCACTTTTCCACAACTCGGTTCAATCAGGAGCGCTCACCGCTGCTAGTGCAGTCATCCTGATACTGCTGGCACCTTCCATCGCTATCAAGGCTGCCGGTATTCGCGTACCCAAAGTCCCTGCCGCCGGCGAGAGCTTCGATGACAGCGAAACTCCCGAAATATCCCACAACGCACCTAAGCGAGCGGGGTGGATTCTCGATGGCATCCTCTGCAGTGGCACCGGAAGTCTCAGCATCTTCACCCTGGTGGTACTTTTCTCCGGAGCCTATGCGAACAAGTGGTGGCCTCTAGGCATGGCTGCTGCTGTCATAGTCTTTTGTGCAATTCACTCCCGTGGCCAAGCCCGGAAAGTAGCTTCCACCTGTACTGCTTTAGCTGGTCTTGCCGTCATTGTGGCCGTCGCCTTTCAACAGTGGTTCGAGGGCAATTGGCCAGTCGCCGCTGGCCTGGTCGTCCCCATGCTTGCAGCCACCGCCTTAGCCGCATTTCCCGCGTCACGCATCTCACCTACAACGCGCCGCATAGCTGAGCTAACCGAGGCCTGCAGTATCGCCGTTATTTTGCCCATTGCGGCCATCATTGCCGAATTCCCTGAGTTCGTAAGTGGGTTCTTCCAGTGAAAAACCCACTTTTCATGAATGCCATAAAAACTCGTCTCACCGCCACGGCCGCACTTTCCACAGTGCTTATCTCGACGTTGACGGCGGCCACCGCAGTAGCACCGTCGGGCATCGCACCAATAGCGGCTGCCCAGAACAGCCAGGACTGCGTGGCCACGATGCTGTCGTCGGAAAGCGCACTGCATGAACCGACGGTGATCGAAAAAGCTCTTCGGTTTCGCCAAGCATGGCAACTGACGACGGGTGCGGGGATTACGGTGGCGGTAATCGATACCGGGGTCTCACCCAATGAGCGCCTGGGCGAGGTTCTCGACGGTGGCGATTTTGTCGACGGCAACAGCGGGTTCGTAGACTGCGACGGTCACGGAACTCTAGTAGCCGGCATTATTGCAGGCCGGCCCGGTGCCGATGGTTTCGCCGGACTGGCGCCCGACGCGCACGTGTTGTCGATAAGACAAACAGCCGATGGCGAAGGCAATTTGGAGTCGCTGGCACAAGCTATCGACAGGGCCGTCGCGGAGGGCGCGCGGGTCATCAATATCTCGCTCACATCGTGTGCCCCGGCAGGCGTAATGCCCCAAGGTGCAACAGATGTTGCCGAGAGCGTCGCACGCGCGGAAGTCTCAGGCGCAGTAGTGGTCGCAGCGGCAGGCAATAAGGGCGATAGCTGTCAGGACGGATCCGTAGCGTGGCCCGCAGTTCTGCCGGAGGTAATCGCAGTATCAGCAGTACAGTTCGACGATGCCGGCCAAGCACAACCCGCGGAGTATGCAATCACGGGACAATGGGTCAATGTCTCCGCTCCCGGCGGCCCCGTACTCGGTCCCGATCCGCGCACCCCCACCGGTCTCATAGACCGCCACGTGTTCGGGTCTGGGGAGAACACCCGAGCTCAACAGATTGCCGGCACCAGCTTTGCCACGCCAACCGTGTCGGGCACAGCTGCCCTGCTGCTGGCACGAAACCCAGAGCTTTCCCCAGCACAGGTTCGCGACATCATCCTTAGTTCCGCGAGCCCAATTAGTTCCGGGCTCGGCCTTGGTCGCGGCATCGTTGCACCTTATGACGCTCTGATTTGGACCACTGTGGACACCGCTGCGCAGCACGCAGCCAACCCCGCTGCCGCACCGGCTCCGCCGGATCTGCTTTCTTCGCAGGAGCGCAATGCACCGCTCCGGGCGACTGGACTGCTCCTGATATGCGCACTGGGCCTAGGTGCCTGGCTGCTCTCGCGTCCCGGACAGCGGCCCTAGCGCCGCCTGCTTACTCAGCTCAGGGCCTCCGCGCAACGCGGCCACCACTTCCCAGTCCACTGGTCGCGTGCCACCGCTATCGGCATTGGTTGATGCATTAAACCCGAGGGCGGCCAACGTCGTGCGATCGTGCACAGCAAAGCGCATCCCCTCTGGAGAAATGACGTGTACGGCCCCATTTACGCTTACTGCAATCGAGCTGCGCTCACGGCTGCGACCATCCACGAAACCGTCGACGGCCGCACCCGAACCGTCGGCATGCGGGTAATCCACGTGCCGCCCCTCCGGAGCATGCTGCGACCACTGCACGAGAGCTTGCGGCCGTCCTGCTATCCGGCCGGCACACAACCAGCCATCAGCATCGGCAAACGTCAGCGGCTTTTCAGGTAGCCCCGGGACTGCTGGCGCATTCGCAACGGGAACTGCCGCCAGCTGCCCCTCACTGGCCTGCAGAACTGGGCTATGCGCAGCTAATAGCTCTCCTAGCACCGGGGAGAGAATCGCGGCACCGTCGTCAAGCACGATAACGCGCCGCTGCCCGACCTCAACCACATTGCCGACTGTGTCGAATGGAGCGGCGAAGTGCGTGGGTGCGCCGCGGTTCGGGATTGCTGGCGCGGCCAGAATCGGAACCTCCGGAATCGTTCTGAGCAACGCAGGGCTGACAGGCCGGACTGCGGCGCGTTCCAACCCCAGCGCTCGAGAAACAGCGGCGTGCTCCGGGTGGTTGACATCCAGCCGCGAGCGGTAGCCCTGCGTAATCAGCCAGAGGTTTTGGCCATCGGCAACGACGGCACTGTCCGAGTGGGTTCGGGTAAGCTGCTGCGGTTCCGCACGGACTTCTTCAAGACGCGCAAGCGACTCTGCAACAATCCACGGCTGCCCGAGGTCTTGCACCGTCCGCTCGCATAAAGACAGTGCCAACTCCGGCGCACCTGCACTGCCCCTCTTGGCAGCTCCCGAGGCACCAGAGCCTGCCGGCGCGGCCGGAACTGCTGGTGCGCCCTCAATCCCGACAGCAAAACTGATGTCCTCTTTGTCCAACTCGCTACTGCGCACCCGCTTCGGCTCAGCAGGATTGCCCAAAATTAACCGCGCCGATGCGAGATTCGCGACTGGATGCAATCGACCATTGACACGTACATGCAGGCCCTCCGACCCCGATACGACAATCAGCTGCTCATTGGAGCTCGAACCGCCCTGCGGCCGCACCAACGACAGCACCGCAGTGCCGGCGGCCAGTAAAACCACCAGCGCACAGCCGATAAACAGTGCTCGCGTACGCGTGCGCAGAGGATCGTGCAGCATTCGCGAATCCGCACGCACAAGCGCGTGCTCAATCCGACGAATCAAGAATCGATGACCGCTGACCTGGCTAGGCGTAGTCGGCGTACGTGGCATGAGTTTCCCCCAAAACTATTCCCCCAAATAATCTCTACCCTGCAGAGTAAGCCAGGCCGCGCTACTGTGCGACCAGGGGAATTTTAGTGGGGAACATATTGGGGGGATTTTCACATGCCATTGTCATTGTGGCTACTCATTACAGCAATAACCATCACTGCAGGCGCGCATGTCCCTGTGCGCGGCCGCAGCCTTCGTGACCGCCTGCGACGCACCGAACCAGGACAACTCATCGGACTACGTCTCACACCAGGCCTGCGAAGCCAGCTAAGCGCTGCGGATATCGTCTCGCTTGCCGACGACAGCCCAGTGACCCTGGATGCGCTGTGCTTTTATCACATTGCGCCGGAAGTCCGCGGAGAGCATGCGCACCGCTACTTCCGAGCAGCCGAGCGCTCCGGCACAGCCCCTGAACCCTGGACACATCTGGTGGCAACTCTTCCGGTGGAAGCCTCCGCTGACCAAGCCCTACGCTTCCTCATCCACCGGCTGGGAACCCTTGGTATTCGCGCACGGCGATTGACGGCACCGGAGTGTGCTCTGACTGAGAGCTCTGCGGAGGTAGTGCAGCTGCGCCGCACTGGACGCTCTCATCATGTGGCGGCGTTGGGGCGCAAACCGCACCTGTGGTTAAGCCGACAACGCGACATCGCTATCACTAATGGTCCGGCGCAGGTCATAGGAGCCGGGAGCAGTGGACAAACCATCACAATGTGTCCCGCGAACCTCCCCCGATTGGAGGTCGACTGCGGAAATCAGGACTTTTGTGAGCTGCTCATCGGAATGCTCTCGCTCGGCTATCGAGTCGGAATTCGCACGTCCCGTCCACATTTCTATACTGTGGCCCTTGATCTGGGCGCAGTACTTCTCGCGCGAGCTGGAGACGACACCGTCGATGTGGTTGTTGTCGAAGAGTATGAGCCCGACCTGTGTACTGGAATCGCGAGAATCATCGAGGTCAGTCGTACAGGTTCGCCCACGGCAGCAGCAGCGGAAATGCCAGCTTCGTGCCCTCGACTGGCGATGGGCGAATTCACCTGGACGCTATCTACCGCCCGCACTACCGATGAACTGCAGCCACTGGCTATGCGGGCAACTAGCGGTTCAGGCCCGGAATCAACGCACCCAAATCTGGCAGACCGCCCGGCGCCTGGGAGCCGTCAGGCTCCCCCTGCCCCGCTGGGTCATTCGGAGCGCCATTTTCTTGGCCACCCGGCTGACCGCCTGCTGCAGGAGGCACATCCTCCTTCGGCATCTGTGCACCGGTGACATTGCCATTGTCGATAGTGGCAGCGCCCGCTGGTCCCGAGCACTCCAGAGTAGACGGGCCATAGGCCGCGCAGTTGTAACCGAATGCGCTCAACTGAGAATTCGCTGGCAGCGTCTTCATCTCACCCGCCGGCGGGAACGTCAGGACCTCGTAAGTAACTCCCCCCGGGTTCCAGGACACAGCATTGGCGGGAACCTTGTTTCCCGTGCCGTCATCGACCATCGGAGGATTGGCAAGATTCACCTGGCAGGCCAAGTAGGCGTCACCGCTCAGATCGTTGAGGAAGCAGCGTGTCGTGCCATCCTCCAACTGAAAGAGTCGAGTATTTGGGCCGTCCGCCGGGGTGTAATCCGCATCATTGACCTGGGTGATTGCAGGAGTTTCCGTCGGCGTCTCTGATTTTGTCGGTGTCGTCGACTCCTCAGTCGATTTCGGCGGAGTCGAGGATTTGGTCTTTGCGGAAGAACTGACGGAGCGATTCGAGACTTCCGGCTTAGCCGGCTCGTCGTCTCCACATCCGGCCAGCGCGAAAGTCATCATCACACCGGCTGCGATCGTTGCCATAAATTTATTCATCCGCATGGTGTCCTAACCTACCCGACCATCGCTCCATCCCCTAGTAGCCGAGGGAGGAATTACTTCCGGAGAACTAGCTCGCATCTCGTCGATGCGTTCTGGCGTAATCACGTCATTGAAGGCGAAGATAGTTACTTCCCTATCTCGATAAACAGGGGTTACCCCTGGAGCTACCCAGAGCCCTTCACCAGGAAACTCTAAATCCTCCTTGGAATCCCAAATACCCGGGGGTGACAAATAGATGAATCCCACGTTCAGCTTTCGGGCTGAGCGATCGACATCGTTCACCCCATCCGGCCGGTCGGGGTCTGGAAAACCGAGGTAATCAGCGTGCCAATACAGCATTGAGGTGGCAGTCCACTTATTCGCCACTGGCCAGTCATAGTGCGGGAACACTACTGGCAAGTCATTGCGAGCGTACATCCAGCTGGACCCCTCCGGCGGATTGGTAAACGTGCGGTACTTATGTGCCTCCGGCTGCTCGGCCAACCAATCAAATGCCTTCAAGTCAGCCTTGGAAATGATTTGCCATTCCCTAGGGCTCTTGTAGGCGAAATCCGCAGCGCTAGCATTAGACGCCACTCCATAGACCACAAGTACAGCAGAGCTCACCGTCGCTAAGCTCAACCCCAGAACCCGCCCCGTCGATGGCACCTTTGACTCACTAATTCGAGCCGCCCACGCGCAGCCCCACGCAACGGCGATACCCGCAAACGCGGAATACAGGTACGCGGTGACCATCACCAACCGGTGAGGCGTCGAATAGTGAAGATCCGTATACAGCGCGAGAATATCGCCCGGCACGCCACCAAAATGATTGAGCGCGTGGGTCGTCATCAACACCGAAACAAACCAGGCCGGTACTACCCACACCCGTCGGCGCGAAGTACCTGCGAAAACCAAAAACGCCATCCCGATGAAACCAAGGATGATAATTGGCCAGAACGGCCGGAATTCCTCAGTGTGGCGTGTCAACATCGTGGCGCCTCGATACCACGCATCGAAACGATCGAGGTCGTCTACTTCAGCGCTAACCGCGCGCACATCCTCGGTCTGAGAAGTTCCCGTAAGCCACTGCGGCAGGAGAACCGCCACTGCTGGCACAAAGGCGGCTGCAATCACCGCGACGTCGTAAAGCCTGGCGCGAACCGCACCCAGTTCAGGATGCGCGGGACGCGGCAGGCGGTAGCACAACCACCAAATTGCACCGAGCATAACGACTGTAGGTACCGATGCCGGATGGAGCTCTCCGATACCGATTATCGAAAGCGCGGCGCTCAAGATGCGCTGAGGTGCGTGCGGGAGCGACGTAACAAAGGCAAAAACGGTAATCGCTAGCGCAATCGAGACCTGGTACGGCCAGGCCCCCACGAAGACCCCGACGGGCATCAATACCGGAAGCGCTGCGGAAACAAGCGCTGCAACCCCTGCAGCAACGGCAGTGGACAGCTTTCGGCGATCAATAATTCGCCAGGTCAGCGCCGCAGCCGCCGTAGGTATGGTCACGGCCGGAATGATAATGCCGAGGTAATTGACCGCCTCGGTGATTGGTAGACGGACAATCAATACCCAAAGCGCACCGAACGCATGCCATGCGGCGGGATAGTAGGACACCGCCTGAGTTTCCACATTCTGGATCTCGCCCATCCTAGTGGCCGAGGCCATGCCGTCTTCCGTAATCGAACGGAGCACACTTGCATGCCAGAGTGTGTCCCAGCCTTGCTGGATGGTCGCCATCCCCTCGGACATTGAAGCGATGCGGCCGATAGCGGTCCACGTGAGAACCGCCGCTGCGATGATGACCCCGATACTTGCGATTAGCCCATAGCCCAACTCGCGCCATCGACTTGCGGCGGGCGGCTGCGTCTCGGCCGACACTGAGCGATCGACACTACCGCGCCGCCGCCGAATCAAAGCGCTGCCGCCACTCCAGCAAAGCGCGAGAAGTAGTGTCACGGCCCAGCAGATAGACGCACTGACCAAGGTGAAGCGCACATCGATAGCGCCGAGCGCCCACCCTGCAGTACCTGCGATACCAAACGTCACCGCAGGACCGAGGGCCAGAGCCCACGGAGTACGAACGCCGCTGGCTCGCACTACAACAGCGCCGGGGATTACGAGCAGCGCAACCAAGCTAACAATTGCCCACACCACTACCGAACACTCCTCCTACGGTCACTTTCTTCAGGGAATATTACCGAGAGCTTGTACATTTAAGCCTCGTCCACATCTGTCCGGGCATCACGACGCTCGCGGGTCTGCTCCGCCCTGGCCGCCAAATCAGCATCGCCGGGGTAATCAACACCTACCAGGCTGAGCCCACGCGCCTCTGCCACCGGGACCAACGGGGAACGCTTCTCTTCACTCAACAACTGTTCAGTGAATCCAACCGCACGTCGCCCCTCACCGACACTAAGGCAGGCCCCAACCAGTGAGCGCACCATAGACCAGCAGAACGCGTCGGCAGTCACATGGGCCTCGTACAGCTCTGGTTCTTCCCGCGTAGATACGTCGAACCACTGGAACTGCTGTAAATCTCTAGTGGTCGTCGCATGCGGCTTGTGTCGGCAAAAAGCGGCAAAGTCATTGAGCCCCAGTAGGGCATCAGCCGCCACCTGCATGCGGTTGATGTCCACTGACCGCCGCCAGTGGGCCGTATCGCGAGCACGGGTAGGAAGCGGGCCACTGACGCAACTAGTGACACGGTAGACATAGTGCCGACGTAACGCGGAAAAACGGGCATCGAAACCCGGGGGCGCAAACGAGGTGCCCCGAAGCGTCACGTCCGCGGGCAATAGTCGCGCTACACGACGAACCAAATTACCCGGATCCCCTGCGATAGAACGTGTGTCTAAACAGGAGACAGGAACATCTGCGTGAGCCACCTGCCCGGAGGCATGGACACCAGCATCTGTACGACCGGCCACAGTCAGTTGCACTGGAGTGCGCAACACCTTCTCCAGAGTGGATTCCAACGTCGCCTGCACAGTCCGCACCGGTTCTCCCGTGGGCTTATCGCGCTGAGCAGCCCAACCGTGGAAATCTGTCCCGTCATAAGCAATGTCAAAACGCAACCGAACCAGGTCGGAGTCGGTGCTCCCCATAGCGGCACGATCGGGAGAATCGCACGGGGCATCCGGAGTCGTTGGAGTAAGTGATGTCACGGTTAACAGATTGTAGCCGGGACCCCGGATTAGAGAATCAGCAGTTTCCACCGCAGGGTCTCCGTATAGCTCTCAATGTTGGTGCGTAATCCGTCGGTGTAACCGGAGGCAGAACTGGGGACGGGCGCTATGCACCGTCGTTAAGCACAAAGAACCCCCGGGAGAGCGTTCAGATATGAACTGCTCAACGGGGGTTCAAAGCTGTGAAGGCCAGAAGCCGTCGGCGAGGGGAATTACTCCTCCTCTGCAGCCTCAGCCTCAGTAGCCTCAGCCTCTTCGGCCTTTGCCTCTTCAGCCTGCTTGGAAGCAGCGGCGCGAGTTGCGCGAGTTGCCTCAGCAGTTGCGGTCTCTTCCTCAACCAGAGCGATCAGAGAAATCGGGGCATTGTCGCCCTTGCGGTTACCCAGCTTGATGATGCGGGTGTAGCCGCCGTCGCGATCAGCGAACTGCGGACCGATCTCGTCGAACAGCTTCTTAACTGCGTAGTTGTCGTTAAGCAGCTTTGCAACGTTGCGGCGATCTGCGAGAGTGCCGCGCTTTGCCTTGGTGATCAGCTTCTCAACGTACGGACGCAGCAGCTTGGCCTTGGTGTCGGTGGTCTTAATTTTGCCGTGCTCGATGAGCTGCTTCGCGAGGTTGGCCAGAATCTTCTTCTGGTGCGAAGCGGAGCCGCCGAGACGGGAACCCTGCTTAGGGGTAGGCATAGGTATCTCCTCGTTTTAATGAAGTCGCGTCGGTGAACTACTCGTCGTAGCCAGCGCTTGCGCCATCAGTCCAGTCAGCGTCATCGCCCGAGGCAGCGTCCAAATCAGCGACAGCAGCCGGGTCGAAGTTGTTCGGGGAATCCTTCAGAGCGAGGCCAAGCTCAGCGAGCTTCTCCTTGACCTCATTGATGGACTTGTCACCGAAGTTGCGGATATCCAGCAGATCCGACTCGGTACGAGCAGCGAGCTCACCGACAGTGTGGATCTCCTCACGCTTGAGGCAGTTGTAGGAGCGCATAGAGAAGTCCAGATCCTCAATCGGAGTCTGGTACGCAGCGACATCCTCAGCCTCGCGCGGGCTCGGGCCAATCTCGATGCCCTCAGCAGCCTCGTTCAGCTCACGTGCCAGACCGAACAGCTCAACCAGAGTCTTGCCTGCCGACGCCATTGCGTCGCGGGCGGTGATCGAGTTCTTGGTCTCGACATCGATGATCAGCTTGTCGAAGTCGGTGCGCTGCTCAACACGAGTAGCCTCCACCTTGTAGCTGACCTTCAGAACTGGCGAGTAAATCTGGTCCATCGGAATGCGGCCGATTTCGCCACCGGAGTTCGGGGTCGCCGGCACGTAGCCACGACCACGCTCAACGATCATCTCAATATCCAAGCGACCGGAATCATTGAGAGTAGCAATGTGGTGATCCGGGTTATGAATCTCCACACCTGCTGGGCACTCAATGTCTGCAGCGGTCACCGCGCCTGCACCTTCGCGACGCAGGTAAACGGTAGCCGGCTCATCGAACTCGCTCGAGAGCACCAGACCCTTGATGTTCAGGATGATGTCGGAGACATCTTCCTTCACGCCCGGGATAGTGGTGAACTCGTGCAGCACACCGTCAATGCGGATGCTGGTGACTGCAGCGCCCGGAATGGACGACAGCAACGTACGACGAAGGGAGTTACCGAGGGTGTAACCGAAACCCGGCTCCAGCGGCTCGATAACGAACCGGGAGCGAGAGGAATCAATGTAGTCCTCAGTCAGCGTTGGGCGCTGGGAAATGAGCATTTTCGAAAATCCTCCAGGTGGCGACCGCTATATGACGCCATAGGGAATGAATGGATGCAAGCGAAGTTGGTTATTACTTCGAGTAGAACTCGACGATCAGCTGTTCCTGAAGCGGAATGTCGATCTGTGCGCGTTCCGGGGTCTGGTGCACGAGGATGCGCAGGGACTCAGGAACAACCTGAAGCCATGCCGGGACGACAGCGTCGACCAGGTTCTCCTGTGCCTCTTCGAACCAAATCATCTTCTGCGACTTCGGGCGCACGTCGATGATGTCGTACTGGCTTACCTGGAAGGACGGCACGTTAATCTTCTTACCGTTAACGGTGAAGTGGCCGTGGGAAACCAGCTGACGAGCCTGGCGACGGGTACGAGCCAGACCAGCGCGGTAGACAACGTTGTCGAGACGCGACTCCAGCAGGACGACGAGGTTATCGCCAGTCTTGCCCGGACGACGGTGAGCCTCGGCGTAGTAGCGACGGAACTGCTTCTCCATCACGCCGTAGGTGAAACGTGCCTTCTGCTTCTCCTGGAGCTGGAGCAGGTACTCCGACTCCTTGATACGAGCGCGGCCAGCCTGCCCCGGAGGGTAGGGACGACGCTCAAAGTTCATGTCGCCACCGACGAGGTCGACGCGGAGACGACGGGACTTACGGGTTGCGGGACCGGTATAACGGGCCATTTCTGTTCTCTCCTTACCCTATTCCTAGACGCGACGACGCTTCGGCGGACGGCAGCCGTTGTGCGGCTGAGGGGTCACATCCGAGATCGAGGACACCTCAAGGCCAGCGGCCTGGAGGGAACGGATGGCGGTTTCGCGGCCCGAACCCGGACCCTTAACGAAAACGTCAACCTTCTTCATACCGTGCTCCATGGCCTTACGAGCAGCGTTCTCGGCGGCCATCTGAGCAGCGAACGGAGTGGACTTACGAGAGCCCTTGAAACCGACGTGACCAGAGGAGGCCCACGAGATAACAGCGCCCTTCGGGTCCGTGATGGACACGATGGTGTTGTTGAAGGTGGACTTGATGTATGCGTGGCCCTGAGCCACGTTCTTCTTTACAACGCGACGGCCGGTACGACGGCCGCGTGCGGACTTCGGAGCTGCCATGTTTTACTTCTTCTTTCCGGCGATCGTCTTCTTCGGACCCTTACGCGTACGAGCGTTGGTCTTGGTGCGCTGACCACGGACTGGCAGGCCACGACGGTGGCGCAGACCCTGGTAGGAACCAATCTCAATCTTGCGGCGGATATCAGCCTGAACCTGGCGGCGGAGGTCACCCTCGACCTTCCAGGTAGCTTCAATCACGTCACGCAGCGCAGCAACCTGCTCATCGGTGAGAGCGTCGGTGCGCAGATCCGGAGAGATGCCGGTCTTCTCCAGCAGCTCATTGGCACGGGCGGGGCCGATGCCATAGATGTAGGTAAGAGCGACCTCCATACGCTTGTTGCGTGGCAGGTCAACTCCAGCAAGGCGTGCCATACGGCAATTTCCTTCCGGTTGATGCGGTGGTTTACTCCACTGCCATCCTTCCCAGACCCGGCTTACTCGGTCGGACGCCGAGTCGCGCAAGTGTTATAGAAAGGCTCCAGCCACCGTTGCCGGAGGTATTCTCGCTTACTTCTGTGGAAAAGCTTTCATAAAGAACCGCCGCGCTAATCTGCTGAGACACCCGGTCTCAACATCACGCGGCCGTCACCAGAAGCAGCTAGGACGGTGGAGTTTCTGTCTAGTTAGTAAATAAGCCCATAACCACTACCAACAGTGGTCAGGTCGATTTACTTGTAGCGGTAGACGATTCGCCCACGCTCGAGATCGTACGGAGAAAGCTCCACTACGACTCGGTCTTCCGGGAGAATACGGATGTAGTGCTGGCGCATCTTGCCACTGATATGGGCGAGCACCTTGTGCCCGTTGTCCAGCTCCACTCGGAACATCGCGTTCGGCAAGGGCTCGACGACGCGACCCTCAACCTCAATTGCGCCTTCCTTTTTAGCCATGTCCTCCACGTCTCTCTGGCGGATACCCGGGACAATCCCGGCACCAGTTGGGAAATCTCTACTCTGCCTGGTGTTTTAGCAGTTCCGTGCAGGGATAATCATCACTGCAGCGACACTGCGCCCACACCATCGCCCAACTTTACACGCGACCTGCGTTTTTACCAAATACGACCACTATGGGACCGGTTGCAAGCGACGGCAGGCGGATTCGCTCCACGCGCTCAGAATTCATCGCAGCCTTTATGGCAACATTCTGACCTTTCGCGTGGCCCTCACGCACTAGTTATTAATATCGAGGAGTCAAAATACGGGGGCCGTCCGCCGTGGCGGCAACTGTGTGCTCCCAATGGGAGGCCGGCATTCTATCGGCGCTGACGACCGTCCAGCCGTCGTCAAGCTCATCACTACCCCACTCGCCGCCGAGAATGAGCATCGGTTCAATGGCCAATACGGAGCCTTCGACGATGCGGGGCCCCTTTCCTGCTTTGCCTTCGTTGGGAAGGAAGGGATCCATGTGCATCTCGCGCCCAATGCCGTGCCCGCCGTATCCATCGACGATGCCGAGTTCAATATCGTGGCGCAGTTCAGCCTCACGGGTGGCCATTTCAAGCGCATACGAAATATCGGTGAGGCGAGCGCCCGGCACCATGGCCTTAATACCTTCGGCGAGGACCTCTGATGTCGCAATGTTCAGCTTTTCGACATCGTCACTCAGCTTTCCGACGCCGAAAGTAAGTGCCGAATCGCCGTGCCAGCCATCCAGGATTGCGCCACAGTCAATTGAGACTAAATCACCATCGGCGAGAACCGTAGACGAAGACGGAATGCCGTGGACAATCACTTCGTTCACTGATGCGCAGACAGATGCCGGGAAGCCTTCGTAGCCAAGGAAGGACGGCGTTGCGCCAGCATCGATAATGACCTGGTGCGCAATCTCATTGAGATCTGCCGTGGTGACCCCTGGCTTAGCGGCGTCTCGGCAGGCTAGCAATGCACGACCGACGATCTCGCCGGCCGCTTGCATCGCATCCAATTCTCCCTCGGTGCGGGCAGGAACTACTTTGCGGCGGCGTCGAAAACTCATCACGCTGGTTGAGTCTACTCTGCCCCAGAAGGGAACCACCGGCTAGCTGTACCCCGCCACCTACGAGGGCGCCGCTCGGATCGCTGCCACTTCCGAGAAATTTACACCCAAAGATGAGCTGCCCTACGATAACTGGCATGCATTCACTGTTGAAGTCCGCGCAGACTGCGGGCGTTGTTATTGCTGCCAGCTCGCTTTTCCTGATTGGCGCATGCTCAAGCAACCCCGAACCGTCGCCAGCGCCGACTGTCCCCTCCACTTCCCCTGCCACGGAATCGCCGGAGGCCCCTGGAAGCACCTCGGGTTTCATGGGCGCCTCTGCACTGCCTGAGTCGATCCAAAACTTCACACCTGATGCAATTAAGGAGGCGATTGGCAGCTGCGTCGAGTCGGATGACTCTAAACCCGTCATTTTTGGCAGCGAGAGCGTACATGGCTTCACCTGCGTAATGGCAGTTGGCGACGGTGGCACCGCAATGCTCAGTACGGCCGAGGACCCGGCCACTGTCGAGCGCATTAACGAAAAGGCTGAGTCCGTCGAAAACTACGCACCATACGAGCTACCCGGCAAGCACGCATTTAGCGGCATCAACAAGGGGTCCCCTTTCGTAATGGTTATCGACGAGGATAACCGCATCTACCAAGAGTTCGTTTTCGCGAATATTGGCGCCGAGGCCGCACAACCGCTTATCGACGAAATCATTCAGGACTTCCAGTAGCCCTCACTATCGGCTGCCCCCCCTGCCCCACCCCAGCCCCAACAGCCACACACAAAAGCCGCCCTTCCAAACCTCAACGGTTCGAAAGGGCGGCTTCAACAACCATCTACAACCGGCAAACCCATCGGCCCCAGCCAGCGAAAAATCTAGAGCGTCTAGTTACCCGGTGTGCCAGGAGCCTAGTTCAGCTTCTCCAGCTCAGCCATCGTGCGCTCGTTAATCTCCTCAACGGATCCCTCAGCGGCAATCTTGATGATCTTCTCCGAGTAGTAATCCAGCAAAGGAGCGGTCTCATTGGTGTACACATGCATGCGGTTGCGGATGACCTCTTCAGTGTCGTCTGCGCGACCACGGGCCAGCATGCGCTCGACTACGACATCCTCAGAAACGTCGAACTGTACGACCGCATCCAGCTCAGTGCCGAGGTTGGACAGCAGACGCTTCAGCTCTTCTGCCTGACCAACAGTGCGCGGGAAGCCATCCAACAGGAACCCCTTGGCAGCGTCGTCCTCATTCAGACGGGACTCGACCATACGCACAGTCACGTCGTCCGGAACAAGGTTGCCGGCGTCGATGTAGGACTTCGCCTCAATACCGAGCGGAGTGCCTTCACCGATGTTTGCGCGAAACAGGTCACCGGTGGAGATGTGCGGGACACCGAGCTTCTCCGAGAGGATAGCTGCCTGAGTGCCCTTGCCTGCACCGGGAGGACCTACAAGTACGAGTCGCATTACTTCAAGAACCCTTCGTAGTTACGTTGCATCATTTGGCTTTCAACCTGCTTGACCGTCGTCAGCGCAACACTGACCAGAATCAGCAGGGCTGTACCTCCAAACATACCGCCTGTACCGGAGTTCGCGTCGCCAAGCCCCATATCAAGAGCGACATTTGGCAGAACAGCAATCAGCGCCAGGTACAGCGAGCCGACAGTCAGCAGGCGAATCAGGACGTAGGACAGGTATTCAGCAGTCGGACGGCCCGGGCGGAAGCCCGGAATGAATCCGCCGTACTTCTTCATGTTCTCCGCCTGCTCGTGCGGGTCGTACTGCACGGAGGTGTAGAAGAAGGAGAAGAAGATGATCATCAGGAAGAACAGCAGAATGTACTGCCAACTGGACGGCGCCAGCAGGTACTGAATGACATTGCGCTGCCACCAGTTGTCCATGTTCGGATTCGACTGACCGGACTGAACAATCTGGGTAATCAGAACCGGCACGTAAATCAGCGAGGACGCGAAGATGACCGGGATAACACCGGCCTGGTTCACCTTCAGCGGCAGGTAGGTGGAAGATCCGCCGTACTGGCGACGACCAACCATGCGCTTTGCGTACTGCACCGGAATACGGCGCTGTCCCTGCTCAATGAAAATAACGCCGATGATGAGAATCAGCACGGCAACAATCACGGTGGCGAACACGACACCGGTAGTGGAGCGCAGAATGTTCGCTCCCTGCGCCGGCATACCAGCGGCGATGCCGGAGAAAATCAGCAGCGACATACCGTTGCCGACGCCTCGGTCAGTGATGAGCTCACCCATCCACATGACCAGCACGGCACCGGAGGTCATCACAACGACCATCACCACGAGGTCAAAGACACCCGCATCCTTAACCAGCAGCGACTGCGAGCCACCCAGCAGGGCACCTCGGTCTGCCATGGCCACAATGCCTGCAGACTGCAGCAACGCCAACGCCACTGTGAGGTAGCGGGTGTACTGGGTCATCTTTGTCTGACCCGACTGCCCTTCCTTCTTCAACTGCTCGAAGTGTGGAATCACCACCGTGAGCAGCTGGACGATAATCGAGGCCGTAATGTACGGCATAATGCCGATGCCGAAAATCGCCATCTGCAGCAGAGCGCCACCTGAGAACAGGTTGATCAGCGAGTAAACGCTGGACTGATCTTTCGAAATCTGCTCGAGCTGCGCGTTGACCAACTGGTAGTCGATACCAGGGGTTGGAATCTGCGAGCCGATTCGGTACAGAATGATCATCGTCAGAGTGAAGAAGATCTTCTTACGCAAATCGGGATCGCGCAACGCCGCAATGAGACCGGAAGCCACGTGCATCCTCCCGAGGTCAAGAAATCCGCTTCTCCCACGCTTTTCCCGAAAGACTTACCCGCTTATCCGCCAGTAGTCTCCCGTTTTAGTTAAGCAACGCGGATGACGTATTCCTCAAACCTTTAATTGACAGTATTTGACGTAGTGAGTCTACCAGCGTTTCTCCACATCGTCGCAATACACCTCCATATCACCGTTAGTACAGCGCCCCGCCAATCACCTCTTTTCGCTTGACGACGATCCCAGCGCCCCCTCCCCTCTGAGCCCACGCCCCTCACTGTGCTCCACCCAATTTTCCCAGACAAAACTTGAACAGTGTTAAAGTTTTGCTCTGTGAGTACCTACAGCATCCGCATGCGATCCAGCGCCGATGGCTGCCATATCTCTGGCGCTGAGCGTCTTGCACCGGCCGTCGAACTACCTCAGCTGGCTTCTGCAATGACTAGCCGTGCACTTCACCACGACAAGGGTCGAGCCGACACAATTCACATCACTGTGGACAAGGTTGAAGAGTCGACTATCGGCACCGTGTCCGCGTTGACTCCCTTTCTAGAGTCGAACCCCAGCCCTGAGGACGCACGCAATCTCATTGCTCAACGCCTACACGCTGCAGGCATACAGGCAGCCGACATCGCCGTCGAAATGGCCTATTCACTCACAGGTCTCCGCGGTGCCGCTCTCATCGATGCCTCCTCCGGTGAACGGCTCGACCCAAACCCTACCCGTGGTGTACGGGTTTCCACTTTTGATGCCATCTCGCACCCCAGTAAGGACTGCACCAAGGATCATTTTCACGAGGCGCTCATCCTCGCATCTAAGGTTCACAGCGCCCCGGGTATCGTCGCAGAAATCTGCCTCTCCGATGACCCCTTTTACACGCGGGGATATCTGGCGCTGGACGGAATCTTTCACCGTATCCCCAATATCAAGGACCACGGCAGCACTCTTGGTACTCGCATCTTCATCGTTGAACCCGGCACCGATATCCCCGAGCTAATCGATTACCTGGAGAACGCGCCGGTCTACGTCGAGCTCCCAGCTGACGCCAGTTCCTCGCCGGACGTGACCGCCCCCAACAGCGACCTCTCAGCAATCGCCGCCCAAAGGAACTCGGCCTGGGCCGCTGAAGGGCTTGCCCGCACAGTGCGCACTTTCGAAACCGGACAACTGCCACACAGCCGAATTGACGGAACCGACTATCTACTGTTTTCTTCTTCGGACTACCTCGGCCTGTCCACGCACCCTGAACTCATCTCAGCTGCCACCGAGGCAATTGGACATTTCGGCACCGGGTCCGGCGGCTCTCGCCTGACCACCGGCACTAGCATCCACAGCGCACTTGAGAATGAACTGGCGCAGTTCTTCGGTTTCGACGATGCCGTTCTCTTTGCGACTGGCTACCAGGCGAACCACTCAACCATCGCTGCCATCGCCACCGCCGACGTGGAAATCTTCTCCGACGCCGCCAACCATGCTTCCATCATCGACGGATGCCGCAATGCCCGAGCTAACGTCACGGTCTTTCCACATGCTGACTATCAGGCACTCGACCGTCTCCTCGCAGCATCGAGCGCCCGCCACAAGCTTGTCATCTCCGACTCCGTGTTCTCTATGTCAGGCGAGATCATCGACGGCCCCGTACTCGAGCGCACCTGTCGCCGTCACAACGCATGGTTGATGCTTGACGACGCCCACGGCGTCGGCGTTATCGGAGAGCAAGGCCGTGGCACCGCATCGCACCTGGGCATTCACCCGGACATTGTGGTCGGCACCGCGAGCAAGGCTCTCGGTGTCGAAGGAGGATACGTTCTCTGCTCCGCACCAGTTGGCGAACTGCTACGCAATCAAGCCCGCAGTTTTGTGTACTCAACGTCGATGAACCCAGGTTCCGTCGCAGCTATCCGCGCAGCGTTGAAGCAGTTGGAGGCTGGGGACGTCGTCAAGCGATTGCAGCGTAATATTGCGCGCGTCCGCTCCCTGGTTGGCGCACAGGCCGACCCCGCATCTGCAATCATCCCGCTGCCCGTCGGCGACGAAGCCGAAGCGATGGACGCCACAGCACGGTTGGCGGAGCTAGGCGTGTACATACCTGCGATTCGCTACCCGACGGTTCCCCGTGGTGAGGCAATGTTGCGATTGACCATTACCGCGCTCCATACGGACGCTGACATCGACCGACTGGAGCAGGCTCTGCGCAACACCGGCCTGCTGTAAGCGGGCGGTTTGCGCTGCCGTCCCCTCCCCTTTCCTCCCTTTCAATACAAAAAGAGCTCTTAACCACTTGGGTTAAGAGCTCTTTTGTTAAAGCTTAAGTGCTTTAGGCCTCAGTGACAGAGCCGCCTGCAGCCTCGATCTTGGACTTTGCGGAGCCCGAGAACTTGGTTGCGGTGACGTTGACGGAGACGTTGATGTCGCCGTCGCCGAGGACCTTCACCGGCTGGTTAGCGCGGACAGCGCCCTTTGCAACCAGGTCGGCGATGGTGACGTCGCCACCGTTCGGGAACAGACGCTCCAGATCCGAAACGTTGACCACCTGGAAGGTGACCTTCGCCGGGTTCTTGAAGCCCTTCAACTTCGGCAGACGCATGTGAAGTGGCATCTGGCCACCCTCGAATGCTGCCGAAACCTGCTTGCGGGCCTTGGTGCCCTTGGTGCCGCGACCAGCGGTCTTACCCTTGGAAGCCTCACCACGGCCGACGCGAGTCTTCTTCTTCTTAGCACCCGGAGCCGGGGCCAAGTCGTGGAGCTTAATTGGTTCGCTCATGGTTTACCTACTCCCCCGCTACTTCTTCAACCTCGACCAGGTGACGCACAACGTTCACGAGACCGCGCACAGCCGGAGTATCCGGGCGAACGGCGGAATCGTTGATGCGCTTCAGGCCGAGGGTGCGCAGCGAATCCTTCTGGTTCTGCTTGGTACCAGCGGTACCACGGACCTGGGTAATCTTCAGTGCCATGGAAATCACGCTCCCTGACCTGCGCGTGCGCGCAGCATACGTGCTGGGGTGACCTCTTCGAGGGACTTGCCACGACGTGCGGCGACCTCTTCAGGGCGAACCAGCTGCTTGAGGGCATCAACGGTTGCGTGAACAACGTTGATGGAGTTGTTGGTACCCAGCGACTTGGACAGAACATCCTGAACACCGGCGCACTCGAGAACCGGGCGGACAGCGCCGCCGGCAATCAGACCGGTACCCGGAGCAGCCGGGCGCAGCAGGACGATGCCAGCAGCGGTCTCACCCTGAACCGGGTGGGTAATGGTGCCAGCAATCATCGGGACGCGGAAGAAGTTCTTACGAGCCTCTTCAGCACCCTTCTGGATAGCTGCCGGTACTTCCTTGGCCTTGCCGTAGCCGACGCCGACCATGCCCTCGCCGTCACCGACGATGACCAGAGCGGTGAAGCTGAAGCGACGACCACCCTTGACGACCTTGGAAACTCGGTTGATAGTTACTACGCGCTCGATGTACTGCGAACGCTCGTCCTGCTGGCGACGGTCGTTACCGCGGCCACCACGACGGTTGTTGTTCTTGTTGTCAGCGGAGTTACGTCCGCCTTCGCGCTTATCGCGTTCCGACATCACGCATTCCTTCCGTTGGACTTGTAAGTGCGCATTAGAACTTCAGACCACCTTCACGGGCAGCCTCGGCCAGAGCAGCAACGCGACCGTGGTACTGGTAGCCACCGCGGTCGAAAACGACCTTCTCGATGCCAGCATCCTTAGCGCGAGCAGCAATCAACTCGCCGACCTTGGCGCTCTTGGCCTTCTTGTCGCCCTCGAAGCCACGGAGATCTGCGTCCAGAGTGGAAGCAGCTGCCAGGGTACGACCGATGGAGTCGTCGATAACCTGAGCGGTGATGTGGCGGGAAGAGCGGTGCACGACGAGGCGCGGTGCCTCGGAGGTGCCGCGGACGTTCTTGCGCAAGCGTGCGTGACGGCGGGCGCGGGCGACACGACGACGAGTCGAGATGTCCTTGCCTACCGGGAGGCGCTTTTCGTTGGTGTTGCTCATTACTTACCCGTCTTTCCGATCTTGCGACGGATCTGCTCGCCATCGTAACGAATGCCCTTGCCCTTGTAAGGATCATCCTTACGCAGACGACGGATGTTAGCTGCGAGCTGTCCGACCTGCTGCTTATCAATACCTGTGATCGACAGCTTGGTGGTGCCGTCGACGTCGAAGGTGATACCTTCCGGTGCTTCGATCAGGACTGGGTGCGAGTAGCCCAGGGAGAACTCGAGGTCCTTGCCCTTCTTGGCGACACGGTAACCGACACCGAAGATTTCCATCTTGATGGTGTAGCCCTCGGTCACACCGACAACCATATTGTTAATCAGCGAACGGGACAGGCCGTGCAGGGAGCGGCTCTTGCGGTGGTCATCCGGGCGGTTGACCACAATCTCATTGTCCTTCAGCTCAACGGTAATTGGAGCCGGGATAGAGACAGACAGCTCGCCCTTCGGGCCCTTGACGGAAACGTCCTGGCCGTTGACCTGGGCAGTAACGTTTGCCGGGACAACGACAGGGTTCTTACCAATACGAGACATTGTGTAGTTCCCCCTTTACCAGACGTAAGCGAGGACTTCCCCGCCAACCTTCTTCTCGTAAGCCTGACGGTCAGTCAGCAGGCCCTGAGACGTGGAGATGATAGCCACGCCCAGGCCGCCGAGGACCTTCGGCAGGTTAGTGGACTTTGCGTAAACACGCAGACCCGGCTTGGAGACGCGACGCACGCCAGCGATCGAACGCTCGCGGGACGGGCCGTACTTCAGGTTCAGGGTCAGGGTCTTGCCGACCTTGGCATCCTCGACTGCGTAGTCCGCAATGTAACCCTCAGACTTGAGGATCTCGGCGATGTTAGCCTTCAGCTTGGACGACGGCATCGAGACAGAGTCGTGGTACGCGTTGTTAGCGTTGCGCACGCGCGACAGCATGTCGGCGATTGGGTCAGTCATGGTCATGGTTAGTGACCGCTTCCTTTCTCGCTGCGGTTCCTTCCCACCTCGTGGCTAACTCCGATGACCGCGCAAACAGCAACTGTCACACGGCAAAAGCTTAAGTTGGAGCGATTTCCAATATCGTGATTCCGGCGATTTAAGGGCTACTGTTCGCCAACTCGGTTCAATAGCCGAGTCAGCTCGCCACCCAGGTGACGCCAGAGACGATGCGAGGCGAGGGGCCTACAGCAAAGTTCTTACATTTTTACTGCCGCACCTCTTATAGAGGGCAGACCTGGTGATACTAACAAATACAGGCCGAAATGCAAAAACGCCGCAGACGGACGTTAGTCCGCTCGCGGCGTGAAGCCCCACCAATTAACAGTGGAACTCAATTCCTAGCCGACATGGCGCCGGCTAGAGGAAATTAGTAGAGCTGGTCGGCGATGATGTTACCCATTGCCTTTTCACCAGCCACCGTCGGGTGGTTGGTCATCGGACCCATCACCGGGTCTGCGAAACCGGCGACGAAGCGCTCATCCGGGTTCGGGTTGCAGGTACCGTGGCCGAGGGTTGCCTCGTAGACGTCAATGAAGCCGGCACCTACGTGGTGAGATGCGGAGCGAATGCTGTCACGGAATGCACCCTGGATCTCGCTGGCACCCGGTGCCGGGATCGGGAAGGTCTGGTCCGAGGTGTTCACCAGGCACAGCTGATCATCAGTGGCGTACTCTGGGTACGACGCCAGGACGACCTGAGCGCCCGGGGCAACCTGGTGGACGCGGTCAGTGAACTGACGCAGCGTCTGCTTGAACGCGGATGGAGCCTGGGGATCCGGCTTTGCGACAAGCTCGCCTGCCACGTCAACCCACTGGACCCAGTCCATGCCGCCGTACATCAGGACAACCTTCTCGGTGCCCTCTCCGATGTCGCCGTACTGGATGGAAGCCTCCAGGTATGCGAGGAGCTGACCCGGGAAGCCGCCAAGACCGTTACAGGACCAGTCACCCAGGGACTTGTTCAGCTTCGAAGCTGCAATCTTCGGCCAGTTTTCCATGTCGGTAGCGCAGTTAGCGACCAGTGCGTTCTGTCCCGGCGCCAGGCCACGCGGGCCGCCCTTACCGGCATTAGCGGTGAAGGAGTCACCGAAGGTAACGATTTGCTTGACGCCCTTCGGGCCGGTGTCGCCGATACCCGGAATCGGAATGTTCGGCATTTCCGGCAGTGCCGGCTGTGCGTTGGCAGCACCTGCACCCAAGCTCAGACCCAGAGCCGCAACAGTTGCAATAGCAGCCGAGCGGACGGCCACGGAGAAGTTCTTCATGTAGTTAATCCCTTTGCGTTTTAACTTAAGAACCGCTCTGTGTAGAACCACTGGCTCAATCACACAGAAGCTGAAGTCACTTAAGTCTTGCCCAAATTGATAACGACCACAATGCATTTTGGCGGCCGTCACTATGACGAATGGCAGTTTACAACGAAATCATCACAAACGCCTAACTTTCAACTGAGAAACCTTGTGGCTTTACTAATTTCCAACCCCCAAAAAGGGTCAACTTTCCCACCAGCAACACTGGTAACTTTTACGCAGGCCCCGCACAGCGACCTCACTCCCCCACGAACATAAGCAGTTAACAGAGCAGCAAAAAGCCCCGGAGGCCAAGCGGCATCCGGGGCTTCAGGCAAAAGCTACCGAAGAGGCAAAACTACTTCTTGAACGGGAAGCCCAGCTCGCGCAGCAGCGCGCGGCCTTCCTCGTTGTTGGTAGCGGTGGTCACAACGGTGATGTCCATACCGCGCGGGCGGTCGATCTTGTCAACGTCAATCTCGTAGAACATGGTCTGCTCAGACAGGCCGAAGGTGTAGTTACCGTGACCATCGAACTGCTGATCAGACAGACCGCGGAAGTCGCGGATTCGCGGCAGAGCCACGGTCAGCAGACGATCCAGGAACTCCCACATACGGTCGCCACGCAGGGTGACGCGAGCGCCGATGGCATCGCCTTCACGGAGCTTGAAGTTAGCGATCGACTTGCGAGCACGACGGGTCTCCGGCTTCTGACCGGTGATCAGAGTCAGGTCGTTGATAGCACCGTTGATCTGCTTCTTGTCCTGAGCAGCAGCGCCGACGCCCATGTTGACGACGACCTTGGTGACGCCCGGAATCTGCATGACGTTCTCGTAGGAGAACTCTTCCTGCATCTTGCCGCGAATCTCATCGCGGTAACGGGCCTTCAGACGAGGGGTGTAATTTTCGCTCATGCTTAGATGTCCTTCCCGGTACGGCGGGAGATGCGAACCTTCTTGCCGTCCTCATCGAAGCGGTAACCGACGCGAGTCGGGGTACCATCTTCGTCGACCAGCATGACGTTCGACACGTGAATCGGAGCTTCCTGAGTGACAATGCCACCCGAGGATGCACCGCGCTCCGCAGCGGAGTTTGCAACGTGCTTCTTGATACGGTTAACGCCCTCGACCAAGACCTTGTCGCGCTTCGGGTAGGCCTCGATGACCTTGCCCTGAGCACCCTTGTCCGGACCAGAGATAACCAGCACGGTATCGCCCTTACGGATCTTCACTTAAATCACCTCCGGTGCGAGCGAGACAATCTTCATGAACTTCTTGTCACGCAGCTCACGCGCGACCGGGCCGAAAATACGGGTGCCCTTTGGCTCACCGTCGGCCTTGATGATGACAGCTGCATTCTCGTCGAACGAAATGTAGGAGCCGTCCGGACGACGGGTCTCCTTCTTCGCACGGACGATGACTGCCTTAACAATTTCGCCTGCCTTGACGTTGCCGCCCGGAGTAGCTTCCTTGACAGTTGCGACAATGGTGTCGCCAATGCCAGCGAAGCGTCGGGTCGAGCCACCGAGAACGCGAATGCACAGAATTTCACGTGCACCAGTGTTGTCGGCAACGCGCAGACGGGATTCCTGCTGAATCACTGCGTTTCTCCTGACCTGGTTGCATTGTGCGTCAGATTTCCGTCCTAAACGCACGCGGTCTTTATGTCTTGCGTTTACGCTTTACGACGGAAGCACCTGCTAGAGGTAGCTTTCCTATCGCTTTGACCTCGTGCTTACTACGGTTCTAGACCGTTGAGAGCAGCACGCAGTCACTTCGCGCAACCTGTGTATTATGGCACGTTCGTGCGGGACAACAAAATCCCTTATTTTCATGCCCCCAACATGGTTTATGCCTTCTGCGGCAACCCTATACTGAGACAGTGACAAATCAACATTCCGAGAGTGCTCAGACACAGCCAGCACAGACGCTACCGGTATCGCTACTTGCCGGGTTGGCCTTGTTATCCGCCGCCGCCCCGTTCGGCGCAGATACATATCTGGCATCCTTCGTGGAGATTGCACGCGAGTTCTCCACGACCGAGTCGATGGTTCAGCTCACGCTGACAACCTTCATGATTGGCATGGCTGCTGGACAGCTCGTCATTGGCGCTCTCTCCGATAGTTTGGGCCGCAAGAAGCTGCTTCTCATTGCCACTTTGGTGTTCTTGAGCTCGTCAATCCTCTGTGCAGTAGCACCGAATATTGGCACGCTTATTGCAATGCGCCTGTTCCAGGGGTTAGCTGGTGGCTCCACAGTTGTTCTGGCTCGTTCTGTAGTACCAGACCTCTTGACGGGCAAGGCATCAGCGAGAGCTTTCTCCACGCTGATGGGCATTTCCTCCATCGCCCCGGCAATCGCTCCCCTTGTGGGCGGTTTTCTAGGCCCCGCATTCGGCTGGCGCAGCGTGTTCTGGTTTCTCGCAGCCATCAACGTCGCGATGGTCGCGATTGTGATCCTGATGGTTCCGGAAACCCTGCCGCCTGAGCGACGCTCCACAGGCGCTCTGCGCAATCTCCTGCCCAATATTGGCAGGCTGCTGCGGCGGCCAGTATTTGTCGGCTACTTGTTGGCTTTCGCTGGTGGCTTCTCGGTGATGTTTTCCTATATCGCTGCGTCACCCTTTATCTTCCAGGAGCTGCTGGGGCTAACCCCTACTCAGTTTTCTCTCGTGTTCGCATCCAATGCAGCGATGTTGACATTTGTGTCAATCCTCAACGGCAAGATGATCAACCGGCTTCATCCCCGCAAAGGCATTTTAGTTGCCCTTACGGTCATGCTCGTGGCGTCGATAGGCCTGATTATTAATGCCCTCGTCGGGATTACCTTCTTCACTACTTGGCTGTTGCTGTTCATTACGGTACCGATGATGCCGCTAATCTTCGCCAATGCCACGGCACTCGGAATTGAGGAGGTTCGAGATATCGGAATTGGCTCAGGTTCCGGTCTCATGGGCTTCACACAGTTCCTCGCGGCCGCCACGGTTTCCCCGTTGGTGGGGCTTGGTTCCAATCTGCCCCTCTCGATGGCTATTTCGATGTTGACCTGTGCATTGATTGCACTGACCGCGGTGTTGACATTGACGCGCGCCGACCTCCACAAACGCTCACACCGACTGACATAAGAGCCCTGCTCAAGAAACTCGGCACTCTAAGACTCCGGCGCAGCTCAAAAACTAGTCAACATAGCTGGTCTTCGTCTGGTTCAACCAGGCGTAGACCGCGCCGATCCCAAGGCCACCACCTACGAAGTTACCTAGCCACACGGCCACCCAGTTAACAGTAATGTGCAGACCATCGAAGCCTGTAGGATGCGGATCAGCGAAAAAGGCCAAGGAAAACAACGAGAAGTTCGCAATCACGTGCTCGAGTCCGAGCCCGACGAACACTGCAATGATCGGCAGAATCACAGCGAACTTCGAAATGATTTCTTTGGCTTGTAGCGCACCTAAGACAGCCATGTTGACCACGAAATTCGCACCCATGGCCTCTACGAAAGCGCCGAAGAACGGCTTGGCCAGCTTCCCCTCAGTCAAGGTGGAAATCAGATGTGTGTCATCAATCCCACCGAGCTTGGCGCTCTGGCTGAGCACCAGCGCCACAATCGCCGCACCGATGAAGTTGTAGAACGTAGCGACGGCCACCATTCGAAAGGCCACTCCCCACGCCATGCGTCCGCGTGCGGCGGACCAGGACACAAACATCATGCTGCCGGTCGCCAGCTCTGCACCGAGCACCACAATGGCGAACAGTCCAAGCCCGAATAGGCACGCAAAAACCAGTCCCCCAGTCCCCGGCGCGACGCCCTCTGCTACTTGCCCGGCCACCGCAGCAAATGCCGTCCCGAGCGTCAGGTACATACCCGCCAGGACCGCTCGCACGGCAAATCGTCCGTAGTCCTGCGTCAACAGTTCCTGTTTCTTGTCGCCAGCCGTATCCAGCGTTTCGTATAGCATCACCGCCGAAGCCTTTCCCTGCGTGCCGTTAATTGCAGTTATTCGCATAAAAGAATAACGACAGGCTGACGCGGAATCGCAACCGCTTTACGACGGTCACAGCGCCCTACCCCCCCTTAGGCGCTGCAACCAGGAACTGCGATTCACCGTCGAAGAGAGGCAGATTTACTTCTTCTCTGCGGTAACAGCAGGTTTCGCAGCAGTTTCTGACTTCGGCTCGTCCTTCATGGTTGAGGCAATGGCCGAGGCACCCATGCCGATGTAAAACGGCCAGCGCAAACGTAGGTTCACACCGAAGATGACCGGCTCGGTAATACCGAATAGCGCCGACATACCGGAGGCGCCTGCCAACCCCTTGAGCTTCTCGCTCTTGGCCAGGAAGTACACCGCCAGTGCGGCACCACCTTGAGCGATATTGGCCATCGATGCCGTCGCGAAAATGAACGAGCCGCCCTGATCCCACAGCATGTACTCGATTGGAGGGAAGGACTGGTGCAGACCAGTGATGACAATTGGCGAGTAGACCAAGCCGAACAAGAAGCCACCCACAGGTCCCGCGAATTCGTACAGATTTGCAAGACCAATACCCAGCCATTCACCTGCAGTGCGCAGTACTGGACCAATGGCGGCAAAGGTGATGAAACCAGTGATCAGCAACGTCAACAGTGGTGTCAGCATAAAGTCGACAGTGCCCTTGAGACGCTTATGGAAGAACTTCTCAATCGTTGCCAGAATCCATGAGATAACCAGAATCGGCAAGATGAATCCCACCCTCCGGGCCGGAGGGAGCAAGCGCACGGACGCGGTTCTGCGATGGTATACGGCGTCCGTCTGCCTTCAAGTTTCCGGTATAAAAGAGCCACACATCATTGCCATCAACAGCCGCGCCGCCCGAATAACAACCATGCTTGTCATAGGGCATGTCCGGATACAGCGCATCTGGATGATGACGCCACCGCTCGGCCGTCGTGAGCGACGCGGACGCATGCCCCCCACCCAGTTCTCTTCGGCGCATGTGGAAAGCATGGATCATGCTGGTCGAACACATGCAGTGTCTCGCCGTCCACGAAAAGGCCATTCGGGTCATTCAGTCGGCCCTGTGGCGGTGACAGATGGTAATTCGGCCGATAGGTCATACCCCCCCCCCCGATATTATTGAAGTCATGGCTATTTGTGTTTGCGGCGAAGGTCTGGTTGACCTCGTTCCGGTATCTCCTGGCAGCCTCAATAACCACGTGCCGGCGCTAGGCGGGGGTCCCTACAACGTCGCGGTCACGGCCTCTCGCCTCGGTGCGGATGTTATTTTCCAGTCCCGCCTGTCTACGGATGGATTCGGAAATGAGCTGGTCAAGCACTTGGAAACCGAAGGGGTCGACACCACTTACGTTCAGCGTGGCCCAGAGCCGACCATTCTGGCGGTAACCACCATCCACGACGATCGCTCTGCAACATACACCTTTTACACCGACGGCACGGCCACCCCACTTGTGGAGCCGAAGCTCATCGATGCGAATATCGCATGTTTTGGCACGCTGTCGCTGGCGCTGGAACCGGGTGCCAGCCGATACGCGGAATTGCTCAAGCAGTTCGCAGCCAACGACACCCTAGTCGCTTTGGACCCGAACATTCGCCCCATGTACGCAACGGATGCACACCGCGAATTCCTCATGGGCTTGCTCCCCTACGCCAATTTGTTGAAGCTCTCGGATGAGGAAGTCGAGTTCCTTGGCGAAGAGGCGCTGACTAAAGTTCCGGCCGCCGTCATCACCCGAGGTGGCGATGGGCTCACTTTGCTTGCCGACGGAAACCGCATCGATGTCCCAGCCGTCAACGCGAATGTCGTTGACACCATCGGTGCTGGGGACACAATTATGGGCGCACTTTTAGCGCAAATTGAGGAACGAGGTCTGACGGCAGCTGACCTGACTTCCGTATCACCAGATCAGTGGCGCGAGATTCTGCACTATGCGGCCGCCGCGGCTGCCATCACTGTGTCCCGCAAGGGAGCGCAGCCGCCGACGAAAACCGAAGTCGAAGAACTCCTGGCTAAGGATTCCTAGTCCGCGCTGCTTAGCCCGCTCTATTTAGCTCGCTCAAGCACTGCAACCAGGAACTGAGACTCTTTGTCAAAGGGACGAAGATCCCACGTGGAATAACGCTGAATCACGGTGAGCCCAGCCTCCTGCGCAGTGGTTTCAAAATCGGCAAAGTCCCAACCACGGCCAGCGCCGAAGCCGATAATGGCACGACCGCTCTCCGGATTCAGCACCTCCGCGAAGCCCTGCAGTACCTTCGCGCGGTCTTCTGCCGCTACGAAAGTCAGCACATTGCCGGGGCAAATGATGACGTCGAAGGCGGATGCCGTGTCATCGTGGGGTGTGTTCTCCAGCCCGTCGTCAAGCACGTGCGGCAGCTGCGCCAAGTCCCCTACCAACCACGTCGCGTCCGGGAACTGTCGCTTTGCCTCGTCGATGAGATAGGGGTCGACATCGACACCGACGACTCGATGACTAGCCTTCGCCAGGTAACCGCCGACGCGCCCCTGCCCACAGCCGGCATCCAGGATTCGAGCGTGGCGTGGCGCCATTGCATCCACCAACCGAGCCTCGCCGTCAATATCGCGGCCCTCGCGCACGAATCCCCGCCAGCGGTTGGCGTAGCGGCGGGAATGCTGCGGATCGGCGGCGATAATTTCTTTCCAAGTGCGGTGATTGTGGGTGCCATTGCTCATGGCCACCATTATGGCGCAGTTGGTCTCTTTTCTATACCGCCGACGTCCCCTGCGCGACGGGACTAGATTCCCAATACTGACTTAGCGATCAGGAAGTAGATGATTAGACCGGAGGCATCGACGAGAGTTGTAATGAACGGGTTAGCGAAGACGGCTGGGTCAATGCCGAACTTCTTACCAATCAGCGGCATGATGCCACCGACAGTTGCCGCGAGAGTACAAATACCCAGCAGCGTCAGACCAATCACTAGGCCGATGTCCCAGCCGTAAACCAAGCCAGCCAATAGCAGGCCGAGAGTACCAAGCAATAGACCGAGGAAGGCACCGACTCTCACCTCGCGGAGAATGACTTTGAATATATCGCGGGGTTGGACATCCCCCAGCGCCAACGCACGCGTAATCGTGGTTGCTGCCTGGTTACCGGTATTGCCACCTGTACCGATCAGCAGCGGCACAAATACCGAGAGAACCACCATCTGAGAAAGAGTCTCTTCGAAAGTTTCCAGGACTTGCACGGTCAATGTTGCACCGATAGCAAGCACGAGCAGCCACACCACACGAGAGCGAACAATCTCGAAAATGGGCGTCGCGAGATAGGGCAAGCGCAGAGGCTCAGAACCGGAAATACGAGCTTGGTCCTCGGAGTCTGCCTCTTCCAGAATCCGGAGGGCGTCGTCGACCGTGAGCAGACCGATAACACGCTGCTCGCTGTCGACAATCGGCAGAGCTAGGCGCTTACGATCAGCGCACATGCGGGCTACCTTCTCTTCGGATTCGGTCGCCTCTGCGTAATCGGCCTTCCGCAAAATCGCCGCAACATGGATATCACTGCTGGCGCGCATCAGTTCACGAAGGCTAACCACGCCCACCAGCCGACGGTTCCGGTTCGACACCGGCAGCGTGTAGATGGATTCGGCATCATCCAGATGCTTGTAGACGGTCTCCAGAGCCTCCCCCACCGTCATATCGTCGTGAAGCGACACCAGCTCCGGGCTCATCCGACGCCCAATGGAACCATCGGGGTAACCGAGGACGATGTTGGTTAGCTCTCGCTCGTCATCCGGCAGATCGGCAAGCAGTTTTGCAGCGACAGACGCAGGAAGCTCGTCGAGCAGCTCTGCTCGATCGTCCGGTTCCATCTCCGCGAAAACTGCGGTGACTTCAGGATCACGGAGACTGTCAATCAGGTGCGCCTGCAGAGCCGAGTTCAGCTCATCGAAGGTTTCAACCGCCGTGTCTTTCGGCAGTGTGCGGTAGAACAGCGCACGTTCCCCATGGCTGAGGCGGCGCATCTTTCGAGCGGCAGCCTTGGGCTCAATATCAGTTAAGAGCCGCGACAGCGTAGCCACGTCATGTGAGCGAAGCGCGGACTCGAGATCTCGATCATCAATCCTGGTCACGTCAGTAGTCACCGAACTTCTCCCCTCACAAAGCACAAATCCTGGCCAATGCTATCAGAGATAAAAACCCATCAAACCTGGACTGAGAGGACTAGAAATACGAAGGAACATGGCTTTCTAAAAAAAACAAAACCCCGCCACAGAAAACACTTTCGTGTTTCCCGCGGCGGGGTTCTCGTCGTAAAGCCCAAGCTGATTGCTCAGCTGACGGGTCTTACTTAGCCTTCTCGATGATCTCGATCAGGCGGTAGTGCTTGTCCTTGGAGAGCGGACGGCACTCTTCGATGCGGACGCGGTCGCCCACGCCAGCCTCTTCGTTCTCGTCATGCGCCTTGACCTTAGAGTTCGTGCGCATGATCTTGCCGTACAGGGCGTGCTGCTTGCGGTCCTCGAGCTCGACGACGATGGTCTTCTGCATCTTGTCGGACACGACGTAACCGGTGCGCACCTTGCGTGCGCCAGCCTCGGTGGTGTTCATGTTTTCCTCACTCATGCTGCATCACCATCGGTTGGTGCAGCAGACAGGCCGAGCTCGCGCTCACGCATAACGGTGTAAATGCGAGCAATATCCTTGCGGACAGTGCGGAGACGGCGGTTGTTGGTCAGCTGACCGGTAGCGCTCTGGAAACGGAGGTTGAACAGCTCCTCCTTAGACTCCTTGAGCTTGGCAACCAGGTCATCGTTATCCAGCGAGCGAAGCTCGTGGGCGGGAATGCCGTTCGACATCAGTACTGATCCTCCTTCCGAACGATTCGGGTCTTAATCGGCAGCTTAGCGCCTGCGCGCTTCAGTGCCTCGACAGCAGTTGCCTCGTCCGGGTAGGACATCTCGAACATGATGCGACCCGGCTTGACGTTTGCAACCCACTTCTCGACCGGGCCCTTACCGGAACCCATACGAACACCCAGTGGCTTCTGGGTCAGCGGACGGTCCGGGAAAATCTGGATCCAGACCTTACCACCACGCTTGACGTGGCGGTTGATAGCAATACGCGCTGCCTCAATCTGACGGTTGGTGATGTAGGCCGGCTCGAGAGCCTGGAGACCGTAGTCACCGAAAGTCACCTTGTTGCCGCCCTTGGACATACCAGAACGGGTCGGGCGGTGCTGGCGACGGAACTTAACGCGCTTCGGGATGAGCATGAATTAGCCCTCCTTCTTCTCAGATGCACGCTGACGACGCTTGCCACCACGACGCGGACGGTCGTTGCCGCGACGCTGGCGGTCGTTGCCGGCGTTGATCTCGGACTCGCGACGGCCACCGATCACGTCACCCTTGTAGATCCACACCTTGACGCCAATGCGGCCGAAGGTGGTGTGAGCCTCGTGGGTGCCGTAGTCGATTTCCGCACGCAGGGTGTGCAGCGGAACGCGACCCTCGTGGTAGCGCTCGGTGCGGCCCATCTCGGCACCGCCGAGACGACCGGAGCAGACAACCTTGATGCCCTTGACGTGCGGCTGACGCATTGCAGACTGGATAGCCTTGCGCATTGCACGACGGAAAGCGACACGGTTGGCGAGCTGCTCAGCGATGGACTGAGCAACCAGCTTCGCATCCGCGTCAATGTTCTTGACCTCGAGGATGTTCAGCTGAACCTGCTTGCCGGTGAGCTTCTCGAGCTGGCCGCGGATGCGGTCAGCCTCGGAGCCACGACGACCGATAACAATGCCCGGGCGTGCGGTGTGGATGTCCACACGCACGCGGTCACGGGTGCGCTCGATAACGACATCGGAGATGCCGGCGCGCTCAAGACCGGTGGACAGCAGATCGCGGATCTTGATGTCCTCGGCCAGGTAGTCAGCGTACTGCTTGTCGGCGTACCAGCGGGACTTCCAGTCGCTGGAAATACCGAGGCGAAGACCGTGTGGATGGATCTTCTGTCCCACTATCGGTCACCTTCCTTCTGGCTCTCGACGACCACGGTGATGTGGCTGGTGCGCTTGCGGACGTGGAAAGCACGGCCCTGCGCACGCGGGCGGAAGCGCTTCATGGTCGGTCCCTCGTTGGCGTAAGCCTCGGAGATGACCAGAGTACGACGGTCCAGGCCGAAGTTGTTCTCAGCGTTTGCAGCTGCAGACGCAACAACCTTGGCAACCGGATCAGCAGCACCCTGCGGAGCGTACTCCAGGATGTTCAGTGCCTCGTCGACGGACTTACCGCGAACGGTGTCCAGGACGCGACGTGCCTTCATCGGAGTAACGCGGACGAAGCGCGCAGTTGCGCGTGCAGAAGTAATGTCGTTGCTCATGGCTTATCGACGTCCCTTCTTGTCATCCTTGACGTGACCCTTGAAGGTCTTGGTCGGGGCGAATTCGCCCAGCTTGTGGCCGACCATAGAGTCATCCACGAACACCGGCACGTGCTTGCGACCGTCGTGAACGGCGAAGGTGTGGCCGATGAAATCGGGGAGAATCGTGGAGCGGCGAGACCAGGTCTTGATGACCTGCTTGGTGCCCTTCTCGTTCTGTGCATCGACCTTCGCGAGGAGGTGCTCATCGACGAACGGGCCCTTCTTAAGGCTGCGTGGCATTCTCAGTTCCCTCCTTAGCGCTTCTTATTCTTGTTGGTACGACGGCGACGAACGATCAGCTGGTCGCTCGGACGGTTCGGCTTACGGGTGCGGCCTTCCTTCTGGCCCCACGGGGAAACCGGGTGGCGACCACCGGAGGTCTTACCCTCACCACCACCGTGCGGGTGGTCGACCGGGTTCATGACAACACCGCGGACAGTCGGGCGCCAGCCCTTCCAGCGCATACGGCCGGCCTTGCCCCAACGGATATTGATCTGATCCTGGTTTCCGACCTCACCGACGGTTGCACGGCAACGTGCGTCGACGCGACGGATCTCAGAGGACGGCATACGCAGAACTGCGTACTTGCCTTCCTTACCGAGAAGCTGAATAGAAGCACCAGCAGAACGTGCCAGCTGTGCGCCAGCACCCGGCTTGAGCTCCACGCAGTGAATGGTGGAACCGGTCGGGATGTTGCGCAGCGGCAGGTTGTTACCCACCTTGATGTCGGCGTTTGCGCCGGACTCAACGATGGCGCCCTGCTTCAGGTTCTTCGGAGCGATGATGTAGCGCTTCTCACCGTCTGCGTAGTGCAGCAGTGCGATGTTGGCGGTACGGTTCGGGTCGTACTCGATGTGAGCGACCTTTGCCGGAATGCCGTCCTTGTCATTACGACGGAAGTCGATGACACGGTACTGGCGCTTGTGTCCGCCACCCTTGTGGCGAGTGGTGATGTGACCGTGAACGTTACGGCCACCGGTCTTCGACAGCGGGCGCAGCAGAGACTTCTCAGGAGTCGAGCGAGTAATCTCGCTGAACTCGGAGACGGAGCTCTGGCGGCGACCCGGCGTAGTCGGCTTGTACTTACGAATAGCCATACTTTTGCTCTTCCTTAACTTCCTCGTCGGCTAGCGGCTAAGCTGCCGAACCGCCGAAGATGTCGATGGGATCGCTGCCGGCCGCGAGAGTCACGTAGGCGCGCTTGGTGTTCTTGCGCTTGCCGTAGCCGGTGCGGGAACGCTTGCGCTTGCCCTCACGGTTGAGGGTGTTGACGGAAGCGACCTTGGCACCGAAAATCTCCTGGACCGCGATCTTGATCTGGGTCTTGTTAGCGTCGGTGTGGACCAGGAACGTGTAAACGCCCTGCTCCATGAGTCCGTAGGACTTCTCAGACACTACCGGTGCAACAATGATGTCGCGGGGATCTGCGATGGTAGCCATTACTTCTCCTCCTTACCGGCGGTGCGAGTGATGAAGTCATTGAGTGCCTGAACGGCGAAAATGACGTCATCGGCCTTCAGAACGTCGTAGGTGTTCAGCTGATCCTCAGACAGGATGTGGACACCTGGCAGGTTACGAACCGACTTCCACGAGTTGACGTCCTCGCGCGGCAGAACGACGAGCACGTTGCGGCGCTCAGTCAGACGCTCGACGAAAGTACGAGCTGCCTTGGTGGACGGGGTCTGGCCTGGGACCAGTTCCTCGACAACGTGGATGCGGTCGTGGCGAGCACGGTCAGAGAGTGCGCCGCGCAGAGCAGCTGCAATCATCTTCTTCGGGGTGCGCTGGCTGTAGTCGCGCGGCACCGGGCCGTGGACAATGCCACCGCCGGTCCAGTGCGGAGCACGGATCGAACCCTGACGAGCGCGACCGGTACCCTTCTGGCGCCACGGCTTGCGGCCACCGCCGCGAACCTCACCGCGGGTCTTGACCTTGTGGGTGCCCTGGCGAGCTGCTGCACGCTGTGCGACAACAACCTGGTGCATCAGGGCGATGGACACCTCCGCGTCGAACACGGAAGCAGGAAGCTCAACCGAACCGTTCACGCCGCCTTCAGCGGTGTGTACGTCTAGCTTGAGGTTGGTCATGCGTGAGCACCACCCTTCGTGGCAGTCTTAACAACCAGCAGGCCGCCGCGTGCACCCGGAACTGCGCCCTTGATGAGCAGCAGGTTCGCGTCAGCGTCAACCTTCTGGATCTTCAGGTTCTGGGTCGTGACCCGGTCGTTACCCATGCGGCCTGCCATGCGCTTGCCCTTGAAGACGCGTCCTGGCGTGGCGCAAGCGCCAATGCCACCAACACGACGGTGAGCAGCCTGGTTACCGTGAGCAGCACCCTGGCCAGCAAAGCCGTGGCGCTTCATACCACCGGCGAAGCCGTGGCCCTTAGAGGTACCAGTGACGTCGACGTACTCAATTTCGCCGAAGATGTCGACACCAACGGACTGGCCGACCTCGTAAGAGGAAGCGTCCGGGGTGCGAATCTCAACGCTGTGGCGACGCGGGGTCACACCGGCCTTCTTGAAGTGGCCGGCCTCCGGCTTGTTGACCTTTCGCGGGTCAATTTCGCCGTATGCAATCTGGACGGCGTCGTAGCCGTCGGTTTCCTTGGTGCGCACCTGAGTCACTACGCACGGCCCAGCCTCAACGACGGTAACCGGAACAACGCGGTTCTCCTCGTCGAAGATCTGAGTCATACCGAGCTTCGTGCCCAGGATGCCCTTGATCTCGTTTTCACTCATTTATCTTGTCTCCGCTACCAAAAGTCCAGGATCACTGAATGTTCACATCGACACTTGCCGGAAGGTCAATGCGCATAAGTGCATCGACTGTCTTCGGCGTTGGATCGAGAATGTCGATCAGACGCTTGTGAGTGCGCATCTCGAAGTGCTCGCGCGAGTCCTTGTACTTGTGCGGCGAACGGATAACGCAGTAAACGTTCTTTTCGGTTGGCAACGGCACCGGGCCAACGACGCGTGCACCCGTACGGGTAACGGTCTCCACGATCTTTCGCGCAGAAGCGTCGATAGCCTCGTGGTCGTAGGCCTTGAGCCTGATGCGGATCTTCTGTCCGGCCACGCTTGTCCTCTCCTCGGTCGGCGCGCCCCAATTAAAGGGGCGTCGACCCTGTCAATGTTTCTCGACGCCGTCAGCAACTATGGCCAGCGCCAGAAATTAAAACTGGGTTGTGCATTACTTCAAAGCGATTTCGTCTTCGATCGTCATGGCAAATTAACTTTTGGCCATGACCCGAGCGGACGAATAACGCCTTGCACTCAAATCCCAGTGGAAAACAAGTCCCCCTCGTGGGGCTCTTCATTTGCCTACTGCCGCTGTTAATTTGCCATGCCACCTCCGACCCCCGCGGTCGGGCGTGTCGCCCATTTTCTCCGTGAGGCACGATCGGGAAGAAACTTCCCTACGTGGTCATGCTCGCCTTACCATAGGCGCTATGTCCAATTTCGTACTGGTTCCCAGCTGGGCCTGATACAACAATTGGCGCGAACGCCTTTGTTAAAGCCACCTCCGTATTAAAGCACGTCCGGGCTACGAATGTAAAATCACGATTCCAAAGTGCAACGTACATCACACCCATTACGGCACAGTCTGCTTGACGACGGCTATTGCGCCGCCCCCCCCCCACCCCGTCTAGTGTCGGCTATGTACAGATACAAAAATCCCGACTCCCGCTTACGCGGAGTCGGGATTCTTCTAAGACTTAAGTTAAAGCATTTCCCCTATGGGGAGAAACCTTACTTAACGATCTTGGTAACGCGACCAGCGCCGACGGTGCGGCCACCCTCGCGGATAGCGAAGCGCAGGCCCTCGTCCATTGCGACCGGCTGAATCAGCTTGACAGACATGTCAACGTTGTCGCCCGGCATGACCATCTCGACACCTTCCGGCAGGGAAACGACGCCGGTGACGTCGGTGGTGCGGAAGTAGAACTGCGGACGGTAGTTGTCGAAGAACGGGGTGTGACGGCCGCCCTCATCCTTGGACAGGATGTAGACGGAACCCTCGAACTCGGTGTGCGGGGTGTAAGCGCCCGGCTTAGCAACGATCTGACCGCGCTCGATGTCCTCACGCTTGGTACCGCGGAGCAGCAGACCACAGTTGTCGCCAGCCTCAGCGGAATCCAGCAGCTTGCGGAACATCTCGATACCGGTAACGGTGGTCTTCTGGGACTTCTCCTTGATGCCCAGAATCTCGACCTCGTCGTTAACGTTCAGAACGCCGCGCTCAACACGACCGGTAGCAACGGTGCCGCGACCGGTAATGGTGAAGATGTCCTCAATCGGCATCAGGAACGGCTTGTCGGTCTCGCGAACCGGATCCGGGATGTTCTCGTCGCAAGCTTCCATCAGCTCGACGATGGAGTTGACCCACTTCTCTTCGCCCTCAAGAGCCTTCAGAGCGGAGATGTGGACGATCGGAGCTTCCTCGTCGTAGTCCTGCTCAGCCAGCAGCTCGCGGACCTCCATCTCGACGAGCTCGATGATCTCTTCGTCGTCGACCATGTCGCACTTGTTCAGCGCAACGAGGATGTACGGAACGCCAACCTGGCGAGCCAGCAGAACGTGCTCGCGGGTCTGCGGCATCGGGCCGTCAGTAGCAGCGACAACCAGGATTGCGCCGTCCATCTGAGCAGCACCGGTAATCATGTTCTTGATGTAGTCGGCGTGGCCCGGGGCATCGACGTGAGCGTAGTGGCGCTTCTCCGTCTGGTACTCAACGTGGGAAACGTTGATGGTAATGCCACGTTCCTTCTCTTCCGGTGCCTTATCGATGGCATCGTAAGCGAACGACTCGTTCAGGTCCGGGAACTTGTCAGCCAGAACCTTGGTGATAGCGGCGGTAGTGGTGGTCTTACCGTGGTCAACGTGACCAATGGTACCGATGTTGACGTGCGGCTTCGTACGCTCGAACTTCGCCTTTGCCACTTTTAGTCCTCCTGGAGGTCTAGGTGGCCACGACTCTCGCAGCCACAATTTTGTGGTCACTCAATCCGCCTTCACAACATCAGAAGCCTTCAAGCTGTTCGCTTACGACTTCGGAACGTGCGCGCGCAAAAGAGCACTATTCTTTCACTGTGCCAGTTACTCGATACTAGGGCAGGATACTGGAGTTTTCCAAACCAGACCAACCCCCTAGTTAAGGGTGGGTAACGGCCAGCAACTCACATCGTCATTTACCTGCATAAATGCTAGATATTTGAGCTGCGATTTAAAATCGCCCAACGATATGAATTGCGAGCAGCTACCCCCTAGAGCTTCCCTGTGCTAACACACGCCAGCAGTCTGACGATGTCTCAGCACAGTCAAAGCTAAGGGAATCTATTAAAGGTGCAGACCCTCGCACTGCGTCCTCTAACGAGAGTGACAGTGCAGTGCGTGCAGGGATGGGGTCAACTCTGATTGAGTGCCCCACCCTACCGGCGCGATTTAAGCGCCGGTACGAGCTGCAATGATCTCCTCGGCCACGGAGGACGGAACCTCAGCGTAGGAGTCGAAAATCATGGTGTAGTTAGCGCGACCCTGGGTCTTGGAGCGCAGGTCACCAACGTAGCCGAACATCTCGGACAGCGGAACCAGAGCCTTGACAGCCTTGACGCCGGTGCGGTCTTCCATGGAGTTGACCTGGCCACGACGGGAGTTGATGTCACCGATAACTTCGCCCATGTACTCTTCCGGAGTAATGACCTCAACGGCCATCATCGGCTCGAGCAGGACCGGCTTAGCCTTCTGAACAGCTTCCTTCATAGCCTGCTGACCAGCGATCTTGAAGGCCATTTCAGAGGAGTCAACTTCGTGGTAAGCACCATCGAGCAGGGTTGCCTTGATGTTCACCAGCGGGTAGCCAGCGAGGGTACCGTACTGCATTGCGTCCTGAATACCAGCGTCGACAGACGGGATGTATTCCTTCGGAACACGACCACCAGTGACCTCGTTGACAAACTTGTAAGTGGTGGACTCGCCCTCTTCCACCTCGTCAGTAGCCGGAGCGTACGGCTCCAGAGCAATAATGACGCGGGCGAACTGACCCGAACCACCGGTCTGCTTCTTGTGGGTGTACTCGAACTTCTCGACCGGCTTGCGGATGGTCTCGCGGTAAGCAACCTGCGGGTTACCGATGTTTGCTTCAACCTTGAACTCGCGCTTCATGCGGTCAACCAGGACGTCGAGATGGAGCTCGCCCATACCGCCGATAACGGTCTGGCCGGTTTCCTCATCCAGGTGAACAGTGAAGGTCGGATCCTCTTCAGCCAGACGCTGAATAGCGGTACTCAGCTTCTCCTGGTCGGCCTTGGACTTCGGCTCAATAGCAACGTCGATAACCGGATCCGGGAAGGACATGGACTCCAGAACAATCGGAGCATCCTGTGCACACAGGGTGTCACCGGTGGTGGTGTCCTTTAGACCGATGAAGGCGTAGATGTTACCTGCCACTGCCTCGTCAACAGGGTTCTCCTTGTTGGCGTGCATCTGGAACAGCTTACCGACGCGCTCCTTCTTGTCCTTGGTGGCGTTCAGGACCTGCTGACCAGGCTCCACGCGACCGGAGTAAACGCGGACGAAGGTCAGCTTGCCGAAGAACGGGTGAGCAGCAATCTTGAATGCGAGAGCGGAGAACGGCTCATCCTTAGACGGCTTACGGACCATTTCGACGTCCTCGTCGCCCATCTGGTGGCCGTGAACTTCACCGATGTCCAGCGGATTCGGCAGGAAGTCAATGACAGCGTCGAGCAGCGGCTCAACACCCTTGTTCTTGTAGGCGGTACCACAGTAGACCGGGTAGACCTCAGAGTTCAGGACCATCTTGCGGATGGCACCCTTGATCTCGTCCATGGTCAGCTCTTCGCCACCGAAGTACTTCTCCATGAGCTCCTCGTCGGACTCAGCGACGGTCTCAATGAGCTTCTCACGGTACTCGTTAGCCTTGTCGACCATGTCCGCCGGAATCTCCTCGACCTGCGCAGGAGTGCCGATCTCAACCTTGCCCGGCCACATGAGGGCCTTCATCTCCAGCAGGTCAACAACGCCGTCGAAGTCATCCTCAGCGCCAATCGGCAGCTGCATAACCAACGGCTTAGCACCGAGGCGGTCAACGATGGTGCCAACGGTGTAGTAGAAGTCAGCGCCCAGCTTGTCCATCTTGTTGACGAAGCAAATACGCGGGACATCGTACTTCTGAGCCTGGCGCCAAACCTGCTCAGACTGCGGCTCGACACCTTCCTTACCGTCGAAGACTGCGACGGCACCGTCGAGCACACGCAGGGAACGCTCAACCTCAACGGTGAAGTCGACGTGGCCCGGGGTATCGATGATGTTGATCTGGTTGTCGTTCCAGAAACAGGTCACAGCAGCGGAGGTAATGGTAATACCGCGCTCCTTCTCCTGCTCCATCCAGTCGGTTGTGGACGCACCATCGTGAGTCTCGCCGACCTTGCGGTTAATACCCGTGTAGTACAGGATGCGCTCGGTCGTAGTCGTCTTACCAGCATCGATGTGCGCCATGATGCCGATGTTGCGGACCTTGTGGAGGTCCTTCTTTACGGGAAGTGCACCTTCAGCCACTTGATTCCCCACTCGTTTCAAATCGGTTTGGCGGTGAGACTCAATCACGGGATTGCAATTGGCCGTCAAATCCGCCGTCGGTCGGGTTTGCTTTATCTATAATGCCACCGTCTTGGCGCGAAGTCGCGCCGTGACGTACACCTATTGCGTAAATTCTACGCAAGACATCGGGTGTAAGCGCCGGGCTGGCCCCTATTGAGTGACCCTTAAAGATCTGTGGACCTCGACCGACGCGCGCCGTTGACATACCGGCAGCTGCTTTACGACGGTGACCACTCGCGGCCTCCGTCGATAAGCGATTACCAGCGGTAGTGAGCGAATGCGCGGTTTGCTTCCGCCATCTTGTGAGTGTCCTCACGACGCTTGACGGATGCACCCAGGCCGTTGGATGCATCGAGGATCTCGTTAGCGAGACGCTCGGTCATGGTGTTCTCACGGCGCTGACGGGAGAACATCAGCAGCCAGCGCAGTGCCAGCGTGGTGCCACGGCCCGGACGAACCTCGACCGGGACCTGGTAGGTGGCGCCACCAACACGGCGGGAACGAACCTCAAGAGCCGGCTTGACGTTCTCGATTGCGCGCTTCAGAGTCAGCACCGGATCAGTACCGGTCTTCTCTTCGCACATCTCAAGTGCACCGTAGACGATGCGCTCTGCAGTCGACTTCTTACCGTCGATCAGAACCTTGTTGACCAGCTGCGACACCAGAGGGGAGCCGTAGACCGGGTCGTTGACGACAGGACGCTTCTGTACTGGGCCCTTACGTGGCATGGCTTACTTCTCCTTCTTTGCGCCGTAGCGGGAACGAGCCTGCTTGCGGTCCTTGACGCCCTGGGTGTCAAGGGAACCACGGACGATCTTGTAGCGGACACCCGGGAGGTCCTTAACACGACCACCGCGAACGAGCACCATGGAGTGCTCCTGCAGGTTGTGGCCCTCACCCGGAATGTAAGCCGAAACCTCGACACCGGAGGTCAGGCGGACACGAGCGACCTTACGAAGAGCCGAGTTCGGCTTCTTCGGGGTGGTGGTGTAAACACGGGTGCAAACGCCGCGGCGCTGAGGGGAACCCTTCAGAGCTGCGGTTGCAACCTTAGCCTTCTTGTCATGGCGGCCCTTGCGGACCAGCTGCTGAATAGTGGGCATGAAGCCTCTTTCTGTTTTCAATCCTCGCTGGACATTCTCACGACCGATGCCAACCGCAGCGGAGTAACCACCTTCCGTGTGAATGCATCACAAGAAAAGTTATTACTCATCCAGTGGTGAGCCCATCGGTTGAACGCAAGAAATGGAGGGATTTTGAACGTGCGAAACCCAGTCAGCCGCTCTCGCTGGCCTACTGGGTAATGTCTCAAGTTCCCAATTCTTTTCTGGGATCGTTGTATAACAGTACGCGAGCTGCGGGTTTAGTCCAAACACCCTGGTAATGGCCTATAAATTTCAAGCACTTTGAGCGCTTGTGGGCTTGGTGATCAAATTTTTGGGTGTTCAGCACGGCGCGCCTCGCCCCAAAAGACGCAGACGTTACTATGCCGGTTTGAATCGATAACGCGGCCAATTCTGCCGTCCGTTCGGTTTGCCCATAGTACTGTCCTGCATCAGCGCTGGAGAAACTTAATCGCCATGTTCACCACAGGCGAATGCCTTCTTCATTGCCAGCAGTGTACTGGCAGCGTATAGGTGGGGACATGTCTAAGAAGGTTATTGTCATTGGCGGCCACGGCAAGGTGGCCCAAATCGCTACTCCCCTACTTATCGACGATGGCTACGAGGTCACGTCTGTTATTCGCAACCCCGACCAGGTTCCGGATATCGAGGCTCTCGGCGCCACACCAGCCGTTTACGACATCGCCAGTCTCTCGACCGAACAGTTTGCGGACCTTCTCAGCGGGCACGACGCTGTGATTTGGTCCGCCGGCGCTGGTGGAGGTTCACCAGAACGGACGTACGCGATCGACCGCGACGCAGCTATTACTTCGATTGCCGCAGCCGAGCAGGCTGGCGTTAAGCGCTACGTGATGGTCTCTTACTTTGGTGCGGGCCACGACCATGGCGTTCCAGAGGATCACAGCTTCTTTGCCTATGCCGAGTCCAAGGCTGCAGCCGACGAAGCGCTGCGCGCTTCAAACCTGGAATGGACCATTCTCGGCCCGAGTGCGCTCACGCTCAACGAGGGCCAGGATTCCATCGACACCACGGCGGACAAGGCAGGCGAGGTCGCTCGTGCGACCGTTGCCAATGTCATCGCGCAGACCGTGTTCAACGAGGCTACCGTTGGTCGCATGATTAACTTCAACGAGGGCAACACTCCGATTGCAGAGGCTCTCAAGATGTAGAGGAGGGAGGCCGGGACGGGCCCCTAGCCCTCCCTCCCCTGCCCCTGCCTCTGTTCCTATCGCCTTTCTTCAGTCTCCAGCCGAGTTTTCCAGTTGGGTTGCCTCGACAAAGAAAAATCCTCCGGCACGACCGTGACGAACTAGCAATCCGCTAGTAAGCCACAACTGTGCCGGAGGATTTTTCCGGTTGCCACCTAACAGTTAGCGCACGAAGCCCCAACTGTCAGGCGAGGTGCTTTGCCAGACAGTGACCGAGGGAATTCTCCCGCTCCCCCAGCCGCTGCCGCAAAGCTATTGATTTCTACTCGAAGGTTCCGATGTCATCCAGCGGAACTGCGGAACCGACCTGATCGATGCCGTAGGTGTCCTCGGCACCGTAGAAGCCCTCGCCGAAGGAAGCGAACGGGGCGGCTGCCTGGCGGGCAGCTTCCTCAGTCGGCTCAACCGTGATGTTGCGGTAGCGCGAGATACCCGTACCAGCCGGGATCAGCTTACCGATGATCACGTTCTCCTTCAGGCCGATGAGCTTATCCGAGCGCTTGTTGATAGCGGCGTCGGTAAGCACGCGCGTCGTCTCCTGGAAGGAGGCGGCGGACAGCCAGGACTCGGTGGCCAGCGATGCCTTGGTAATACCCATCAGCACGCGGCGGCCTTCGATGACGCTGCCACCGGAGGCGACAATCTCGCGGTTCTTCGCCATGACCGTGGAGCGCTCGACCAGTGCACCTGGCAGCAGTTCGGAGTCACCTGGCTTAGACACAATCACGCGGCGCAGCATCTGGCTGACGATAACCTCGATGTGCTTGTCGTGAATGGCCACACCCTGATCACGGTAGACCGACTGGACTTCCTCGATGAGGTGGCGCTGGACGCCTCGGCGGCCCAGAACCTCGAGGACCTCGTGCGGATCGGCAGCGCCCTTGAGCAGCTGCTGACCCTTGACCACGTGGTCACCATCGCGGATGGCGCGACGACGGCCATCGACAGTGATTTCAGCCAGGCCCTGACGCTTGGACAGCTTGTCGTAAACAACCTCGTCTTCGCTGTTGGCATCCGGGATGAGGGTGAGCGTGTAGAAGTGCTCGTCCTCCTCCAGGCGCACGCGACCGTTTTCGCGGACCAGTGGAGCCTTGTTCTTCGGCACGCGGGCCTCGAACAGCTCCTGGACGCGCGGCAGACCACCGGTAATGTCGCCACCGACACCACCCTGGTGGAACGTACGCATGGTCAGCTGGGTACCCGGCTCACCAATGGACTGCGCAGCGACAATACCGACAGCCTCTCCGATGTCGACGAGCTTGCCGGTTGCCATCGAGCGACCGTAGCACTTGGCACAGACACCGGTTGCGGTGGAACAGGTCAGAACCGAGCGGACCTTGACTTCCTTGACACCGTGGCTGAGAGCCAGGGTGATGTGGTCGTCGTTCAGGTCGGTGTCAGCTGCGATAAGGACATTGCCCTCAGCGTCGGTGACATCGGCTGCCAGCACACGAGCAATCGCGGCGGTCTCGACATACTTCGCACGACGGATCTCGCCGGTCGGGTTGCCGGCTGCGTCCAGAACATCCTCGCCAATCTCGACAATGACACCATCGTGGGTACCACAGTCCTCTTCGCGAACGATGACGTCCTGTGCAACGTCAACCAGACGACGGGTCAGGTAACCCGAGTCAGCGGTACGAAGCGCGGTATCGGCCAGACCCTTACGGGAACCGTGCGAGTTGTTGAAGTACTCGAGAACCGACAGGCCTTCGCGGAAGGAGGTCTTAATCGGACGGGTGATGTATTCACCACGAGGGTTCGTAACCATACCCTTCATGCCGGCCAGCGAGTGAATCTGGCCCATGTTACCGGCGGCACCCGACTTCACGATCATCGGAATCGGGTTGTCATCCGGGTACAGAGCCTCGACCTTTTCACCGACCTCAGCCGTCGCGGCCTTCCACAGGTTAACCAGCGACTCGTGACGCTCAGCAGCCGAGAGCTTACCGCGGCGGAACTTCTTCTCCACCGTGGCGGCCTTCTCTTCGTAGCCGTTCAGAATCTCCCGCTTGTTCGGGAGGACCAGCACGTCAGACATAGCAATGGTGACACCAGAACGGGTAGCCCAGTAGAAACCAGCATCCTTGAGCTTGTCGACGGTCTGAGCGACCGTAATCATCGGGTACTTGGCAGCCAAGTCGTTAATGATTGCAGCCTGCGGCTTCTTAGCCATAACGCCTTCGACGTATGGGTAGTTCCACGGCAGCAGGTCGTTGAACATAACGCGGCCCAGCGTGGTCGAAGCCAGCCAGGTATCGCCCTTGTTCCAACCGTCTGGGAACTGCTCGGATTCAATCTCAGCCGGCGGACGCAGGTGGCTGATGCGCACCTTAATCGGACTCTGCAGGCCAATTGCACCGCGGTCGTAAGCCATGATGGCCTCGGCCGGGCTGGTGTAAATACCCTGCTCCGGTGCGTCCTCGGTGGCATCCTGGTGGCCACCCGGCAGCTCCGGCTTCTCCAGCGTCAGGAAGTACAGGCCAGTGACCATATCCAGACGCGGCATAGCCAGCGGCTTACCGGAAGCCGGCGACAGAATGTTGTTCGAGGACAGCATCAGGACGCGAGCCTCGGCCTGTGCTTCAGCGGACAGCGGCAGGTGGACTGCCATCTGGTCACCGTCGAAGTCGGCGTTGAAAGCCTCACAAGCCAGTGGGTGCAGCTGAATTGCCTTCCCCTCAACCAGGACCGGCTCGAACGCCTGAATACCCAGGCGGTGCAGCGTAGGTGCACGGTTCAGCAGAACCGGGTGTCCGGTAATGACATCTTCGAGGACGTCCCAGACCTCTGGGCGCTGACGCTCAACCATGCGCTTTGCGCTCTTGATGTTCTGCGCGTAGCTCTTGGCCACGAGCTCCTTCATCACGAACGGCTTGAACAGCTCGAGAGCCATCAGCTTCGGCAGACCACACTGGTGCAGCTTCAGCTGCGGGCCGACGATAATAACCGAACGGCCGGAGTAGTCAACACGCTTACCCAGCAGGTTCTGACGGAAACGACCCTGCTTACCCTTGAGCAGGTCGCTCAGGGACTTCAGCGGGCGGTTACCCGGACCAGTGACCGGGCGGCCGCGACGTCCGTTGTCGAACAGTGCGTCAACGGATTCCTGAAGCATGCGCTTCTCGTTGTTGACGATAATCTCCGGAGCGCCGAGGTCGATCATGCGCTTCAGGCGGTTGTTGCGGTTGATGACACGACGGTAGAGGTCGTTCAAGTCCGAGGTCGCAAAGCGGCCACCGTCGAGCTGCACCATCGGGCGCAGCTCCGGCGGAATCACCGGAATGCAGTCGAGCACCATAGCGGCCGGGTCGTTGCCGGACTGCAGGAATGCAGTGACAACCTTCAGGCGCTTGAGGGCGCGCATCTTCTTCTGCCCCTTGCCGTCGCGAATAATCTCGCGCAGCTCCTCGGCCTCCTTGGCCAGGTCGAAGTTGCGGATCAGGGTCTGAATAGCCTCAGCACCCATACCACCGGTGAAGTAGTCCTCGTAGCGGTCGACGAGCTCGGTGTAAATACCCTCGTCGATAATCATCTGCTTCGGCTCGAGCTTGATGAAGGTGTTCCAGATCTCGTCGAGACGATCCAGCTCGCGCTGGGCGCGCTCACGGATGTGGCGCATCTCGCGCTCGGCTGCAGACTGAACCTTCTTACGGGCGTCAGCCTTGGCACCGGCTGCCTCGAGCTCAGCCAGATCCTCTTCCAGGGTCTGGGCACGCTCGGCCAGCTCCTGGTCGCGGTCGTCCTCAACCAGCTTCTTGTCCACGAGCATGTCTGCTTCGAGGGTTTCCTGGTCGTTGTGGCGAGCCTCTTCATCCACGGAGGTGATGATGTTGGCGGCGAAGTAGATGATCTTTTCCAGATCCTTCGGAGCCAGGTCGAGCAGGTAGCCGAGGCGGGACGGCACACCCTTGAAGTACCAGATGTGAGTGACCGGAGCGGCCAGCTCAATGTGGCCCATGCGCTCACGGCGAACCTTCGACTTGGTCACCTCAACGCCACAGCGTTCACAGATGATGCCCTTGAAGCGAACGCGCTTGTACTTACCACAAGCACACTCCCAGTCACGGGTCGGGCCGAAGATACGCTCACAGAAAAGGCCATCCTTTTCCGGCTTCAGCGTACGGTAGTTAATCGTCTCGGGCTTCTTGACCTCACCGCGAGACCAGCGGCGGATGTCGTCGGCGGTAGCGAGCCCAATCCGGAGCTCGTCAAAGTTGTTGACGTCGAGCACCTGTTTTCCCTTTCCCTCCGCATCGAAGTAATGCGGAAACCAAATTCTCTGCGGAGGTTTTTGTACGTTGTCGTCTGTGTTGGGTTATTCGCGAGTTAGGGCTTCCCGACCCTGATACTCACGCAATGTTTCGTCGTTAAGCGAGAAACTATGCGGAGTCAGCGTCGGAACGCTCATCGCGGGACAGGTTAATGCCGAGGGAAGCGGTCGCGTGGTCGAGTTCCTCATCGTCGGAGGAGCCCAACTCAACCGGAACGCCGTCGGCCGAAAGGACCTCAACGTTCAGGCAGAGCGACTGCAGTTCCTTCAGAAGCACCTTGAACGACTCCGGAATACCCGGATCCGGAATGCTGTCGCCCTTCACGATTGCCTCGTAGACCTTGACGCGGCCAACCACGTCATCGGACTTGATGGTGAGCAGCTCCTGCAGGGTGTAGGCAGCGCCGTATGCCTGCATTGCCCACACCTCCATCTCACCGAAGCGCTGACCACCGAACTGAGCCTTACCACCCAGCGGCTGCTGAGTAATCATGGAGTACGGACCGGTGGAACGAGCGTGAATCTTCTCGTCGACCAGGTGGTGCAGCTTCAGCATGTACATGTAGCCCACCGAAACCGGGAACGGGAACTTCTCGCCAGAGCGGCCGTCGAACAGCGTGGCCTTACCGTCAGCGTTGACCAGCACCTCGCCGTCACGGTTCGGGCGGGACGACGCGAGCAGACCAGCGAGCTCCTCGTTCTCAGCACCGTCGAACACTGGGGTTGCAACCAGGGAGTCGGACGGAACGTCGTGCAGGTCAGCCGGAAGACGCTTAGCCCAATCCGGGTCGCCCTCAATGCTCCAGCCGGCCTTCGCCAGCCAGCCGAGGTGAACCTCGAGGACCTGGCCGATGTTCATACGACGCGGAACACCGTGGGTGTTCAGAATGATGTCGACCGGGGTGCCGTCCGGCAGGAACGGCATATCCTCCTGCGGCAGGATCTTGCCGATAACACCCTTGTTACCGTGGCGACCTGCCATCTTGTCGCCGTCCTGAATCTTGCGCTTCTGCGCAACGTAGACGCGGACCATCTCGTTGACACCCGGTGCCAGGTCGTCATCGTCTTCACGGGAGAAGACGCGGACGCCGATGACCTTGCCGGACTCACCGTGCGGAACACGCATGGAGGTGTCACGGACCTCGCGGGACTTCTCGCCGAAGATAGCGCGCAGCAGGCGCTCCTCCGGAGTCAGCTCAGTCTCGCCCTTCGGCGTGGTCTTAGCGACCAGGATGTCACCGTCGCGAACGTCGGCACCGATGCGGACGATACCGCGGTCATCCAGATCCTTCAGCATCTCCTCGGATGCGTTCGGGATGTCACGGGTGATTTCCTCCGGACCCAGCTTGGTGTCGCGGGCATCAATCTCATGCTCCTCGATGTGAATCGAGGTCAGGATGTCCTCCTCAACCATGCGCTGGTTCAGGATGATGGCGTCCTCGTAGTTGTGTCCTTCCCACGGCATGAATGCCACGAGCAGGTTCTTACCAAGTGCCATCTCACCGTTGTCGGTACCCGGACCGTCAGCGATGACCTGGCCGGCCTCAACACGCTGGCCTTCGTCAACCAGTGGCTTCTGGTTGTAGCAGGTGCCCTGGTTGGTGCGTTCGAACTTGCGCAGCAGGTAGGTGTGGCGCTGGCCCTCATCATCCATGATGGTGATGAAGTCTGCCGACACGGTCTCGACCACACCGGTGGCCGAAGCGACAATGACATCGCCGGCGTCGTAAGCCGCACGCTGCTCCATACCAGTACCGACGAACGGAGCCTCCGAACGCAGCAGCGGCACAGCCTGGCGCTGCATGTTCGCACCCATCAGGGCACGGTTAGCGTCGTCGTGCTCGAGGAACGGAATCATGGCGGTAGCCACGGAGACCATCTGACGCGGGGAAACATCGAGGTAGTCGACCTCATCGGCGCGGACGGACTCGACGTCACCACCCTTCTTACGAACAGACAGAGTCTCCTGAACGAAGTGGCCGTTCTCGTCGATCGGGGTGTTGGCCTGCGCGACGACGTAGCGGTCTTCCTCATCAGCGGTGAGGTAGTCGACCTCGTCGGTGATGACACCATCGCGGACGCGACGGTACGGAGTCTCAATGAAACCGAACGGGTTCACGCGTGCGTAGCAGGACAGCGAACCAATCAGGCCAATGTTCGGACCCTCTGGGGTCTCAATTGGACACATGCGACCGTAGTGGGACGGGTGAACGTCTCGAACCTCAAGGCCAGCACGGTCACGGGTCAGACCACCCGGGCCCAGTGCAGACAGACGACGCTTGTGGGTCAGACCCGACAGCGAGTTGTTCTGGTCCATGAACTGGGACAGCTGGGAAGTACCGAAGAACTCACGGATAGCCGCGGAAACCGGGCGCACGTTAATCAGGGTGGTCGGCTGGATCGACTCCACGTCCTGAGTGGTCATGCGCTCACGAACCACGCGTTCCATGCGGGACAGACCCACGCGGACCTGGTTCTGAATCAGCTCGCCTACGGTACGCAGACGACGGTTACCGAAGTGGTCGATATCGTCGGTCTCAACCGGGATCTCAACACCTTCCGGCGAGGTCATAACATTCTCGCCGTCGTGCAGGCGCACAAGGTATTCGATGGTGGTAGCAATATCCTGCTCGGTCAGAACCATCTCGCCGGAGGCATCAGCGCCCAGACCCAGCTTGCGGTTGACCTTGTAGCGACCGACCTTAGCCAGGTCGTAGCGCTTCGGCTTGAAGAAGTTGTTCTCCAGCAGAGCCAGCGCGGACTCGCGCGTCGGCGGCTCACCCGGGCGCTGCTTGCGGTAAATCTCCAGCAGAGCCTCGTCGGTGTTTGCAACACCGTCCTTCTCCAGGGTGGCCATCATGATCTCAGAGAAGCCGAAGCGCTCCTTGATCTCCTCGGTGGTCCAGCCGAAAGCCTTCAACAGAACCGTGACCGGCTGGCGACGCTTACGGTCAATACGAACGCCGACGGTGTCCCGCTTGTCGACGTCGAACTCCAGCCACGCACCGCGCGACGGAATAATCTTCACCGAGTGCAGCGGGCGCTCGGTGGACTTGTCGATGGTCTCATCGAAGTAGACGCCCGGAGAGCGCACCAGCTGAGAAACAACGACACGCTCAGTTCCGTTGACGATGAACGTACCCTTGTCCGTCATCATCGGGAAGTCACCGATGAAGACAGTCTGGCTCTTGATCTCACCGGTCTCGCGGTTGGTGAACTCCGCGGTGACGTAGAGGGGAGCCGAGTAGTTGATGTCCTTATCCTTGGACTCATCCACGGTGTTCTTAACGGAGTCGAACCATGGGTCCGACAGCGTCAGGGACATCTTCTGGGAGTAGTCCTCAATCGGAGAGAGCTCTTCTAGAATATCTTCGAGACCGCTGGTAACCCGAGCGTCTTCTCCGAGCTCCTCCTGGCGACGAGCACGCCACTCAGGCGTGCCAATGAGCCATGCGAAAGACTCACGCTGCAGGTCGAGCAGACCAGGAACCGCAATCGGCTCCTGAATCTTTGCAAACGAGTACCTCTTCGAAGCTCCGGGAATACCGGTTACTGCCTTGGTCTGGCGGGAGACTGCCAAGATGCGTCCTTCCAGCACCTCACGCGGTGGAGCACACCGGCAACCGGTGGTGCGCTCCGCCCGCTTGGTTTATACGCGATTCAAGTTGCAGGAATTATTTCTGTTGCGCACCGGGATACTTTGCGTCTAACCTTTGGTCACACACGAAAGTGATTCCCCCGCCACTTGGCCTCCAAGACCAGCCTTTAAAGGCGAGCCCCGAGCCCTAACGGCGGCGCCGCAGCAACTCCTTTAACAGCTAGATGCACGAAAAACGGTGCTACATAATAGCCCCGCGCTCCGAGCGCAAACTATAAAAGAGCTGGCGACAGATACACTAATTCCAGCGCAACGATTTAGCCTATGTCAAAAACTGGCAGTTGTCTAGTACAACTTGACAAATCGGGCGTGTCGCATTCACCCGTTACCGATATAACGATGAGGCCTGGGCGCTATGGCCGTCGTAAAGCGTTACTCTGCTTTACGACGGGTCGAAGGACGCACGATGCCCACGATTGCGATGAATACCAGAATTGAACCGGACGCAATGAGGCCGATTGACCACGGCTCTAGAGCTGGGCGCTGGAAATTCTGTATTGCGCCAAAGAGAAGCTGATTGGAAAGGCCTTCGTCCATCTTGCCGTTGAAGCGCAGGTAGTCCATGATCGGCTCGCCGTCGCGGGTCTCCCACCAAAGGTGGATGTCCTCGGCCATATCGATGACCGAGCCAGACTTGGGCTCAACCCACAAATCACGGGTGCCCTGGTACTGGAGGAAGCCGGACTTGTCATCCTGGGTTAGCTGAGAGACATAAGAACGGTACTTCTGGGCGAGATTCGTCTTCTCAATGTCCTGACGGAAATGCAGGACACGGTTACCACCGCGCTCCTCTTCCCCGACAAACTTTGCTGGTAAGGAATCGTGGAGGAGATCATCAAAGATCAGGTATTCCTTTTCCTCCGTGTCGGCCGGGAGCTTCACCCAGTTCCCCTCGAAAGCCACTGACCGTGGAACGCCCGCCATGCGGTCGACAAGCGTCGCAGGAGCCAGCGCCTCGCCGGTGAGTCGGTCGATGGTAACTGTCCAGATATTGGCCTCGATAAGCTCCGTCAGCGGGTCGGTGCCGATAACCTCAGGGGGAAGCTCACGCATTTCAGTCACGCCGACGCGGAGCGAAACCTTGTCCGCATCCGCGGGTTCGATGAGCACGCCGTGAAGCTGTCGCTGCAGCGGCGAGTGCACTTCTTCCCGCTTGCCCTCTTCGTTAATCCTGGTGGATACGCCGTCTTCCGCCCGCAGGGTATACGACACCGGCGGCAGGTCAAGCGGCATTTTGGGATCAACATTGAGCACTTTGGGCAGCAAAATGCCAGCAGCAAGCAGTGCGGTGCCTAGACCCAACAGAAGGATAGACAGAATTCTCGGCCGTGAGAGCATGTTAGATACTTTACAGGCCAATAAGGGTAATCAAGACAATGAGTGGGCTGGTTTTTGCCTCAACTCCCTGTGACGGGTGAGATTAGTGAGGTTTTGCCCGGGTCAGGCGGGTTAGCAAAGGCCCCAGAAACAAAAGAACCGCCAACCCCGGGCACGAAGCCCAGAATTGGCGGTCATAATTGGTAGCTTTAGGCCACTACCGGGGCCGAGGCAAGTAATTGAATTACTTGAGGGCAACCTTTGCGCCAGCCTCTTCCAGCTTAGCCTTAGCAGCCTCAGCGTCGTCCTTGGAAGCACCCTCCAGGATAGCCTTCGGAGCGGACTCAACCATCTCCTTAGCCTCCTTCAGGCCCAGGCCGGAGACGATCTCGCGGACAGCCTTAATAACGCCGATCTTCTTAGCGCCAGCGTCCTCGAGGACGACGTCGAACTCGTCCTTCTCCTCAGCAGCAGCCTCGCCGCCAGCAGCGCCTGCAGCAGCAACTGCAACCGGAGCAGCAGCGGTAACGTCGAACTCTTCCTCGAAAGCCTTCTTGAACTCGGTGAGCTCAACGAGGGTCATTTCCTTGAAAGCCTCGAGCAGTTCCTCAGTGGTGTACTTAGCCATGGATATTCTCCTATGAGTGTGGTGCGGCCGCTCCCCTCAGAGATCCCTGGGGTCGAAGCCGTCAAAGTGATATTGAAAAGTTTTTCGCGTGATTTAGTTCGCGTAGATCGCGAGCCGCTCGGGATTACTTCTTTTCCTCGAGTGCCGCAGCAAGGCGGGCAACCGAGGAGGTCGGAGCGTCGAGCAGGCCAGCGACGTTCGCCAGAACGCCATTGAAGGCACCAGCCAGCTTTGCCAGCGTGGTCTCACGGTTATCCATATCCGCAAGAGCCTCGAACTGTGCTGCATCCATTGCAGCACCGTCCATGTAGCCGCCCTTGATCACGAGGTTCTTGTTGTCACCGGCGAACTTCTTAATCGCCTTAGCCGCATCCACAGCCTCGCCCTTGATGAAGGCGACTGCAGTCGGGCCGTTCAGGTGCTCATCAAGACCCTCAATCCCTGCCTCGTCGGCAGCGATCTTGATCATGGTGTTCTTGGCGACGGAGTACTTAACATCAGCACCGAGGGCGCGACGCAGTTCCGTGATTTCCGCAACGGACAGGCCGCGGTACTCAGTCAGCACGATAGCGTTGGACTCTTCGACGTCCTGCTTCAGCGCTGCAACAGCTGCAATCTTCTCAGCATTTGCTGCCATGTGTACTCTCGCCTCCTTCCTGGTCTTTGCAATTTTCCGCTCGGCCAAGTAAAGGATTCTGTTGCGCAAATACAACAAACGCCCCAATCCTCGCACAAGGATGGGGCGCACAATTCTTGTGGCATGTTCCGCTTCAACTCCGCCGACCGCAAGGACAACAGGTGAAGTCAAACTGCGCAAGCGCTTCCAAGTCCTCCTGCGTGGGCCGCTCACTGTATTCCTACAATGAAACCTTCAATCCGCTTCTTTCAAAGCGAATGACCGACGGTCTTCGGTGAAACTTGAGTACCAACCTCCATCTTCCCAACTCGATGTTGGTACCGATTGGAAGCCGGTCAAACTTCGTGAAGAAACTTTATACCAGACCCTGGCAATTAACCAAATCGCCTATCCAAACCGCGCCGGACCTGGCTCTCCGAAGCGGCCGAACTCCAGGTCCTTCTCACGTTGCTGGACAATCATCTCGAGCTCGGCAAAGTACGCATTCAGGTCGTCGTCGGCAAGCCAGAGCACTTGGTCGGCGTAGTCGAGCACCACGCGCACCATGTCGTCGGGATGTGCGTCCAATCTGGCGGCGTCGAGAATATCCACGGTGAGTGTCAGTGCCACGCGCACAACCGGCGGGATCTGCGATGCCAGGCACTGCTGCGCCACGACATTACGCAGCTCGACGGCCTCCATCCGCGCGATGATGCGCAACAGCCGCACGACCACGACCTGCGCCGCCCGAGCTTGTAGAGCTTCCTCCTCACTCATCCCCGGAAGCACCACAGAGTCCTGGATATTGCGGCGAAGGACCTCAGCTACGCGCTCGTCCTCTCCTAGCCCCGTCAGTACCTCGCCCAGCAGAGTCTGTCCCGCGATGCGCAGGCAGGGCATGTCATAGGCATCGTCGCCCAACGAGTCGAGATACGAGATGAGCTGCGGTTCAATAATTCCGGAACCGTCGTCGAGCTGCGCCAGGCGATTAATCTCGCCGAGCGCCTCCAGCCCTTCTTCGGGTTCCAAAATTAACGTCATAGTCGCGATTTTAAGCAACAAACTTTGGCTGTGAGTCCATTTCGCCTGGATTAGTTGTTTGGATTAGCAATTCGCTTTACGACGTCTACCGCGCCCAAGCCCCCACCGCGCTATCGATACCCCTTATGCCAATGCAAAACCGCCACCTTACACACTGTGGGAAAGTGCGCGCGGCGGCGGTTTTAAAGAGCTTTGCTCAGAGTCACTCTCGAGTGACTCGTGAAGAGCACACTCGCCTATCGGCTGATGCTGATTTAGGCGGTGTAGTCCTTGATCACGCTGGTGTCAACCGGGATGCCCGGGCCGTTGGTGGCGGAGACGGTGATCTTCTTCAGGTACTTACCCTTAGCAGCGGACGGCTTGAGGCGCATCAGCTCGTCGATAAGCGCACCGTAGTTCTCGGCCAGCTTCTCAGCGTCGAAGGAAGCCTTACCGATAACAGCCTGCAGGTTTGCAGCCTTGTCGACGCGGAAGGAAATCTTACCGCCCTTGATCTCGGTGACAGCCTTAGCGACATCCGGGGTAACGGTGCCGGTCTTCGGGTTCGGCATCAGACCACGCGGGCCGAGGATGCGAGCCACGCGACCAACCTTGGCCATCTGGTCCGGGGTAGCGATAGCAGCGTCGAAGTCGGTCCAGCCGCCCTGAATCTTCTCGATCAGCTCCTCGGAGCCGACGAAGTCAGCGCCAGCCTCTTCAGCCTTGGTGGCGTTCTCGCCAGCAGCGAAAACGACAACGCGGACGGTCTTACCGGTGCCGTTCGGCAGGGAGACAGTGCCGCGAACCAGCTGGTCAGCCTTGCGCGGGTCAACGCCCAGGCGGATAGCGACGTCGATAGTGGCGTCGTAGTTCTTGGAGGAAGTCTCCTTGGCCAGGTTAGCGGCCTCGAGCGGAGAATAGATGCGGCCGGCGTCGATCTTCTCGGCGGCGGCGCGGTATGCCTTAGAGTTCTTGCTCATGAAAAGTCCAATCTCAATTAAGTGAAATGGTTGGATTGTGGTGTGTAGCGGGCCGAAGCTGGCCCTACCACTTGATGAAGGAGCAGCTAAACGCTGACGGTTTACTTAGCGCCCTCGACGGTGATGCCCATGGAACGAGCGGTACCGGCGATGATGCGTGCACCCATCTCGATGTCGTTAGCGTTCAGGTCCGGCTTCTTCAGCTCGGCGATTTCCTTGCACTGCTCCCAGGTCACGGAACCGACCTTGTTGGTGTGCGGAACGCCAGAGCCCTTCTGAATGCCAGCGGCCTTCAGCAGCAGCTTAGCTGCCGGCGGGGTCTTCAGAACGAAGGTGAAGGAGCGGTCTTCGTAGACAGAAATTTCAACCGGGACAACGTTGCCACGCTGGTTCTCAGTTGCTGCGTTGTAAGCCTTGCAGAACTCCATGATGTTGACACCATGAGCACCCAGTGCCGGACCAACCGGCGGAGCCGGGTTAGCCTGACCAGCCTGAATCTGCAGCTTAATAATCGCAGAAAGCTTCTTCTTCGGAGCCATCGGATTAACCTACTTCCTAGTTACCGGGGCACGCCGCCCCGATGAAAAGGCGACTCACCCCGTCCGGATGCCGACGCTTTACGACGACCCTTGCGCCCTCGACCATCATGGCCGCTGGCGCTGGTCATCGAGTTGGTGCCAGCCACCGGGGATACGAATTACTTGGCGCATCTGTGCTCAAGGCACAAAAATGCACGCCTGGCTACGTTACCGCAGCGTATGGCGTGCATCAAAATCCGTTACCGGATTGGTTGCGCGAGCGAGCTAGCTGGTGCCTTGCTCGGCGCTTGGCTTGGCGGCCGGCTTAGTGCGAGGCCTAGTTCAGCTTCTCGACCTCATCGATGCCCAGCTCGACCGGGGTCTCACGGCCGAAGATGGAAACCAGAGCTTTCATGCGGCCGGTGTCCGGGTCGATCTCGGAGATGGTCGCAGCCACGGATGCGAACGGACCGGACAGGATGGTGACGGACTCGCCGACCTCGTAGTCGATGGCGACGGCCTTCTTCTCCGCCTGCGGCGCCGCTGCGACAGCCAGCTCACCGTCAGCATTTGCAGCTTCTTCAGCGGCGTCCGCGGTGATGGTCTCCTTCGGCATGAGGAACTTAGCGACCTCGCGAATCTTGACCTTGGACGGCTGGCCCTCGCTACCGACGAAGGAAGTAACACCCGGGGTGTCGCGGACGACGGACCAGGACGGGTCATCCAGGCTCATACGAACCAGAACGTAGCCCGGCAGCAGCTTGCGCTTAACGATCTTCTTCTTGCCGTCGTCCTTGCGCTCTTCGACTTCCTCAACCGGAACGATGACCTCGTGGATCTGCTCATCGACACCCATGGTCTGGGCGCGCATTTCCAGGTTGGTCTTCACCTTGTTCTCGTAGCCGGAGTAGCACTGGATGATGTACCAGTCGCCCGGACGACGCTTGAGCTCACGCTGGAACTCGCGCAGGCGCTTACGGTACTCGGCATCTGCGTCAGCAGCTGCCTGTGCCTCAGCGTCAGCGGCAGTCTCCTCTGCCGGCGCTGCTTCTGCTGCAGCAGAGTCAGCTGCGGCTGCGTCGGCTGCGGCTGCGACTGCACCCTCGGCCGGAGCTTCTACCTGAGCCGGTGCGTCCTGCGCATCCTGCTCAGTTGCGGCAGCATCCGCGGACTGGGCGTCGGAGAAAATATTCTGACCATCATTCATGTCGTGCTAACCCCTCTTGTATCTACATCAACGGTTCGCGACATTGGCATCTTCGCCTAAAGAGTCCTAAGAGCCAATATGCCATCCGCAATCACTTCGCACAGCCAGACACCAGCTGCGCTAACGAATAATCCCGCCGTCCGGAACTCGGAGGCGGGATGAAAAGCATCACTGCGAAACAGTATAACCGATTACTTACCCAACACCGATCGGACACCCAGACCGGCCAGCGTGTCCACACCCCACACGAGAGCGATCATGGCAATCAGGAACAGAATCACGATGATGCTGTAGGTGACCATCTGGCGGCCGGTCAGCCAAATCACCTTGCGCAGCTCGTCAACAACCTGCTTGATGAAAACCAAAGGATTACGAGTCGAAAGCTCGTTGGTCTCCTTCTCACGCGCAGGCTTCTTCGCCACGGTGGTCTGCGCGCCCGTCGCCTGGCGCTTACCGGACGGGCGAGCCGCCGCCTGGAAAGTCTGGTTTTCCTCAGACACGATGCTCCTTCGCTACTTCGTGCATATGAGACCTAAAGATACTGCACAGTGAAACTCAAACGTGAATTCTTCAAGGGCAAACCCCAGGGATGTTCTCCGGAGCCAAGCCCCCACTGTGCAGAGCAAGTCTGGTTCAGTGCGTAAATTCTAGCCGATAATCCACACTATCGAAGAAATGCCCTTCGTGGGAACCGCAGGCTTCGAGATTCGATTCTGACAACCCCAAAGAACTACGGGCTGCTAGCTCGGGCTGCTCGCTTCGGCCGCTCGCTCGGGGATGCGAACTTGGGGCTGCAAATGTGAAACTGTATGGGTTTATGACACTTTCAAGCCATTTTTCGGGCTGTTTTTGTCATAAACGCAGTCAGTAACTCGCATTGCCCCACCGCCACCGAACATAAACGAAAAACCCGCCACCCAGACGCATTTTCATACGCCCTGGATGACGGGTACTTGCAGGGGCGACAGGACTCGAACCTGCAACCTGCGGTTTTGGAGACCGCTGCTCTACCAATTGAGCCACGCCCCTTCACCACCAGCGAAAGAACTTCTCAGTCCTTAGCTGACAATGTCCCACCTTACTGCATTGCTGCATAATCAAGGCGGGGTTCGACGAACATCACTGTCCGTAGTAGCGATGGGGGGGATCGAACCCCCGACCTCACGATTATGAGTCGTGCGCTCTCACCATCTGAGCTACATCGCCCCTATTCTCTACCGGACATAAGTCCGTATAAAAGAACAGAGCCCCCTGACAGAATCGAACTGTCGACCTTTTCCTTACCATGGAAACGCTCTGCCGACTGAGCTAAGGGGGCATCAGCATCCGTTGAACTCAGCACGTAACTCCGTGGCCAATTGTTGACCGCTTTGTTTCGTTCTGTGCTCTCCGTGAAGCCTTGCAAAGATTAACCCGAAATCACCACTAAGCACAAATCAGCAGGTAGGCAGCGGTATTTCTTGTCATGTTTGCAGACATTTGGCGCGCACTTATGGATAATCTATTCACTTATCGATGAGCCCCAGCGGAACCATAAGTGAATAACTCATCGATGAGTGGCTGACCTCTAACTCGAGCCTCTAACTCGAGCCCCTGCCCCCGCTTAATCCAGAGCCCCTCACTCGAGCCCCTACCCCAAACCCCTGCCCCGCATCCCCACCAACGGCCCCTACAAACAAAAAATCACCGCGAGAAAGTTCGGGTTAAGTAAAGAAAAGTGTGTCCGCATGCCACCATAACCCCAGACCACACACCACAAATCACCAAAGAATAGCTC